>QHXU01000478.1 GCA_003223065.1 Acidobacteriota bacterium | reverse complement strand
GCTTAGGGCCCGGCGGAATCCCGCGGCGCGCCTCCCGTTCCCAAAGGATCTTACCGGAGTTGAAGTCGACTGCGTAGACCATCCACCGGTGTTCGTCGGTGGGAGCTTTGCGCTCGCCGCCCAGGTAGAGTCCTTTCTTGGGCTTCTCAACTTCCCCAGTGCTTACCACGCTGGTAACGTAAATGCGCTCGCCCCAGACGATGGGAGAGGACCAGCCGACGCCGGCGATTTCGATTTTCCACGCAACGTTTTCGCTGGAGGACCATTTGTCCGGCGGCGCCGCGTCGTCGGCGACCCCCAGCGAGCCAGGCCCTCGAAATTGCGGCCAGTGGCCGGAAGCAAGCGCCACTGCGAGCAGGGCGAACAACTTCAGCATGGCTACATTCTCTCAAGGAAGCGCAACGGAATGCGTCTTGATGTCGCGTGATAAGATTTGGGGTAATGCGGCGTGTTTACGCCTTGTCCTTCCTGCTCGCGGCTCTCGGGGTGGCCGACGACAACCGGTCGCTCGGGGATCGCACGCGGCAATATTTGATCGACCTGGTCCGCCTGGATACCTCCAACCCGCCGGGTAATGAGACTCGTGTCGCAGAATACCTAAAACAGGTGGCGGATTCGCACGGCATTCAGTGTGAGTTGATGGGCAGTGATCCGCGGCGAATGAATTTCGTCGCCCGGCTGCGCGGCAGCGGGCACGGCCGGCCCCTTCTTCTGATGGCGCACAGCGACGTTGTCCCGGCCGACCGCAGCCAATGGACGGTGGATCCGTTCAGCGCCGAAAACCGCGGCGGATTCATCTACGGCCGCGGCACGCAGGACGACAAATCGCTACTCGCGGCGGAGCTGGCCGTCATGATCGAGATCAAGCGCCGCAATATCAAGCTGAGCCGCGACCTGATCCTGCTGGCCGAGGCGGATGAGGAGGCGGGCTCGACGGGCATCCAGTGGGTAATCCAGCACGCATGGCCGAAGATCGACGCCGAGTTCGCGCTCAACGAGGGCGGCTCCATCCTGGAGACGAAGGATGGCCCGAAGGTATTCGAAGTACAGACGACGGAAAAAATCCCGACGCGCATCACTCTGACAGCGAGAGGCACTGCCGGCCACGGATCGCTGCCGAGAGCCGACAATCCCGTGTTGCGGCTGGCCCGGGCCGTGGTGAAGCTTTCTGACTCCGAGGAACCCGTGAAACTGAACACGACCACGCGCCGCTACTTGCGCGAGGTCTCGAAATTGCCGGAGTATTCATGGCTTGGTCCGCTGCTGCCGCGACTGGACAATCCGATTACGGCGCAGGCTACCGCGAACCAGATCCGCTCCCACGATGCGGAAATCGATGCCATGCTGCGTACCACCGTCGTGCCCACCATGCTGCGGGCCGGCATCAAGATCAACGTCATCCCCAACACGGCGGAGGCGCAGGTGGATGTCCGCCGGCTTCCGAACGAGACCCGCGAAGATGTCCTGGCCCGCTTCCGGCAGGCGATCAACGACAGTCTGATCGAAGTGTCGCTTGCGCCCGGCCAGCAGATGCCCGCCACCGAGCCGAGTTCCCTGACCACGGCGGCCTATCGCGCCATGGAACACGCGATCGCGCGCATCTCGACATTGTTGTGCCCTACATGTCCCGTGGCGCCACCGACGGCAGCTTCCTCCGCGCGCGCGGCGTGGCCGTCTACGGCGTACCGATCTTCGTGAGAGAAGGCTCGGACAGCCGCGCCCACGGAAACGACGAGCGCATCACTCCGAAGAACCTCGAGGACGGCGTCGAGTTGCTGTGGCAGATGGTGCTGGAGACGGCAGGCGGCAGTTAATCGGATCCGTTGAGGGCAGATACAGGTCTTTTCAGTCGACGAAGCCCTTCCAGGTTTTCCCCTTTTCATCACGGAGGGTGACGACCGTGTTGTCGGATACGCCGGTGAGCGTGTGGCCGTTGGCGTCGCGGAAGCGGTAGACGACGGAGTTGTCGGGATTACGAACGGCTGATCCGCGCCAGATGTTGCCGTATTCGTCTTTGAGCTTTATGTGGTCGCCGTGGCCGTAGCCGGACACACGTGTCTTGGTCGACTCTTCTTCCAGATGAAAGAAGCCGCCGGGCATAAAGCTAGTCCTTTTCAGCTTTTTGTAAATCACGCGTCTTAAGTCATATGTCGGCCGGACAGCGCGAGTTCGATAGGGCGAGGTATCTAACGATTCTTGTCAGCGCCTTAAGTGGTTCTGGATTTACCGGATTGGACTCCCGGTAGGATTGGGGCGGTCCAATTTCCAATCACGCCCTTCCCGTACCAGCTCCATCTGGCGATCATGCCAGATCGTCTTGGTCGGGAAGAAGCCTGGGATGAGGAATCCGGACGCTTCCCCCTGCTTGACGCCAATCCGCGCGCGAGTGGCTGTCTGGGTGAGCACGGCCACGCTGCGGGGATCGTAGTCCCGGTAGGGATTCACTCCGTTGGGCTTGCAATATAAATTGTGGGCGGACCATAGCTCGTCGTGCCAGCCCTTTAAATAGTTCTGCGACTGGCGCCTCTCCGCTTCGGCCTCGATTGCCCGCTGCGCATCGGTTGAAAAGTATTGCCAAGCGGCTTCGCAGTCTCCGTGGTTGACTTTAGTAAGAAACTCACGCGCGACTCGCTGAGGGCTCGCCGCGGGCCAACGAACGTACGAAGCCGTCCACGCACCCATGAAGGCGATCACAGGTATCAGCCAGATCCACCTGCGAAGGCGCGGAACGTGAAACGCGCTCCACACCAGAAGACATATGCAGGCAACCAGGACCATTTCCCAGACAACGTTGCCAAGCACTCTGTACCATACGATCGCCAATCCGCTGGCGAGCCCTATGACGGCTGCCAAGAAGTACCGGCGGAACGTTGCCACGGAAGACCGCAACTGTGCTGCTTGCCGGTCCGCTCCAGCAAGGTCTTCCGGAAGACTCGGCTTCCGGCCCGCAAGCCCGGTCACAACAGCGCAAAGTAAGAGAGTAACGACGATGGCAAGCAGCGCCAGCAATGCCTCGATTTCGAATTCGAGAACTCCCTTGTCCGGCAAAGCGGTGGAGATTCTGGCAAACACGCCGTGCAGCTATCACATGGTCCAGTCCGGTGCGGGGCCGCCGTCCTGGGCGCTCAATGCCGTTGACTCGCTACTGCTCAGCTTTAGGCTTTTCCGGCGGCGCGGGCATAAGGCTCAAATCGGGCCTGACACGGACAATCGTGTAGTGAACTGATTCGACGATACCGTTCTGCTTCGCCATCAATTGGCGCGCTCCCTCCAGGCCGAGCGCCCTGGTTGTAAGCGGTCCAAGGTCTATCTCCGCCAGTTTGTGCATTGGCCTGACCATCACGCGCTCATTCGGATTTCCACCGAAAACCGTTTGGCTCAACCAAAGGTTGGCTACATCAGCCTTGCGCATCGCCGGAATGTAGTCATCCTTCATGTATGCGGCGAAGTCCGCGCCCTTACCGGGAGCGAGCCGCAAGAATGTGACGTGGGCGAACGCGCCTGGATCAGCCATCGGTGTTCGGATACTGATGTCGTTGAGCGCGATGGACGTTACGCGGTGTGCGCCCAACAAATACGCGCCGATTCGGTGCAGGAGCCGCTGTTCGCCCGCATCCCCCAGGGCTTTCGCGAGAATCGACGGCCCGTCCATCTCGCCGAACTTGCCGAGCGGCGCGATCGACACGTACTCGTCGAGGTCACCGATGATCGTCTGAACAACAGGCCGGGAGGGCGCGCCGGCCTTCTTGTAAGCCGCGGTGATTTCTTTCTGGATCGCTTCATATTCCTGCCGGAACTCGGGCTTGATCTGAGTGGTGGTGATGACGCTCCACTGAGGACTGGACTGCGCCTGTCCCATGGAGATACTAGGCATCGCAAACGTTAGCGCCGTTATGGCTGTACTACTCCAAAGTCTGTGTCGAAGCATGTTGTGTTCCTTCCCCGTTACAGTAGGTGGGTCCTGATTGTACTCCTTCGTTGAAGCGATAAGCAATATTCGCTTCCGGTCGCTTGCGCTTTCACCAGGAGCAGCCGTAGGTACTACAATGTCCCCAGAGGAAAAACACCCAGGAGGTGCACCGTGCCCTATTACGTTTTTCTTTGTCGCGACTGCGGCAAGAATTTCGAGCGAACACTCCACATCTCAGAGTTGGAAAAAACGCGCGTCAAGTGCCCGCACTGCGGCAGTGA
>QHXU01000477.1:3133-3498 GCA_003223065.1 Acidobacteriota bacterium | reverse complement strand
TGGAGTTCCAACGTGACAGCGACGGTGCAATAGAAGGGCGAGCCATGAATGTGTCACGCGCATGCGCCTGGAAACTAGGCTCCTCCGCTTGAAACGCCAGTAACAATCGGCTCCCGCTTTGACGATTGGGAGGTCTGTTGGCTTGGCGGCTGGACCCGTGATCGCCTCAGCTACCTGGTAATGCTGGTGCGCGTCATCAAACCCTCGATAGAATAAATCACTCGGCCGAAAGCGCGCTGCAGCAACGGGCGTATCGATCCATCGGATTTCGGCAGCGTCACCGGAGGATTCGGGAACGTAATCTTCCAACGCCGGCGCAATTCCGCTCCATAGGGGTTCCTTCCAGATCGAAGGCTTCTCCGCCT
>QHXU01000477.1:484-3075 GCA_003223065.1 Acidobacteriota bacterium | reverse complement strand
CCTGTAACCCTCCAACGACCAGCGGCGCATGACCCGCTCAGAGGCACCTGGGAGGGATGTAACTTCTGGTCCCTTCCGTACTGCCTGGTGGGCGCGGCGGCTGCGGCCCTTATGATAGTGGCCAGCCACTCCACGGGAGGGAACTCGTTGTTGCCGGTACAACCGGCGACGGCCATGGTCTAAACTTCCTATCGCCTGCACCTGGCGAAAACGGCGGCATAAATGACGGGGCGGCTCGTCCGGGTAAGAGCCCGCTGGCCGTTCCTACCGGGTGCCGGTGATTCTGCCGATAGTTCCTGTGGGAAGTACTACTCATGCGACCGATAGCCAAAGCCTACGTGGCGTGCGTCATCCTGCTGGGCACCTTCGCCTTCGCCCAGGCCTACGCCGCGTGGCACTGTGAATCCCGGCTACGCTTTGCCATATACCTGGCGCTCACCTTAATCGGCAGCAGCCTGAAGATCACGCTTCCCACGGTCAACGGCACCATGTCGGTCAGTTTTTTCTTCGTTCTGATCTCAATCGCCCAACTCAGCATGGGCGAGACCATTGCGATCGGGGGCAGCGGATTCCTGGTGCAGTACTTCTGGCGGATCAAGTCCAAGCCCAAGCTGGTCCAGGCGGCGTTCAATCTGAGCCTCGCGGCCGTCGCGGCGGCCATCGCGTGGCGCCTCTTCAACTGGGGCTGGCTGCGCTCCGCCGGCCTGGAGTTTCCCCTGATGATGGCCGCTGCGGCCGTTGCCTACTTTCTGGTCAACACGATTCCAGTCGGCGCCATCATCGCGCTCACCGAGGACAAAAGTGTCCTCCGGGTTTGGCGGGATTGCTACCTGTGGGCGTTCCCCTACTACTTGTTGGGAGCCGCACTGGCTGGCGCTCTGTATTGGGGCAGCAAGGTTGCCGGCTGGCAAGTCGCGATGCTGGGTCTCCCATCGCTCTATCTCATCTACCGCTCCTATCACACGTACTTGAAACGGCTCAATGACGAAAAGCGGGCCGCCGAGGATCAACGAAGGTACGCGGAAGATCAACGGAGGTACGCGGAATCGATCTCGGACCTGCACCTTCGCACCATCGAGGCTCTGGCGCTGGCCATCGAGGCCAAAGACCAGACCACGCACGATCATCTCCAGCGCGTGCAGGTATACGCCCTGGAGATCGGCCGAGAAATGGGGCTGACCGATGTGGAACTCGAAGCATTGCGTGCGGCATCGGTGTTGCACGACATCGGGAAGTTGGCCGTGCCGGAGCACATCATCTCCAAACCGGGCAAGCTGACCGTGGAAGAGTTCGACAAGATGAAAATCCACCCGATTGTGGGGGCCGAGATCCTCGAGCACGTGTGCTTTCCTTATCCCGTCGTTCCCATCGTTCGTAGCCACCATGAGAAGTGGGATGGAAATGGCTACCCTGACGGGCTCAAGGGCGACGCCATTCCCACGGGCGCGCGGATTCTCGCGGCGGTCGACTGCCTGGACGCCCTCGCCAGCGACCGTCAATACCGCCGGGCCATCCCTCTCGACGACGCTCTGGCCTACGTGGTAAAAGAAGCCGGCGCGCGCTTCGATCCCAAAGTGGTGGAGATCCTCCAGCGCCGCTATCAGGAGCTCAACAGTAAGGCCGACGTAAAAGCGCCGGACCGCCCTCGTCTCTCCAGGGACGTTAAGGTGACCCGCGGGAAAGCGCCTTCTGCGGGGTTCGAGAAGACGCTTCCTCGTCCAGAGGTGCCCGGACACCAGCCGGTCGAGTTTCTGGAACGGATCGGAGCCGCTCGCCAGGAAGCCCAGATCCTCCTGGAGATCACCAGCAACATCGGCAGCTCCCTGAGTCTCGATGCGACGCTTTCGATCTTTGCCACGGGTCTGGCTAAGCTGGTGCCCTACGGCGGCATCGCGGTGTATCTGCGCAAGGACGCCGTGGTGAAGTGCGAGTTCGCCCTAGGCGAGGACGCCCGCCTGTTCTCCTCACTCGAAATCCCCATCGGGCAGGGCCTGTCCGGATGGGTAGTCGAGAACAAGAAGCCCATCGTGAACGGGAATCCGGCCGTGGAACCCGGGTATTTGAACGATCCCGACAAGTTCACCCGGATGCGTTCGGCACTGGCAGTGCCGCTGGAGGGAGTTTCCGGTGTCCTGGGCGCGTTGACCCTGTATGACCCAGGCAAGGACGCCTTCACCCGGGATCACCTGCGGATCGTGATGGCCATCAGCTCCAAGCTCGGAGTCACCATTGAAAATGCGGTGAAGTACCAACAAGCGGAACATGGCGCCGTCCTCGACTACCTGACCCATCTTCCTAACGCGCGCGCTCTGTTCATGCACCTCCAAAGCGAGGTACACGACTGCCGCGAGAAGGGCATCCCGCTGATCGTGCTCGTGTGCGATTTGGATGGCTTCAAGGCCGTGAATGACCGGCTGGGACACCTGGAAGGAAATCGTCTGCTGCAGGTTCTTGCAGCCGCCCTCAGGCGTCAGTGCCGCCCTCAGGATTACGTCGCGCGCATGGGCGGCGACGAGTTTGCCATCACCGTAAGAGGCGTTCCGGCGTGCGATGCTGGGGCCATCGTGGAACGGTTCCAGAATGCCGCCTCG
>QHXU01000477.1:0-461 GCA_003223065.1 Acidobacteriota bacterium | reverse complement strand
CGAGTCTGGGAACCGACGGGGAGGAACCGGAAGAGCTTCTGGCCGCGGCCGACCGGAGGATGTACGAGGCTAAGCGCCATAACAAGGCCCGCAAGCAGGATCTGGTCCACTTGGCCGAAGCCATGCACGCCCTTCCGGTTGTGTCCGAAACAGCGCGAACAAATGAGCGTGCCGGGTAGCACGACCGAGCCAGGCCGGTTTACTTCAGAACGCACTACATTTGCAAGTCTCGCCGCGATTGGCAGCGTGCTGATCGCGTCGAGCTGCTGCCTGCCGATTTTGCCGTTCAATGATGGGCAGCGGGTGTTGCCGCGGGTTCGGCTTCGGCGGCGCTCCGCTGAAGCGGCCCTACCCGTACGAAGAACTCCCGTACCCGAAACGCCCTCGGCGGCTGCCGATCGTTCTCTTCAGGAGGAGGCAGCCCGGTTGATCGAATCGGCCAGCAACCTGTTCCATCGGGC
>QHXU01000475.1 GCA_003223065.1 Acidobacteriota bacterium | reverse complement strand
CGGTTTGGTCCACTGAGCCGTCATCGATGACGATCACTTCGTCTCCAGGGCGAATCGCTGCCAGGGCCGAAGAAATGGCCCTGCAGACCACGTGCGCCCGGTTATACGTGGCGATGATAACGGAGGCGCGCAAATTCTGCTCATTAGCTTCAAACGCTTGTCTTCGGCTTAAGTTGCGCAGACGCCTATTGTTGTGGATTGTCCGGGTTCGGCCGATACTAGTGCCGCAAACGAAAACGTCTCCGCGGTTATCGGCCTTTCCCGGTAATCTGGCGGAACACGCGCAGAATATTTCCGCCGAGGAATTTACGAATCCTTTCCTCGGAGTAGCCCCGTTGAAGCATTGCGTCCGTAATCATCGGCAGGTCTCTCACATCGCGCATGTCTTTGGGCAGCGTAGGCCCGCCATCGAAGTCCGTTCCCAACGCCACGTGATCCTCGCCCACGAGCTGGATCGCGCGGTCGACAACGGCCACCCAGTCGGCCACCGAGAACTTCAACTCTTCCGGCACGTTGTACCCGGCCATCGGGAACTGGCGCCCGGCGATCTGATCGATGTCGAAGATGGTCAGAGGCGTTTTCCGGTTCGCAATGCTGTTGGTGTCCCAGAAGGGCTTTCCCGCGTTCTGCGTGCGCCACTCGAATAACTTGCGGTTGTGAAACTCGTTGCCGATTTGAAAGCCGATCACTCCGCCTTTAGACGCGAGTTTCTTAAGCAACCAGTCAGGCATGTTGCGGGGAATGTCATTGAACTCGCGCAGCCCATGGTGCGTGGCGATAACGGGGTCGGTGCTCAGGTCGATCGCCTGCGAAATGGCGTCGTCCGATGCATGCGAAACGTTAATGACCATGCCAAGACGGTTTGCCTCGCGAATCCAGGCGCGTCCCCGATCGTTCAGGCCGTGCCATTGGGCAGGTGCGCAGCAAGAGTCCGCGTAGTTGCTTTGCCAGTTGTGGGCGGACAACTGCATGGAGCGGAGCCCCAGGCGGTAGAAATTGCGCATTACGCCGAGGTCGCCGTCGAGATCAAAGCTTCCCTCAATGTCGAGCACGGCCGCGATTCTGCCCGCCTCGTGAATTCGCTCGATCTCGGTCGCGTTGTGCGCGATTTCGATGGTGGAGCTGTTGTCCCGGATCTGCCGGATACATGCGTCGATCAGCCGCAACGCCTGCTTGGTTTCAAAGCGGCCCGGATAGTAATCCTCGGTTACGTAGAAAGAGAAGAACATGGCGCCGACTCCACCTTCGCGGGCGCGAGGAAGATCGAACTGGCCATCCGGTTTTCGCTCGCCAATGTCACCTCCGTGATAAAACTCACGCTCGATCGCGTGGATGTGCGCATCGAAAACCAAAGCTTTCTGGTGTAACGATCGCGCGCGATCGGACACGGCGGCGCCCAGGCAGAGCGACGCCAGAGAAAAGGCAAGCCAGGGCTTCGACAAAACGGCACCCTCCATAGGGGATTATAATGACTGCGAGTCGGACTAATCGCATGGCTGCCCAACGTCCGAAGCTCGCGGCGATCACGACTGTCTACCGGAAGCACTCGCACACGCAACATATTGTCGATCGCTTCCTCGAAGGATACGGTTGGAACGGCGCGCATCACCATCCCCCGATGGACCTGGTTGCCCTTTACGTAGACCAGGTTGGTCGCGACGACCTCAGCCGCGACCGCGCCTCGCGTTTTCCGCAGATGAAAATTTACCCGACCATTGCGGAGGCCTTAGGCTGCGGGACTGGAAAGCTGGCGGTGGATGGAGTAGTGATTGTTGGCGAACACGGCAACTATCCGAAGACCGAGAAGGGACAAGTACAATATCCGCGGTATCGTTTTTTCGAGGAGATGCTGGCTGTCTTCCGAGCCAGCGGGCGATCCGTTCCGGTGTTCAACGACAAGCACCTTTCTTGGAATTGGGACTGGGCGCATAAGATGTATAGCAGCGCGCGGGAGCTTGGCTTCGCGTTCATGGCGGGTTCGAGTCTCCCGGTGACCTGGCGGATACCATCGGTCGAGTTTCCAACCGGATCGCGCGTGCGGGAGGCGATGTGCGTCTGCTACGGCGGGGTCGACAGCTATGACTTCCACGGACTGGAGACGATCCAGTGCATGGTGGAGCGCCGCCACGGCGGCGAGGCCGGAGTGAAGTGGTTGCAGGCTTACCGTGGCGACACGTTCTGGGACGCTTCGACCGAAGGTGTTTGGACGCAGGATCTGATGAACGCCGCGCTGTGCAGGAGCCACACGATTACACCCGCCCGCGCCGGCTTCAACGATGTCTTTCCGACGCTCAAGGACATGCGGAGGCTGGTGAAGAATCCGGTCGCCTACCGGTACGAGCATGCGGACGGCGTAAAGTGCACCATGCTGCTCATGAACGGCCTGGTGCGCGACTTCAACTTTGCCGCGTATATCGATGGCGTTCGGAAGCCGTTCTCGACACAGATGTATTTACCCATGCCGGACGGGCGGACAACGCTCGCGAATTTCTTTAGTCCGCTCGTAAACAACATCGAAAAGATGTTTCTGACGGGCAAGCCGACGTATCCTGTCGAGCGCACGCTGCTAACTACGGGATTAACGGCCGCGG
>QHXU01000474.1 GCA_003223065.1 Acidobacteriota bacterium | reverse complement strand
CAGAGCTGCTCAAATCGGCCGATGTCTACCTATGGCTGCCGTTGCGGACAGCGGTCCGCTATGTCTCGCCGGGAGAACAGCAGGCGCTCGTCCAATGGCTCGACCAAGGGGGTGCGCATCGCGAAATTCATTTCCATTGGAGCGAAGGCAGCGTGCTCGCCGACGGCCTCCCAACGGCTCATCCGCCGGAATTCGATCGCCTCTATGAGGACGCGCTCGATATCGACTATGCCGCGCTTTCCGGGCTGCAGGATCGCGTCATCGCTGCTCTTCGCTTCGGCACGATACGTGTCCGCACGCCGGCCGGCACCAATCTAACGTTTCGCACCATGGACCGGCCGGCTAACAAACAGGATGGCGACGCCTCCGCGCGCCGTATGCGCTCGGCCCGGGTTCGTGTCGACCGCGAGATCGAGTTGCCCGCCGGAGTCGTGCGAATTGCTCCCGACGAGGGCTCGGTTGCCGGCCGCATGGTGATTCCGGAGGCGCGTTTCGGCAATGTTGTGGCTCGCAATATTCGTCTGCAGTTTGCAGGTGGCCGCGTCACAAGGATCGAAGCCGGCGAGAACCGCGACGCCGTGGAGGCCGCACTAAAAGCCGGCGGACCAGCTGCATTTCAGTTTCGCGAGATCGGCGTCGGAGTGAACCCGAAGCTCGCCGTTCCGCCCGGCTCGAAGGTGCTGCCATATTATGGCTACGGCAACGCCGTGCTACGGATGAGCTTGGGTGATAACGAAGAGTTGGGTGGGGCGGTGCGCGGCAGTTTCCGTCGCTGGTTCTTCTTTCCCGACGCGAGCATCAGCTCAGACAGCGACTTCATCGTGAAGGACGGCAAGCTCTCGCTTCAGTAAGGCCTGCCTCCGCGCCGGTCACTTTGAGTAAAGCCCGTGCTCCCGGATGTACTCCGCGACCGCCGGCGGCAATCCGTCCGGTGTTTCCCCGCGCGCCAGCGCCTGCCGGATATCGGAAGAGGAGATCGGCAGGGCCACCGTATCCAGCCGATGCACCCGCGCCCCAGGAGGACTCGTGTAGGCGTGCCCCGGGCGCGTGACCACGATGAAATCGACCGCGTCGACCACGTCTTCCCAGCGGTGCCAGGTGCGGATCTCCGCAAATGCATCGGCTCCGATCACGAAGAATACTTCGCCTCCCATCGCTTTCACCCGCTCGATGCTGCGGATCGAGTAACTCTTCTCGCTGCCGGCTTCGAGACGCGATGCGATGAAACGTGGCTCGCCCGCGCAGGCCAGTTCCACCATTTTGTAGCGATCCTCGTAATCCGCGCCGGCTTCCTTGTGGGGAGGATTGGCCGCGGGGATGAACAGCACGCGGTCGAGCGAGAATGCAGCGGCCGCCTCATGCGCCACGATCAGGTGCGCGCGGTGAATCGGGTCGAAGGTTCCTCCGAAAATCGCTGTCCTCATAGGATGCGGCGCAGGAAATCCTCTTCCTGATCGATCTCGACCCCGATTTCGAGCCACAGCAGCCGGGTTGGCGCCACAATCTCCACTGCGCCTTCACAGAGATTCATGGCATCCTTTTCCGTCGTCGCCAGTGTTTCCGCTCCTGCTGCCGAGGCTTGTTCCGCCAGCCGCTTGAGCTCGCCTGGGCGATAGTGATGATGATCGCTGAAGCTCCGGCGAAAAGCGATCTCCAGCCCCATCTCCTCGAGCGTGCGCCAGAATGCGCGCGGCATCGCCAGGCCGCAGAACGCCCCCACGCGCCTCACGCCTGCGTCGGAAATCTCTCGCGCCGCCCCACATTGCAAGTCCACCCAACGCCGTGGCACGACGCGTGAGTGAAACAACGGCGCTTCGGAATTGTATCGCCGCACCAGCCCTTCGATTCCGGCGGTGTCCTGGCCCGGCTCGACACGCGTGATCACGATTTCCGTGGCGCGCTTCAGGCTCTCCAGGGGCTCGCGCAGGCGGCCCAAGGGAAACATTCCACCGCCAACCGGATCGAGGGAATCGATGAGCACGACATCGTGCGTTCGGGCCAGGCGTACATGCTGGAATCCGTCATCCAGGACGAAAATGCCGGGCTTTAACTCCTGTTCCATACGCCGGCCAGTGGCGAACCGGTCGCCTCCGATACCTACGTGTGCATCACCGGCCCGGATGAAGATCTGCGCCTCATCGCCTGTGAGCGCGACCTCTGCCTTGTCGCCGCGCGCGACCACTACCACGGGCTTTCCCGCTTTGCGCTTGTAGCCGCGCGTGAGGATAGCCGGGTTGCGGCCTGCTTCCCTCAAGCGCCGCGCCAGGTGCAGGGCCATCGGCGTTTTCCCCGCTCCGCCCATCGTGAGGCCTCCGATACTGATCACCGGCGTTTCAAGGAAGCGGCGCGC
>QHXU01000473.1:6780-7132 GCA_003223065.1 Acidobacteriota bacterium | reverse complement strand
GCTTAATGACAATCGCCGGATCGTTGGGGTCAATTAGTTCGTTGCTGCTGCCGGTGACCGTTAAGGAGCCCGCTTCAAGTCCCGACAGCACATCGGTAGCCGTCACGGTGGCAACCTGCACCAGTTCGCGATTCGGCGGCCAGAGCGTGCAGCCGGCCGCGGGCATCCCCGAAATGACCGGCCGGGTCTTGTCAATCTTGATCGTTAGAGACCGGGACGCCTCCCTGTTTCCTGCGAAATCTGTAGCGAAGTAATGGATCGTCGTAAGGCCTTCGGAAACCAAGTGGAGCGATGCCGTTTTTCCGGCGGCCTCTTGCGCGCCGCTCGGCTGTGCTCCCGTGACAGAGTATTC
>QHXU01000473.1:2632-6750 GCA_003223065.1 Acidobacteriota bacterium | reverse complement strand
TGTTGTTCCAGCCGTTCATGTTAGGCGCAGGCGTCACCTTTGCCGTCGTATGCGGCGGTTCGGTATCGCGGGCCGCGAACACAGCTAGGCCGCTCGCGTTGGCGCGGCCGTTCGGGTTGTCAGACGATGAATTGACCAACCTGCCGATCCCCGTAACCGGGTCTCGTATCGCCAAACTGGTAGAGCCGCCTCCGTCCATGTTTAGCGCGTTGCAAACAGCGTAGTCGCGTATCAAAAGATCCGCCACCTCGGAAACCCTCATACCCGAGCTTCCGTTGGCCGCATCCACCGTGAACAATACCAGAGTCTTGCTGTCGCAACTCAATCCGATCGCCGTCCGCGCATTGACACGCTCATACCACGAATTGCTGTTCGAATAGTTGGCGGGACCTGGACCGATTAACGGGCAATCGGGATGACTGGCATCCAGGTAGCACGGAATCGTTTTCACGCCATTGGTGACGATCTGAGCCGATCCGCTGAACGTATTCCACAACGTGACTTTCTCCAGAACATGCAGCCCATCCACCGCCTGGCACATGCCATAGCAGGTTCCATCCGAATAAGCCGGATCCCGGTGTACGACACTCGCGTTGTTGTGTGGGTCGATGTTGATTGACGGCGCATCCCTTACGATCGCGTAGTTCTGGTTGGGCAACTCGAAAGGCGAATAGACATTTCCGTTGGAAGCGGCAAACCCAATAAGAGCCGCATTGAAGTCGGTCGATGGGAATGGCGAAAAGAAAGCGCCGTTGATCGCGACTTGCGCCCCCATGTCGTTGAGGTATTGAAGTGTAGTTTGCCTGAAGGTGTCCCGCGTGCCGCTGTGGGGTGTGAACTTGAAGGAAAGAGATGGCGCTCTCAAGTCGATCTTCACAACGTGTATCTTCACGTTGCGTGGAAAGTCGGGAGCGCTTCCGGCTCGCGTAATGTGGCTCACACCCAGGAATGGGTACGAGACGGTAATCACGTCCCCGGCCTGCATTTCCGTGGCCGTAAAGACCCATAACCCGAAACCTAAAAAGAGCCTTACATGATTTTGCTTGCTTGAGGTTTTCCCTTCGTGCGCAAGAATCTTCCGGGTCCACAACATTGATGCCGTTTGTAATGTATCGCAGCCCTTTGGCTCAGATGGGTACCTTCACCGTCAAAGTCGTACCCTGATCCGGCTGGCTTTCGATACTGACGGTCCCGTTTACAAGGCGCGTGCGTTCCTTTATGTTGACGAGACCGAGTCCGTGACGGTGCGAAGTGCGGCTTGCGGCCATTCCGACGCCGCGGTCTGAGACCGTTAGGCGCAAAGACCCCGCCGAACTTGTGAGCTGCACCTGTGCCTCGGTCACCTGTGCGTGCTTCAACACGTTCTGAAGAGCTTCCTGGGTGATGCGATAGACGCCCAGAGCGACAGCAGCGGGCACGCCGTCGAAGGATCCTTCTTCATGAAACAAGATGGTCAGACCGGTCAGTGCGGTGAACTCCGAGCAATAGCTTCGGAGTGCCACGGCCAGGCCTGAATACTCCAACACGGCGGGATGGAGATTGTGCGAAAGCCGCCGGACGCTCTCGCCGGACGCTCTCGGCCAGCTGAACAAGTTTCTGTTGAATGCGCTCGCTCTGGGCCCGGCCCTCGGCCTGTTCGTCGCTGATCTCGTTTTTCAGATTGGTGGCTGCGATGCTCAGCGCCGCGATTTGCTGGCTGAGGTCGTCGTGCAATTCCCGGGCGAGCCGGGAACGCTCTTCTTCCTGAGCATTGATGAGCTGCGCGGTGAGCGCCTGGATTTCCATCTCGGCTCGTGTCCTCTCCTTCAGCTCTTCTGCAAGCGCCGCATTCGCCGCGCGTAATTGTTGCTCTGCCTGCTTGCGCTCGCTGATGTCCTGACAAATCCCCACCAGTCTTATGGGGCGCTGAGCCTCATCGAAGCTCCAACATCCCTGGCTGTGGAGCATGCGGACGCCTCCGTCCGGCAGGATGATGCGCTCCTCAAAGTCGAAAGGCCGGCCGTCGCGCAGGGCGCCCTCGATGGTGGACCTGGTCGTGTCCCGATCATCGGGGTGGACACGGGCGAGATAGCCTTCATAGGTCGGTTCGAACTCATCAGGAAGCAAGCCGAAGATTCTGCACAGTTCCGCCGAGCGCCAGACCCGATTGTTGCGGATGTCCCATTCGTAGCTGCCGAGAAGCGCGATGCGCTGCGCCTCGACCAGTTGCGCTTCCCGCCGGGCGATTTCTTCCTCGGCGCGGTGTTTGGAGATTGCGATTGCGGCGATGTGTGTCGAGACGTCGATCAGCTGCAAATGCCGGGCGTCAGGACGTCCAGGCGCGCGCAAGTACATCGCGAATGTGCCAAGCACCTGGCGGCGCGCATCCAGAATCGGCGCGGACCAGCAGGCTCGCAGGTTGTGCATGAGGGCGAGATCGCGATACTTGTCCCACNNCAGCGGATCCGTTGCAATGTCCTCGACAAGCACCGGCTCACGCCGAAACATGGCCGTGCCGCAGGAGCCGGCTTGCGGGCCGATGCTTTCACCGTCGATTTGGCGCGTAAATGTTTCCGGAAGGTCGGGCGCCGCGCCGTGCCGGACATGGATGCCGTCGGCATCCAACAGCACGATCGACGAGAGCATTCCCGGGCAGTGCGCCTGGATCGTGCGAAGCAGCGTATCAAGAATTTCACGAAGCGGCGCTCCCCCCGCGATGAGCTCCAGGATGCGATTCTGGTCTTCCAGCAACTCCGCGCTTTCCCGGGCTGCGCGCGCTCCCATGGTTCCCTCTAAACGCTGACTAGTTTCATGCGGATGGCGTGTTGGACGAGTTCGGCAGTGTTTTGTGCGCCCAGCACTTCCATGATCTCGTACTTGTGTGACTCGGCTGTTCGTGGGGAAATGTGCAGCAGCGAAGCGACTTCTTTCATCGTCCGGCCTTCGGCAATGAGTTGCAGAACCTCGCGCTGCCGCCCGGTCAGCTTCTCTCCAGTCGGCTCCTTCTTCGCATCCAGGAGCACTGTGATCAGGTCTTTTGCTATCAAGGAGGTGAGGTACGCGCGCCCCTGCGCGACCTGGCGTACCGCCTCCACTAGTTCCTCCCCCGGTGAGGTCTTCAGCAGATAACCGGAAGCCCCAGCCCGGAACGCGTCGGCGGCCAGATCGGGTTCGGCATGCATCGTGAGAATAATAATTTTGGTGGCCGGACGGGCGCTCTTAATCTGACGGATGGCGTCGAGCCCGTTCAGAAGAGGCATGCCGATATCGGTCACCACCACGTCAGGATTGAGCTCTGCCGCGGCGGCAACCAGAGCGCGTCCGTCGTACACTGTCCTCAGGAGCGTAAACTTGTCCCGAAGAAGAGCAGCCCTTTGATCATTACGTGCCGTTCTTCCGCAGCGCTGCGATAACCCATCATACAGGACCCACGCCGAACGAGGACACGAAAGTTTCTCCCCGGATCGCGCTCCGAATTGCCGGGATGAGGTCCTCTCCTGCCTTAACCTTTAGAACATACCCGCGAATGCCTGCTTCCAAGGCTCGGTCCACGAGCCGCTGGTCGGCGTACATCGTGAGGAGTACAACCGCCTTGCAGGCCCCCTGCTCGAGCAACTTTCGGCCCGCCTCGATGCCGCTAAGCCCGGGCATTCTAAAATCGGTTACGACAACGTCCGGATTCAGCTCCGCTGCTGCCTCGAGCAGCGCCGTGCCGTTGTGCGCGATTCCAATCACCTCAAACTCCGCTTCAACCAGCGTTGTGATTTCGCGAAGCAAATCCTCATGATCGTCGGCGATTAGAAGACGGAGGCTGGTCATTGACGGTGGAGTTCCTCTTCCATTGAAACCGCTCACCGCCTTTTCAGCTATCCGTAATTTTACGGAGGCGGCGTGGTCTGCCCGGGCGCGGATCAATCATGAGCCCGCCCGCGGTTTCAGTCACTTGCAGTTACGTCTAGCCTCGGCCGATGCCACCGCAATTCTCCCACTGTTATTTTCTGCAATACTCCCGATATAAATCTTGACGGCGTGTGTTTAATGTTGAAGGTGGACGACGTCCGTTGTCCTCCGAGTGAACCCAAACCGGGGCAGCGACTAACGTCCCGGACACTCGCCCCGAACGGAGTTCCAGATGCAAG
>QHXU01000473.1:0-2620 GCA_003223065.1 Acidobacteriota bacterium | reverse complement strand
TGCAAGGCAAAGTTGACGGCCGAATCGATGTGCTGCTGGTTGAAGACAACCCCGGAGACGTTTTCCTGGTCGAGGAAGCCGTCCGCGCGCATGAACTTCCGGTCGTTTTGCACGTGGCCGAAGACGGTGAGCGCGCGATGGAGTTCATCGATCGGGCCGAGCATGGGGCTGACGCCCCGGCTCTAAAGGCCGTGCTCCTGGACTTGAACCTCCCCAAGAAACCCGGCACCGAAGTTCTCCAACGGATCCGGAACAGCCCAACATACAAGCACATTCCGGTCATTATCGTTACCTCCTCCGGTTCGGAAAGCGATCGCCGGCAGGCGGAAACGCTCGGCGCGTCGCGTTATTTTCAGAAACCAATGGAGTTTGAGGAGTTTCTTAAGCTCGGCGAGATATTGAAGCAGGTACTCTAAGACCAGGAAAGCGCCGGCTAGCCGGCGATAGCTCGGTAATCAATATCGTGGCCGCCTCTTCCAATCCGCGGTGCTAAACTTCTTTTGGATGCGTCGACGGAATCTCCTGCAATTGCTTTCCGC
This sequence comes from Acidobacteriota bacterium, assembly GCA_003223065.1. Lineage (GTDB taxonomy): Bacteria > Acidobacteriota > Terriglobia > Bryobacterales > Bryobacteraceae > Palsa-187. The sequence continues at coordinate 2,081 of QHXU01000473.1, read as the reverse complement.
ATGCGCGCTCTCGCCGGGATTTGACGCGTTACGCGCGGCGGACGCCTGTATGGCGATTCACGCCGGCCCGGCGGAGCCGTACCAATTGCGGTTCTTTCGTCCCGACGAGAATGAACTCCTGGAAGCCCTGATGGAGATGATCATTCCGGCGGACGAGCATTCGCCCGGCGCCCGCGAGGCCAAGGTCAGCCTGTTCGCCGACTGGATGGTTTCGCATGCTCCGCCGGCCACGCAGCAGGAATGGCGGACCGGCTTGCAACTCATGAACGACGAAGCCCGAAACACGTCGCCACCCGAGGCATTGGCCAAAGCCGCCGCCGGAGAAGCGCATCCCGAGTCCGGCCTCCACCGTTTTTTCATCCGGTTAAAACAGATGACCGTCGACGGCTATTACACGTCCGAAATCGGGATACATCAGGATCTGCAATACCAAGGTAATGGCCACCTCCCGAAGTTTTCGGGCTGCGCGCACCCGGAACATAAAGCCCCGGAACATTAAGCTTAGTCCGGTTACAGCTCCCGGCGTTTCCGCAGTTCGGCAATCCGTTCCGCCGCGCGCATCGACAGCGCCATGATGGTGAGCGTCGGATTCTTTTCGCTGGAGGTAGTGAAGCAACTTCCGTCGGTAACGAAGAGATTCTTCACGTCGTGCGACTGGCAGTAGCCATTCAGAGCCGACGTTTTAGGATCGCGCCCCATGCGCACGGTGCCGACTTCATGGCTGGCGAATCCCCGCGGCCCGCCTCCCCAGCGGTCGAAGACGGTGCCCTTCAGGTGTTCACAGATCTCCGCCGCACCGTTTCGCATCGAGCGGAAAACCGCTACATCGCTCTCATCGAATCGGAAGCGGACCACGGGAATCGGAATCCCGTGGGCATCGACGCGGTTCGGGTCGACGGTGACCCGGTTCTCAGGCCTGGCCAGGACTTTCCCGAATCCGCCCAGCATCAGGAAGCCCGGCTGCATGCGCCGCACCGCGCTCTTGAATCCCGCGCCATAACCCATAAGCGACGAGGCGTGGTGCGGGAACATGTAGTTCTCGAAATTGACCTGGAACCCGAACACCCCGTCGTTGGCCTTGGTTCGATAGCGCGGGATGTAAGCGTGATCAGTGGCGCCGTCCTGATTGAAAGGCGGCGCGCCCGCCAGATCTTCCAGGTAAATATGGACCTGTCCGCCCAGGTGGCCATGGAGATAACGGCCAACGACACCGCTCGAGTTGCCGAGACCGGCAGGGTGCTGTTGCGATCGTGAATTGAGCAGTAGTCGCGCGGTTTCCACCGTGGCGCAACACACCACCATGACGCGGGCTCTGATCTCTTCTTCCTTCCCGGTCTGACGGTCGACGATCGAGACCGCGCGCGCCAGACCCTCCCTGTCGACCAGGATCTCGCGCGCCACGGCATTCTCGCGAAGTGTGAAATTTCCAGTGGCGCGCGCCTTGGGCAGCATGCTTCCCGGAGTGGAGAAGATGGCCGAGACATCGCACCCATCCATGCAATGGCCGCAGTAATGGCAGGCGGGGCGCTTGTCGTAGGGACGCGTGAGCACGGCTTTACGAACTGGGATCACCGGTATCCCCAGGGACCGGCACGCCCTCTTCAAGATCTCCTCGCTACAGCGAAACGGAAGCGGCGGCAGATAGTGTTTGCCGGCTGGAAGAATCTCAAGCCCGTCGTCGTTGCCGCAGACGCCGATGGTCTGTTCGACGCGTTCGTAGTAAGGCGAGAGTTCCTCGTAACTGATCGGCCAGTCGTCCTCGATGCCGTGTAGCGAGCGTTCGCGAAAGTCGGACGCCGCGTAGCGCAGCACCACCGCGTTCCAGTGCACCGTGCGGCCGCCCAGGACACGGATGCGGTCGACCCCCACGCCGTTGTCGGAGTCCTCGAAGCGTATGGAGTCTCTCAGATCCGGCGGATAGAAAGGCTCCTGCTTCTCCCCGCGTAAACCGCGGAACTCCATATCGTAGGGCCAGCAATGCGAGCGAAATCTGCCGGGAGGGACTGTCTGACCGGCCTCGAGCATGATGACCTTGGCGCCGGCCTCGCAAAGCTCTTTGGCCATCACACCGCCCGCCGCAC
>QHXU01000166.1:4132-13954 GCA_003223065.1 Acidobacteriota bacterium | reverse complement strand
GTGAGTATTTTGCCGGCCTCGGACAGCTCCCAGGTCTCTTTGGATTTGAGCTCCGTGCCCTGAAAGTCACGAACACTCTCCACTACGAGCGTGTCTGCATCCCACTTGGCCCTGCCTCTAGCCTCGCCGTTCGGCAACTTGTTTACACACTCCTTACCGTCGGTGGTGTATTTGAGCTCTGTGGTTATCTCGCCCTGTGCGCCCTTCTGGTGAGTCGTAATCTCGAGCGATGGCTCAGAGTGCTTGATGGTGCGCATCATCATTTCGGGCGCGGGCGCCGGACCGAAATCGCTCTTAGATGTGTTGAGTTTCCACTCACCGCTCAGGTTCGGTGCCGCCTGCGCCTGGCCCCAAACGGCCAGAAGTGCAACGGCAAGCATGGGGAAGACGGTGTTTTTTTTCATCCGAATGGCCTCTGAAGGTTTGGCGAACTCTCAAAGTATAGCAGGGCATGCCGTAAAGGACTGTAAGGAATGCCACACTATTCTTTATGGACAGAAACCTGGCCTGGGACATCGTCTGTGAGTTCGTGAAATCGGAGAGCCTGCGCAAGCACATGCTGGCCGTGGAGGCTTGCATGGTAGCGTACGCCCGCAAGTTTGGCGAGGATGAAGAAAAATGGGCCATTACTGCGCTGCTTCACGACTTCGATTGGGAAATTCACCCCGAAGCACCCGACCATCCCATGAAGGGCGAACCGATCCTGGCCGGGCGCGGCGTGAGCGAGGAAATTCGCCGTGCAATTCTCTCGCACGCCACCTACAGCGGCGTACCGCGCGTCAGCCGTTTGGAAAAAACGTTGTTTGCTTGCGATGAACTGGCCGGATTCCTCACGGCGTGCTCCTATGTCAAGCCTGGCAGGAGCATTCACGAGGTCGAGGTGAGGTCGGTCCGGAAGAAGCTGAAGGACAAGGCATTCGCCCGCAACGTGAACCGTGAAGACATTATAAACGGCGCAACCGAATTGGGCGTCGATCTCGACGAACACATCGATTTCTGCATTCGAGCGATGCAGGCGCGAGCAGCCGAGTTGGGGTTAGCGGGCGCGGCTACCGCTTGAGCTCCGCGATCAGGGCGTCCACCGAGCGCATGGCCAAGCCATTCGGATTCGCGTTCCACCCGAACTCGCCCGTGAGCGTCTTGACCACGTCGTCTTTGATTTTACCTTCTCGAACCATGCTGGTGATGCGATTGCGCATCGCCTCGAACCCGTTCCGCCACTTCACAAGGTCTTCGCGTTTCGATATCGCTCCGTGGCCGGGGATTACGGTATCGAAATCCCACTTGAGCACTTCGTCCAGGGTACGAGTCCACTCGACCGCGCTGCCGCCGGCGGAATAGTCGATGAATGGAGTGCCCGTTACGAACAGATCGCCTGTGTGAATCACGCGCAACGCTGGAAAGTGAATGACCGCATCGCCGTTGGTATGGCCGCGTCCAAAGTAATGCGCGCGGACTTCCTTGCCGCCGAGAAACACTTCGGTTTCGTCCGTGAAGCTCACACGAGGCAGTCCGGGCATTTTGCCCTGGACCATATTGGCCCGCGCGTTCTTGTGTGCGATGATCTCGGCTGAGCCGAGCAGCTTCTCATTGCCGCCGGTGTGATCCCCGTGCTGATGTGTATTGAGCACGTATTTAATCGGCTTGTCGCTGATGGACTTTACCTTAGCCACGATATCGGCATGGTCGCGCTCGAACTTATCGTCGATGATGATCACTCCGTCATTGGTAAGGTACGCGGCAACATTACCGCCGTCGCCCGAAATGTTGTAGAGATCGTCCGTTATCTTCTCGAGCTTCAATTCCGGCGGAGTCTGGGGATTCTGCGTGTAAGCCATCCAGGCGCCGAACGAAGCGAGAACCGCCGCGGAAAGACGTACCAGGAGCGTCTTGGTCATGCGAAGCAATATACCAGATTCCGGCTAGGTGACTCGGGCAGTTTTTCTTGCGGCAAGCTCCATCTTCCACGCTTCGAGGATGGAGACCGTAGCGATGGTGCCCACGCGCACGCAGCCTGCCTCGCGCACGGCTAAAACGTCGTTCAGCGTTCGCACGCCGCCGCTGGCCTTGATCTTCACCCGATCACCGCAGAGACGCCGCATCAGACGGATGTCGTCGAGCGAATACGCGGCGGGGCCGAACGGCGTCGACGTGCGGGCGTAATCGATCTCGGCGCGCTTGCAAATCTTGCAGGCGATAGTCTTCAAGTCCTCGCTCAGATAACCGTTCTCAAACGCCACCTTGAGCGCGGCGCCCGCGTCATGGCAGGCTTGCGCCATCTGCTGCAGTTCCATCTCCACGTATTGGAACTGACGCGAGATCATTTTGCCCAAGTTCAGGACGGTATCGATCTCTTTGACGCCGCGGCGCACCAAGTCACGCGTTTCATAGAGCTTCACGGCCGTGGTAGCGGAGCCGTGCGGGAAGCTGACGACGCTCGCCACCAGGACGCCGCTCCCTTCCATCCAGCGCACGGCCAGGTCAACGTCGGACGGCCGAACCGAGACCGAGGCTACCCGATACTCCCGGGCGATTTCGCAGCCGGTGCGCACGTCCTCCTCGGAGAGCTCCGGCCGCAGCACGGAGTGTTCTATCATCAGCGCGATGTCTTCGTAGGAGAGTTGCGGGCCGGCGGGCGTGCCCATAGGGTCACTTGCGCTTGGCCTGGCGCGAGGCGCCGGATCGCGACGACTCCAGGCCCAGATCCTTCAGATGCGCATGCGCTTTGGAAGCCAGTTCGTGGTTCGGATAACGCTTCACAAAGCTCTTGAATTCGGTGCCGGCGTCGGTGCGGCGGCCCGCCTTCATCAGGCTGACGCCCTTCATGTACAACGCGTCTGGAGTCTTGGGATTCTCCGGGAACCGCTCGAGCACGGCGTCGAACGCCTTCACGGCGTCGTCGTATTGGTTGGCATTGAAATAAATGTATCCGATGTAATACTGGGCGGCGGGCGCGTTCTCCGTTTACAGGAAGTACTTCAGATAATCGCTGAATTCCTGCATTGCGAGCTCGTATTTACCGGTCGTGTAATCCCGGAACGCATTCGTATAGAGTGTCTCGGAGGAAGTGCCTGGAGGAACGGTACCTGTCGGAGCTCCCAGCGGAGTATTAGCCTGCGGGATCGTGCCGCCAGGCACTTGGGGTGGAGCGCTCAGCGTCCGCACTGCACTCGAAATGTCGGTCAGCTTTTGATCCAACTGGCCCACGCGCCGCGTGAGATCGGCCATATTGGTCTGCATCGAGCGAAAATCGTCCGCCATCTGGTCCACCTTGGTCCCCAGCGTGGTTATCGGCGTCACCACCTTGCCCTGCTGATCGGCCAGTTGCGTCGTCACGCTGTGCTGCAGCGCGGACAAGCTCGCATTCGCTTTGTTCGAGGCATCCATCGCCTGCTGCACCAACGCGGTCAGGGCGGCCATCCTTTCATCCTGCGCGCGCTGAATTTGGCGCACCTGCTCGGTGAGCGCCGCGATGTCACGCTGGATGGAGAGGATATCTTCGCGTTTCTGGGCCAGCAGGACCGTGGGGCTGAAAGCAAGCCCGATGATGAGCAGCCGTGAAGCGTTCATATAACCTTCCTCCTCTATTAATGGGGACGGCGCTAAACCGTCCCCCGTTTCTGAACTGGCGTTCTACTGTCCCGGCGACAAATGAGCGCGGCGATTGCGCTGGTAACACTCCTCGTTCGCTTCCGTGCATACCGGGCGCTCTTTGCCATAACTAATTGTTTTCAGACGGTCGGAGGGCACGCCGAGTTGTACCAGGAAATCCTTGGCGGCGGTGGCGCGGCGATCACCCAATCCGAGGTTGTATTCCGCTGAGCCACGCTCGTCGCAATGTCCCTCGATGACGACGGTGAAGTTCGGATCACCGGCGAATATGCGCTTCAACAAGTCGGCGTCCCGCGTCAGCACCTGGCGGGCGTCCTCGCGGATGTCGCTCTTGTCGTAATCGAAGTACGCATCCTGTGCCTCGCGACCGAGCATTTCGGCTCCGGAAATCTTCGGCGGGGGCGCTTTGGGTGGCGGAGGCGGAGGCGGACTGGAAACGTCTACCGTCACCGAGCGCGAATCCGTTCCGCCCGGCCCGGTGGCCGCCAGCGTGTAGGTGGTGGAGTCGCTCGGAAAAACCTGGCGGGTGCCGTTCGCCTGAACAGCGCCCACATTCTGATCGATCGAAATATCGGTTGCGTTCGCCACAGACCAACGCAGTGTGGCGGACTGGCCCCGTTCAATGCTTCGAGGCTCAGCAGTGAAGCTGTCGATCCGCACGGCCGGCGGTTTGGGTGGTTCCTCGACTTTCGGCGGCGGAGCGGGCGGCGGCGGCGCCGGAGCCGGCGCTTTCTTCTTACATCCAGCCACCGACACAAGCAAGACCGCTGCGAACACCGCTGCACTCAGTGTTCTCGTGTTCATTCTCATTTTCTGAATCTGCCTCCTCAAGATCTAAATCTCTTTAGTTTATCCCTTTTGCCCATACTGGCTGGGTGTTGTTGCCCTGGGTTGTCAGCCGCTGCACGTTGGTTCCATCCGCCAGCATCGTGTAGATTTGCGTTGTCGAGCCGCGTTTGGACGAAAACACGAGGTGATTCCCGTCCGGCGCCCACCAGGGATTCTCATTCCGTCCCGAGTTTTGTGTGAGCTGAATAGGCTCTCGCTTCGCAATATCCATGATAAAGATATTGAAATTACCCGGCTCGTATCCGCGCGTCCAAGCGAAAGCGATTGTCTGGCCGTTGGGATTCCAGGAAGGATTCGCCACGTCGCCCTCACCCGAAGTGAGCCGTTCCAGATCGGTTCCTTCCATCGCCATCCGCCAGAGTTGCTGGCCGCCAGAGCGGCCGGAGATGAACAGAATGTCCCTACCCGTTTTGGGGTTCACCCTGGGTGATACCTCGATCGCGTGCACGTTGGAAATCCGCCGCATCTGACTGCCGTCGCCATTTGCGATGCAAATCTGCGCCCATCGGTCGATCGCGGCGGAAAACAGGATGTGTCCATCCGCCGTGAATTCCGGAGTTGCCACCATGGATGAAACAGGATTGTAAAATGGCAACCTTTTTCTTGTTTGGGCAGAGTATACCATGATCTTCGGATTTCCCTGCGCGTATGTGGTGAAAGCGAACAGCGAGCCGTCCGGCGACACGGCGGGCATGCTCGATGTGGACTTGTAGTTGGTCAACTGTTGCTGGTTGGAGCCGTCGTAGTCCATCGACCAGATTTCCTTGTAGCCGGTACGATCGGAGACGAAATAGATCTTTGTGCCGGCCAGACTCTGGGCCCCGAACTGCCGGAGGATGTCGGCAGCGAACTCACGCGCTACATTCTTTGCGCCTTCATTATCTACCGAGCCGAAATAGAGCTTGCCGATCACCTGCGCGCTGGCCGGATCCGGCTGGGCGACATTGTAGAGCCACCCGAACAAAACCAGCCTGCCGCCTTGCACGGCCGTGTAGCCGAACGCGAGATAGGCGGCGCTCACCGGTGGGCCGGACCAATCCGTGAGCCATGGTCCATTGCGCACGGTTCTCGGCGCTTCGCCACGGCGCAGCGGAGGAGAGGTTGTCGGCGGCCTGAAATCGGACGGCTGCTGCGGCACGTCGACGGGATACATGCTCTTGGCCCGCATCGACAGAACGCCGGAATTGGCCAGCTCATTCCACAATGTCTCGTTAAACGTGTTCATCACACGCTGCGCGTCGCCCGACCCGCGGAAGTCGGGCACGGCGATCGAGGGCCGCTCGCCCTGGGTGATAGTTCCTCGAATCTCCTGTCCGGTCAGGAGTAGTGCGCCCGCGGAGAACAACGCTACTGCGACGGCGCAAACGGCGGTGAGCTTGGTTTTCATCGTTTCAACTCGAACCAGAATTCGACTTTCGCATAATCGCGATCAAAGCCCGGCGGAATGGGTGGAAAAGGACTTGCTTCCAGGATCGCGCGTTGCACCGAAAAATCCAAGGAGGGGATGCCGCTGCGTTGCAGAATCTGGACATTACGGATGCTGCCGTCGCGCATCAGATCAAACGTGGCGATGACGGTGGGCGCGGTTTGAATGCGCGCATCGACGTCAGCCGTTCGCCATTTCTGCGCGACCAGTTGCTGGATCTGCTGCGCATACGCGGGGAAACGGTTCCCTAGAGTTGTGTTCGGGCCGGCGCCAACACGGCCCGATCCGGACGGGGCGGAATACATCGGGTTCGACACCGACGGCGCCTGCCTGCTCGTTACCTGGTTCTGGTCAAGCTCGCTGAAAGGACGAAAGCGCTGGCGCGTGCTTGCGGCCTCCGCCTCCCGCTTCTTCGCCTGGCGGCTCTTGAGCGGTACGGCGTCCGGCGGCGGGGGCTTTTCCTTCTTCACCTGCTCGACGGGCTTAGGAACCTGCTGCGGCACTTCGGATTGCGTATCGTGCGCCACAGGATTTTGAGGGCCGTGATGTAGAAGCGGGATCGAGCTCACGGCCTCGATGCCTATACTGCCGCCGGCGTTCTGAGCGCCAAAAAAATCGGAGTGGCTCGCCGTCCATCCGTACAAAGTAATCGCAGCGACCACGAAGACGTGCACCCCGATAGCGCCGAAAAATGCGCCGTGCAGGGATTCCTGCTCATCCAAGATATCGGCGTGCTGCTGCCTCATGGTCGTGTGCTTTGAGACTCCTCCGGCTTGGCGACTACCTTGATCTGAATCTTGGCCTCATTGAGCGTGCTGATCACTTGAACAATCGGGTCCCAAACCGTGGCCTTATCAGCCAGCAGGTACACGGTCTTCGAGCCCTTGAAGCGCCGCGCCAGCTCAGCCGGAATCTGGTTGATGTTCACCGGTTTTTCATTCAGAAAAAGTTTCCCATTCCGTGTGATGTTGATCACCGGCAGTTCCTCAGCGGTATCGCGAACCTGCTTCACCTGGGGAACATCGATTTCCAGGCCGAACTCCATCACGTGCGCGGTCAGCATGAAAATGATGAGGAGCACGAGCACCACGTCGACCAGCGGCACGATATTCATTTCCGAGAGCGTGCCGATGCTGGCGCCAAACCGCCGACGGCCGTTCGTCCCGTTCGATGTGCCAAGCGAAATCGCCATATATACAAATGCTTAGGGCTCGTATATCCTTTCAGTCAAGTTCAGGAACTCGAGCGAAAAATCCTCCATGCGGGCGCCCATCTCCTTGATAATGTGCCCGAAGTAGTTATAGAAGACCGCCGCTGGAATCGCCGCGGCAAGGCCCAGCGCCGTGGCGACCAGGGCCTGCGCGATGCCGGGCGCAACGGTCCGCATGCTGGTGCTGCCGCTGAGGCCTAGCGCCTGGAACGCGTTGATGATGCCCCACACGGTCCCGAACAGCCCGATAAAAGGCGAGACCGCGGCCGTGGTGGCCAGCCAGTTCATGCCGCGCTCGAGGCGCGTGGTTTCCTCGCTCATCCCGAGCTGAAGCGTCCGCTCCAGCGCGAGCTTATTGGTGATTTTGGCGCGCGCCGACACCTGGCGGCCCACCTCGCTGTAGCCGAAATCGAAGACCGCTACCAGCGGCGAGATGCGGAACTGTTCACTTGCCGCAGTTACTGCGTCGAGATTTGGGGCCTTGCGGAAGGCGCGCAGGAATCGCCGGTTCGCCCGGCGTGCGCGCCTGAAGGATGCCCACTTCGACAAAATGATGGTCCAGGAGATAAGGGAGAACATCAGCAGAATCCCCATCACCGCCAGCGGCACCGGTTCGGAGGTCTTCACTAACTCCCAGAAGTTCACCTCCAGCAGGAGGCCGCCCAAATGTCGCGCTAGCAACCGATTCTTTCTCTCCTTCTCTCAGTTCCTCCGAAACTGAACCGCCCTCATCTACCATTGTAATCGACCTATCTGCAAAACAGAAGTCAAAATAAATGTTTCTGGCGCGCGTATGGGCCTGTCCCCTATAATCTTCTGAGTGCTGGTTGAGTTGGTCGTCGAAAACTACGCGGTCATCGAAAAGGTCCGCGTGCGCTTCCATCCAGGCCTGAACCTGCTCACCGGAGAGACGGGCAGCGGCAAATCGATTGTGGTGGACGCTCTCGGGCTACTGCTTGGCGGCCGCGCATCGGCCGAGATGGTGCGCAGCGGCGCGGAGCGCGCCCGGATCTCCGGCATCTTTGCGGTCTCGCAGGCGGGAGCGCTGGCGGAGTTGGCCGAGACGGCCGGTATCGGGATCGAAGACGGCGAACTGCTGGTGGAGCGAGAGATTCTGGCCAATGGCAAGTCGCGAGCCTTCCTTGCCAACCGGCCGGCCACGGCTGCTCTGCTCAAAGAAGTGGCTCCACACCTGGGCGACATCCACGGACAGCACGATCAGCAGCAGCTGTTCTCGCCGGCCATACAGCGGGAGATGCTCGATGTATTCGCCGGGGCTGAGGAGCAGGTGGCCCGCATCGCGTCGCTGTACGAACGTTGGCAGCGCTCTGCCGCGGAACTCGAGGACCTGGACCGCACCGCGCAGGAGAAGCTGCGCCTGGCCGATTTGTGGAACTTCCAGCGCAGCGAGATCGAGACGGTGGCGCCGCAGCCAGGCGAGGACGCCTCGCTCGAAAACGAACGCCGCGTGCTGCGCAACGTGGCTCGCCTCGAAGAGATGGCGGGCGCGGCGTATGAGGCCCTATATGACGCTCCGGTCAACGCGACTTCGCAGTTACGGACCGTAGTGCGGCGCCTCGAGGAACTGGTGCGCATCGACGAAAGCCTCGCCGGAGTGCTTGGCACAGTGCAGCCGGCGACCATCGCAATGGACGAAGCGGCGCATGCGCTGCGTCACTATCTGGGAAAACTGGAGGCCGATCCGGCAAGGCTCGACGAAGTGGAGGCACGGCTGGCCGCGCTCGAAAAACTGAAGCGCAAGTACGGCGCGACGATCGACGATGTGGTTGCTTTTCTCGAAGACGTGCGCCATCAGCTCGCCGCGGTAGAGACTTCGAGCGAACGCCGCGAAGCGCTGCGCAAAGAAATCGATGCCCACTCCGCGGCGTACAAAGATGCGGCGGCGAAGCTCAGCGCCAGACGCAAGGAAGCGGCCGGGCAGCTTACGGCTCGCGTCGAGCGCGAGCTGGCGTCGTTGGCGATGGAGAAGACGCGGGTCGAGATCCGTATCGGGCCGGCGCCTTGGTCCGAGCACGGCGCGGACAGCGTCGAGTTTCTGATTTCGCCGAACGTCGGCGAAGAGCCGAAGCCTCTGGACAGGATCGCATCCGGCGGCGAGCTGTCGCGCGTGGCTCTGGCGCTGAAGACATGCACCGCCCCCTCCCGTCCGGCAAAGGGCGCACCGCGAACGCTGGTGTTTGACGAAGTCGATGCGGGCGTCGGCGGCAGCGCGGCGGAGGCGGTCGGACGGCGGCTCAAGAAGCTCGCCGAATCAAGCCAGGTGCTCTGCGTCACGCACCTGCCGCAGATCGCGGGCTTTGCCGATCATCATTACTACGTCGAGAAGCGCGCCGCAAAGGGACGCACGCTGGCTTCAATCGAGGAGCTTTCGGCCGCGGAACGCACGCGCGAAATCGGCCGCATGCTTTCGGGTGAGCGCATCACATCGGAGGCTTTGCGCCAGGCTGAGCAACTTCGCAAAATGGCGGCGGAATAGCCCCTGACCACGTGTGCCAGCGAGCGGCTGTCATGCAGCCTGGAACGCCCGGCGCGCGTACAGATGATCGAACAGGTTGCCTTCGTGCGGCTGATCCCAGGTGATATGCATCGTCGCGATCGGGCCGAAGTTCAGGCGGCCTACCAAAGGCGACCTGAGCAGCCGGCGCCGGAAGCTCGCGTCGCCTGTGATCGCGGTCACAACCAGCGACGATCCGAGCGCTTCTGG
>QHXU01000166.1:0-4033 GCA_003223065.1 Acidobacteriota bacterium | reverse complement strand
CGTCGCACTCGATGATGGTCGGCAACAGATAAGCGCAACCTTCCCGGGTGACGAACCGGTCGGGCTCCCGGTACGACGCCGTGACATCGCGCGCGCCCGGCGTTTCGTGCAGATCGCGATCGATCATCGCGGACATCCGCTCGGCCACGCTTGGCTCCGCGAACGGCGCCAGTTGAGCCTGCTCGTCCTCGGCGGCGCGGGGAACGACGCTGGCCAGGCGTGCGGCCAAGGCCTCGGCAATTTTTTTAGCATGGCGCGGCGTCCAGATGCCGGAAGCGTTCACGCAGGAGCGGCCCGAATTCTCGGCGATCGACGCCACCATAACATCGAGATACTTCTCCCAGTCATCGACGCAATCTTCGCCAATCACGATCTTGCTGTAGCCGGGACCGTGCACTTCGATGCGAGGATCATTGGCCCAGATGCGCGTCGCACTCACATCGCCGAACACCATGCCCCGGCCGCATTGCCGCAGAATCTCGCCGCCGCCCGCGTGATCGGCCGGATAGTAGCTGAACGCGGCCGGAGGCGCGCCGGCCCGGATCAGCGCCTGGATAATGCGGTAGGGCGTCCACGGCTCCGCGGCGCCGGGCTTGAGCACCAACGGAATCTTCAGCGCAAAAGCGGGCGTCCACAGCGAGTGCACGCCCGGCGAGTTGCTGGGCAACACCACGCCCAGCGATTCCGCGCGTGGGTAGAAACAGAGGCCGCCTGCGTAGCCGCGATCGAGCACTTCGAGCGGGAGGCGGCGCGTCAAGCCGGCGATCACGTTTTCCATCTCCGCCAGAGCCGCATGGATTTTTAGCATATTCTTGCGCACCAGCACGTAGGGCATCCCCGTGGTGGCCGAAAGCTGGCAGACATAGTCCTCGGGCGTCTGGGTGGTGACGCCCAGCGGCAGCGCGTCGCCCAGGAAAATCCCGGCCGCACGCCGGCTAATGGTGATCAATTCCGACGTCGAGCACGCTGCCAGTGCTTCTCGCGGCGTCCGCTGGTCGAGCAGGTCGCGCCGGATCAGGCCGAGGTTCGCCTGGCTGATTTCGACAAAGGGTTCGCGAGTACGGTAGTGAGGAGTCCGGATTGTATCGAGGCTCTGGTAAGGCACGCCTTTGCGGAGGATCGGAATGTGGAGCATTGGTAGTCGTTCGGAATGCACCATAAGCTCGATTGTAGACTGAGAGATGCGCTCATGAGTCCCCTGCTCAGCGCTGCGCTCGCGGCGCGCGATCATGCCCATGCGCCGTACTCGCGCTTCCGAGTCGGAGCGGCGCTCGAAGATTCCACCGGCCAAATCCACACCGGCTGCAATATTGAGAACTCCACGTATGGCCTGACGATCTGCGCCGAGCGCGTGGCGGTCTTCAAAGCGATGTCAGAAGGTGTGCGCGCGTTCCGCCGCCTGGCCATCAGCGCCGATACGGAGACTCTCACCCCGCCCTGCGGAGCGTGCCGGCAGATCCTGTGGGAGTTCTGCGGCGATATCGAAATCATCTTGGTCAACCCGCGCGGCAAGACGGAAACGCTGCGCGTTAAGGACCTGCTTCCGAGGGCGTTTGATGCGTCTTACCTCTAGGCTTTTGTGGATTTGCGCCGCTGCGGCCGCGCACGCCGCTCCCGCCGACTGGATCTGGAGCGCGCGCTACGTGGTCACCATGGATACGCCACACCGCGTGATTGAAGATGGCGCCGTCGCGATCCGGGGTGACTCGATCGTCGCCGTCGGCCCGCGCGCGGAGGTTGACAAGGCCTGGCAGCCCAAGCAACGGCTCGATCGCCCGGACGCGATTCTCGCTCCCGGCCTGATTAACACTCACACGCACGCGCCGATGTCGCTGTTCCGCGGAATTGCCGACGACCTTCGGCTCCAGGAATGGCTGGAGAAATACATTTTTCCCGCTGAAGCGAAGAACGTCGACCAGGAGTTCGTACGATGGGGCGCCCGGCTGGCGTGCCTCGAAATGGCGCTTTCCGGCACGACCACTTATACGGACATGTACTACTTCGAAGACACCATCGCGGAGGTGACCAAAGAGGCGGGCCTGCGCGGCGTGCTGGGACAGACCGTGATCGGCTTCCCCGCCCCGGACTACAAGACACCCCAGGCCACACTGGCCGCGACGGAAAAATATTTCAAGGCTTTCGCAAATGATCCGCTTATCGTGCCGGCTGTGGCGCCGCACGCGATTTACACAAACTCCGACGATACGCTCAGATCTTGCCGCGCGCTCGCGAACCGCTACCGGAAGCCTCTGGTCATCCACCTTTCCGAAACCAAGCGTGAAAACGATGAGACTCTCCAGAAGCGGAAGATGACGCCGACTGCCGCGCTCGATGCGCTGGGAGTGCTCACCGGCTGGACGCTCGGCGCGCACGGCGTGTGGCTCGACGACGGCGATCTAAAAATACTCAAGGCGCGCGGCACCGGCCTCGCGCACTGTCCTTCGAGCAACATGAAACTGGCGAGCGGCGTGGCGCCGGTGCTGAAGATTCTGGATCATGGCCTCGCCATGGGCCTCGGCACCGATGGAGTCGCCGGATCGAACAACGATCACGACCTGATGGAAGAAATGGATTTGGCCGCGAAGCTGCAAAAAGTCACGTCTGGAGATCCGCGGGCGCTTCCCGCCGAGCAGGCGTTTGCGATGGCCACTATCACGGGTGCGCGCGCACTGCATCTCGAGCACATGATCGGGTCGATCGAAACCGGCAAGCGCGCGGACCTCATTACCATCCGTCTCGACGCGCCGCATGCGGTGCCGATGTACCACGTCTATTCTCAGCTCGTGTATGCGCTGAAAGGGTCGGACGTCGCCGACGTGATGGTGAACGGCCGCGTCATCGTGCGCGACCGGAAGATGCTCACGCTCGACGCGCAAGCGGTGATGGCGAAGGCGGTCCAATATCAGGAGCGCGTAAAGCGATCGCTGCGTCCGAACTAACACCGGCTGAAAGCCCGTGCGGTAAGAAAACCGGCCATGGGTCGCCCACGGACGGAACAAGAATGCTGAAGCCGCGTATAATAGTAGGGAGCCGCATATAATGGACTCAACAATATGCCTTTGAACCCGCCCGATCATGAGTGGAAGAAAGGAAGCGCAGAGCTTCTGGTCTTGTCGTTACTGGAGGACCGGCCTCGCCACGGTTATGACATCTCAAAGCTGATTCAGGCCCGATCCGGCGGGGCGCTGCGATTCCACGTCACCTCGCTGTATCCGCTGCTTTACCGGCTGGAGAAAAGGGGTTGGGTCAATGGACGCTGGGTCGAGAAAGCCGAGCTGCGAAGGCGGCGGTATTACACTCTTACTCCGGAAGGGCGAAAGGTGCTTCGTTCGCAACGGAAGAGTTGGAAGGATTTTGTAGCCGCCATCAGCCGGGTTACGGGAATAGAACATGCCTGACTTGAGGAAGATCGTTCGAGAACGCATCGCCGCGTTGCGCCTGGAGCCGGCCGCGGAGTCGAGTCTCACGGAGGAACTCGCGCAGCATTTGGAGGACCGTTTCAGGGACTTACGCAATAACGGGGCAACGGAAGAGGAGGCGTATCGGATTGCCACATCCGAGCTGGATGACATGTCTCCGATAGAGGCGGAGCTGAAAGGAGTCGCATGCCGAGACATGACGCGGTTCCGGCGGGGGACGTATCGCGTGGCAATTTCTTTGCAGATCTGCGGAGGGATCTTCGTTACACCGCCCGCACGATGCGGAAAAATCCCTTTTTTGTTGTTTTTGTGATTCTAACTCTCGCTTTGGGCATCGGCGCGAACACGACCGTCTTCACCGTGATCAACACGCTGATCTTGAATCCGCTGGCGGTCCAGAACCCAGCTGAATTGGCGGCCGTTTCCACGGCAGTGGCGAAGAATACATCGAAATCGGGCGTGGCCTTGCCCATATCGTACGCAAACCTCAAAGACTATCGCGGCAAGAACGAAGTATTTGAGTCACTCGCGGCTTACACGTCTCCCCGCATCGTGACGCTCGACGCGGGCGGCGTTTCGCAACGCATGTTCAGCGAGCTTGTGGCCGGCGACTA
>QHXU01000472.1:2638-4495 GCA_003223065.1 Acidobacteriota bacterium | reverse complement strand
AGGAAGACCTATGCTGTTCCTCCAAAGGGGCCAAAGCTCGAGGGAAGCGGTAACATACCAACCGACTATGAACACTACGAACAACCGATTGAGCCCGCGTTTAACATTGATCTTCACTTCGGTTCTTGAGCCTTGAAAGTCTGATGCCGCAGTGACAATAGCTCATTCGGGCGTTCCATGCAAGTTCTTTAGATTCAGCATTGATACATTTTCTCTGGAACAAGTTGCCGCACAACCTCACGCCTCGCTCCATCACGGACCGGCTGGTCAGCTTGGAATTAGTCGAAGGGCACGATAAAGACCTTCAGGGAGGCGGTGAGGCTTCATCCGCCGTGCGCCATTTCTGGCTGTAGGAACTGCTGAGATCAGCACACTCTCGATCAAATCTCTGAGTTCCGGGTCCTCGATAAGAAAGGCACAGAAGTACTTCCATGAGGCGTATCGCGAGTATGGTTTTGCGTGCGCCCGAAGTCGCTCACGACGGACTCGTCCTCACCATACAAGACGTAGACGCCCGGATGATCCAGGAGACTTAGCCGACCCGTATAGCGCCGGGTTTTTTTGTTGGGACGCAACAACGCCTCGCGAGGCCACATGCGGACGTAGTGTTTGTGACGAGCATTCCCACTAAGGTCAATCGGCTCGTAAGGCGGCTGCCATCGCGCTCTAGCGGCCTGTGTGGCGAGTTTCTGGCGTCCCGCTGGCGTGAGTTTCTGCATCCGCTCTTTGCCGCCAAGACTCTTAGGTTGGTCCATGGAATCAGGATAACTCATTTTCTGCTAGCATTTCTACCTATTTGGTACCATCATACTAACTGAACTCGCTGATTCGGTCAAACGCCGCTTGGCGAGGCGAACCTCGAAGAAGGGAGCCGGAGAACATGCTGAGCAAAGGGATGGATTATCAAGACCGTTTCAAATTGACGGTCAAGAACTTCGGGCGGAAGGTTGTGATCGCCCTCAACCGTGGCGCGGCGAAGGTTAGCAAAGATGGCAAGACTGTCTTTATCACATACAGCGACAGCAGCGTCCGGGGGCAGCGCAGACGGAGAAGGGCCAGGGCGGGAAGAGCGTCAGCCATGAGAAAACCATGATCGTGCTCAAGCTCCGCGGCACGCTTCCACGTGCTCGCGCAAAGTGCGGGCGCTGCGAAGGTGGAAGTCGTTCGCCCTCGTCACCGCCTTTAAGCAACCGCTAGAAGTCGATCGGCCGGAAGGCGGGAGATGGTTCGCGAGTACTCGGACACGCTGCTGATTTTCTTGCTCAAGGGCCTGCGGCCGGAAAAGTACCGCGAACGCTCCTAAGTGAAGCTGCCGTTCCAGACTGAACGAGCGCGCGTCACCGAGTTGCGCCCGCACAAAATCCTCCGTCCGCTTCGCCTTGCGGACCTGGTGGCTCGATTGGCGGCAGGAAGCGCGCGCCGCCAGAGCTGCCCGGGTGCATGTACGCGGAACTGGCGCAGGTTGCGGCTGACGTTGCCGTCCCATTGCGCCAGCAGGCTGCCGGTCTTCACAACGTGCAGCTCGCAATGCGAAGCCGTCTCGCAGTGGAGCGGGGCCGAAAGGGTGAGCTTAGCTGGCGGCGTGGAGAAAATCTCGGATCGCGTCAACCTGCTCATCATCGATCGTGTGGCATGAGTATCCATTCTGGAGTGGGATCAAGCTCTGGCCCGCAAAGCGCGGAAGTTTCAGCCATGCTGGCACAACAGCCACCGGGTGAGAGGACTTCGTTTCGTAGAGCCAGCGCCCATCAATGACCGTAATTGTCGCAATGCCGCGTGCCTGTGCGAGTTTGATGGCGCCCTCTTGAAAACCCGACGTCGAGAAGAGCATCCCTTTGTGAGCGGCCGTGTCGCGAA
>QHXU01000472.1:0-2616 GCA_003223065.1 Acidobacteriota bacterium | reverse complement strand
CTCGTCGCGGGCGACAGGGCGAACTTGATGTTTGCACTCCGCAATAACGACTACCTGCGCACCAGAAAAGAGCGTCAGTCTAACCACGACGTCGATAGCATACTCACCACCCTGGCCCGAAATCTTTTCCTGATGAACGACATGGCAGTTCTCGACGCTCTCCGCTCCACTCGCTAGCCACTTCTGTACCTGCAGCTCGAAATCTGTCGGTGTCATCTCGACTAGGTGTGCAGGATTCAAAGGATCGAGCCGCATTGTTAACCTATAGCATCCGCCCCCGATCAAACGCGAACCGGTGCTTCAGGGCGATTTGCCAGAGTAATTGGAGTGTACCGCGAGCAATCCACTCGCTGCATTCGGTTTCCGCCATCGCTGGACGAATTTTGCCTTAATCTCGTAAACATGTACTGTCTAGCTGCGCGCGCCAAAAGCTGCGAAGACCGTAAAGGCCATTCTCCTCTGTCCTCATCCCGTCCTATCGCCGCAATCACCCGACCTTTGGAGTTGATCATTACTGCGCGAGCCGCAGGGCAGGCGGTGTCGTTGTGCGTAGTGACTGTGCACGCATGCACTAAAAACGGGGCGGCCCTCAACGACCCCCCGAATCGAGCTTGAGTTATTGCTTCGAGCTTTCCACTTTCACAGGGGCCTTCGCGCTCTGTGCTGAGCCGGGCGTGACAGTCTTCTTGGCGGCCGGCTTCTTATGACGGCGGCTCTTCTTCACCTTGGGCTTAGTCTGATCGGTAGTCGACTTTTGCGGGGCGGCCGGAGCACTCCCGGAAGCCGGGCTGCTGCCGGACTGCGCCAACAGGGCACCCGCAGCCAGCATCGACGTCAAAATCAATCGCTTCATTCTTGTATCTCCTTTGGGGGGTGCATTCGATCACCCTTACAACTCCATCATGCGTCCTCACAGATCCAAAGACGATAACCCCCGCATGGGATTCAGAGAGGGGAACTTCAGGCATAGGCGGCGAGCATTTCTTAATGAAAAGCGGCCAGCAGGCCACTGCGCTCGAATAGCGCCCGGCGCGTGATGTTGCGGATCCGGTTCCAAGAGGACCGTGCAGGAGCAGGCGTACTTCTTACATATGTCTTCGATCACAATCACTTGTGCCGGAATGTATTCGTAGTGTTCGCTGGTTTCCTCGCCGATCAGGCGGAGATCCTCAGTGCAGGCCGCGCAATGCTTTTCTGCTTCCGCCAAGTCGTGAACGATGCGGGCGCCTTCGCGTCCTGTCCGGTCGTTGCGGCCTGCGTGGCGGGTTCTTCTGTCTGTGAATCGCGGCAGGCGATGGAACGCCGATGAATAGCCGGAGGTGCGGTCCATCCGGAACGGATGTATGGCCAACCAAGAGGAAACCGCGCAGTTGATACTGCCGGTTTTAAGAGAAGCGAGCTTCAGTTTTGGCCGATAGCGAGGGTTGTTTGGGTCTGCCTGCGTTCGACGGTCGCGACCTGTGGCTGAGAGCGGAGAGCTTTTTCGAACTTCGTTCCGTCGCCCGCTACGATCACGTCCCAGCCGTCAGCTGCGATCGACACTATTCGTAGGATCTTCGCCCCCATGGCATTCCAGCTTTCGACCGGGCTCGGGGACGTCGTACTCCAAATCCTGAACGTGGTTGCTCTCGACGCATCCGGGAGCCTATGCTCCCGCGACGCCGCTACCGGCACGGGCGCCGATACGGCCTCCCGCATGACGCCCTTCCTATCTTTCTTCGCTCTGGGCTGTGTCTTCTTAGACAGGAGCGCATCGCCGTGTTTATACCGAATGTGTGAGGCCACCGCCTGCGGCCTTTGAAAAGCTTGGCCGCAGTGTGGACAAGTCAGGTTCTGCTTCTGTTGTTTCCGGATCGTCTTTTTCATGACGACCTTTCGTGACGCGTCGTTTCCGCTGGCCTCAACCTGGTCGCGCGCGGGCTGCGCTGCAGTCTGACTTTGGCGTGAAAGATCCCGGTCGATTCTCAATACGCTGTTCGTGGATACCCGGCTCGACAACGATGAAACACCATTAAGAATCCGCGACTGGAATCTCCGAGAGCAGTTCGCAAGAGGGTCGCGCTTGAGTCTATCACGAGCTTGGTCAGCAGGTTCCCACGGACTTTACCAAAGGTAGTATTCCCATTCTCCGCGACTCCGACTAGAATCTGAGTTCCGACTAAAATTTGGCCTACGACGGGTGCCAAGAGCGCAAGGGCACACGGCTGGCGTGCGCACAGCTAGTAGCACGATAGACCGTGCCCTACGGTCTACGCCTTTGCTCCCGTCGCTGCCCGCATACCCCATGGGGGGGAGAACTCTTGAACAAACGAATTCCCGCACTGTCGATTGCAGTGCTGGGCTGCTTTCTGATTACGCGTTCGGCAGGGTTGGCACAAACTCTA
The DNA here is from genome assembly GCA_003223065.1 of Acidobacteriota bacterium. Classification (GTDB taxonomy): domain Bacteria; phylum Acidobacteriota; class Terriglobia; order Bryobacterales; family Bryobacteraceae; genus Palsa-187. Next base: position 232 of record QHXU01000472.1, on the reverse strand, counting down.
CCCGTGATGCAGCCAACCACTTCCGCGGTCTCGCCGCCGTTGTCCCAGATCCCGAACGGCAACGATACTCGCGGAAACACCGCGCATGCTCACCATCCGGTTCCGTCGCATGTGGGGACAAGCCGTAGTCAGCCAGATACCGCACTCCAAACCTCGGCGGGCCCGCTGATTAACGCCACCGGCGGAACAAACTTCGACGGTGCGGGCGTCAACGGTTTTGCGCCTCCGGACG
>QHXU01000165.1:9991-22062 GCA_003223065.1 Acidobacteriota bacterium | reverse complement strand
AGCAGAGCCGCCGACCCGAGCAGCAGCCACAACGGCTGACGCACATTACCTGAGATCGCATCGGAGAGCGGAACAACCTCCAAGGTCCACGCCGCGTTGTCAGCGGGATATTGTCTGGCGAGACGCTGTGAGATCGCGGTCATCTCCGCTCGGGCCTGGTTTACGGAAATGCCGCGTTTCAACCTCGCATAGACACGCATGAAATCCGAACGCCGGCCGGCGCGCAGATCCGAGGCGTGAAATGGCCGCCAGATCTCGGCCGATTGGATCCCGGTGATACTTGGAGAGCGGAATGCCGCCGGCATCACGCCCACTATCGTTTGCAGTGTTCCGTTCAACCGGATACGCCGGCCGACGATATTCGCCTCGCGCCCGAAACGCCGCTCCCACAGAGCGTCGCTCAACAGAACCACCTCAACAGAACCACGTCCTGCTCCGTGCTTTCGGGCGTAAAGCCTGGTCCGACGGCGGGTTTAACGCCCAGCAAGTCGAAGAAATCTGCTGTCACCGTGCTGCCCGAGAGCAGTTCCGGCTCGCCTTCTTCCGTCAGCACGGCTGCGCCGCCGGCCATAGCGGCCATGCCTTCGAAGCATTGATTCTGTTCGCGCCAGTCCTTGAAATTTGGCGGCGAGGTCGATTCGCGTGGAGCGGCGGCCTGGAGATTGGATTCCCACAGAACGACCAGCCGCGCGGGATCTGCGTACGGCAGCGGCCGCAGGAGAACGCCGCGGATCACGCTAAAGACCGCAGTGTTCGCGCCGACACCAAGCGCCAATGCGAGCACGGCGATCAGTGTAAATCCAGGGCGCTTGGCAAGCATGCGGAATCCGTAACGCAGATCTTCGAGTATTGATTTCATGAAGTCTTCAGACGCGGGCGACCCCGTCGTTTGCCCATCAGCGATTATAGGAGATTATCCGTGCGCTGTTCATGACGCACTAGCTGATGGAATAGTGAAGTTCGGAATGTCCACCTGGCCGACGAGATTGCCGTAAGCCGAGGACGAGGGAAGCTCCCTTGAAGTTAGACCGAAACAGTGACCCGCATGAAAGTGGCAGGAATAAAAGTACCGGCGTCTTTACTCTTGTTCTGCGAGTTCGCCAGTTCCACGAGTTGGTTGTGGAACTCCTCCGCCTTCCCGTCTTTCCTGGCTGCTTCGAGGGCGTTCATGGTCGGACCATAGAACGTTTCAAACGCCTCTATCATCTGTGTTGGGCTCTTGTCGGGCGAGGCAAAGTAGTACGTGTCCTGGACCATGGATATGTTCTCCTTCGGCACTCCTGCCCGGCCAAAGCGCTCGAGGATGTGGCTCTCCACACCCCACGTCATGGGGCTGATGAAGCCTTCCGGCGGCGGAGGCGTAAACGCTGAGCTGATCTTCAGCACCTGCGATACGAAGGTCGGATCGTTTGGAATCCAGTTGCCCATTACGACGCGGCCGCCGGGTTTCGTGACGCGCACCATCTCCCTGGCGACATCGAAGGGTTTGGGGGCAAACATGGCGCCAAACACGGAAACGGTCATATCAAACGAATGCCCGGCGACGCCTTCCAAATTGCACGCGTCTCCTTCCTGAAACTTCAGCCTGCGGAGGCCGCCTGCCGCCGCTCGTTTATTTCCGGCCTCAACGAGGTTCCTGGCTATGTCGATTCCAACGACTTCAGCGCCCAAACGCGCCAAGGGAACGGCTGTGGTGCCGTCTCCGCAGCCTAGGTCCAAAACCCGCAGCGGCGCCGTGACTCCGAGCGACTCAACGAGCGCTTCACCAGACTGGCGCATGAAAGCGGCAATTTCGGTGAAGTCACCTTTTTCCCACAGCGCTTTGTTCGGATTCATGACGGATCCCGCAGGGGCCGGGTTCGTTTCGATCTGTCTGGGTTGCATTGGTTGGCTCCTAATTGGCGTTAACTTCCGCGTCAGGACTACAATTGTGCGATGAGTCTGCGGGGACAACCATGCCCGAGCGTCGCCATTACTTGCCCGGACGGCTTGCAAAGCCTGATTCATTTGCCCGGAGCCCCGGGAACTTTGCAGATTGTCCAAGGGGCCGAATGGACGTATTCTCCGAGATCCTGAGCGGCGTCAAGCTGAACGGCGCGGTGTTCTTCAGCGCGGAGTTCTCGGCTCCATGGGGCTTTTTGCAGCCCGCGGCGAATGTAATGGCGGCAAGGATCGCTCCGGGGGCGGAACACCTTGTGCTTTACCATTTGGTCATCGAAGGCGCGGCTGTCATCGACCTGGGGATGTCGTCATCTTTCCGGATGGGGATGCTCAGCACATGAGCAGCGGTAAAGGGGCCATACGGCCATTCCCGAACTATGGCATTACCGACAAGATCAAGTCGCGCGACTTGAGCCCGCTGCGCGCCGGTGGAGGAGGAGAGATTTCGCGGTTCGTGTGCGGGTACATGACTTGTGATCCGTATCTCTGCCGGCCACTCTTGAACGGACTTCCGCCTGTTTTTAAGGTCAATATCCGGACGGATCGCTCGGGGCATTGGCTGGAGAGCTCGATTCTTCACCTGGTGGAAGAAGCAGAATCCGAACGAGCCGGCAGCGAAGCCATGCTTGCCAAGCTCTCGGAGGCTTTGTTCGTCGATACGCTGCGGCGCTACGTTTCGAGCTTGCCGGAACAACAAATGGGATGGCTTGCGGGAGCGCGGGATCCGATCGTGGGGAAAAGCCTCGGATTGCTTCACGGCCGCGTTGCCCACCCGTGGACGATCGCGGCTCTCGCGGACGAAGTGGGGATTTCGCGGTCGGCTTTAGTGGAGCGCTTTACCCGATATCTCTCCGAGCCACCCATGGCTTATTTAACCCGTTGGAGACTCCGGCTGGCAGCGCGATCGCTCGAAAAGACATCGCGAGGCGTCGCGGAGATCGCCGCGGATGTAGGATACGAATCGGAAGCGGCCTTCAATCGCGCATTCAAACGTGAGTTCGGGCAGCCTCCGGGTCGATACCGCAGCGATCATAAGAGTTCGCCTCAAATTGGGCAAGCGAGCGCCTGAACTAAGACGTCTGTAATGACGGTTTCTTTGTGAAACCTCGAGAATGCGTCCAAGCCTACTCCTTCGCCTTTTCCATCCTTATGAGGTCGGGACTGCCTTGGACACTTTCCGGGTTTGGTTTATAAAATATCTTGTTTGTAAACCATTGGTTTACAACGATAGAAAATCTTAAACTTGCCGCTGGTTTGAAAATAGTGTATTTTGTAAACCATGGGTAGTCAAACTCAGGGGAAGCTAAACTGGCTGCAGCACACGCTTCCGGAAGGGCTGGTGGTCGATTCCAGCTGGCTGGAGCGGCACGGCGTCTCCCGCCAACTCCGGCGCAAATACGTCATGCACGGCTGGCTGCTGTCTCCCGCCCGAGGCGTCTACCGCAGGCCTGTCGCATCCGAACAGAAAACCTCCCTGCCGTGGCAGGAGCTCGTCATATCCCTGAATGCTCTCCAGAACGTGCCCGTTTCCGCGGGCGCAAGGACCGCTCTTGAGCTGCAGGGCTTCAGCCACTACGTCTCGGCGAGCGGCGCGCGCGAGGCCCATCTCTATAGCAACGAAGATCTGCCCGGATGGGTGTCGCGCGTCCCGGTAAATACAAAACTCGTTTTGCATAACGCGCGAAAACTGTTCAGGGGCCATGACGTCCCCGCATACTTCACTAAGGGAGATGCCGTCCCGGCCCCACCGGAGGATAGCGGCTTCACGCAACAGCCCTGGGGGCACTGGAAATATCCGCTGACCATGTCGGCGCCGGAGCGCGCAATCCTCGAACTGCTCGACGAGGTCCCGAAGAGTGAAACCTTTCATCAGGCCGATGTCCTTATGGAAGGCTTGCGGAGCTTAAGCCCCAAGCGGCTTCAGGGGCTTCTGGAGGATTGCCGAAACGTCAAGGTCAAGCGGCTCTTCTTCTGGTTCGCGGAACGCCACAACCACGCCTGGCTGCAAAAGCTTGATCGCGCGAAGATCGACCTCGGCAAGGGCAAGCGCATGCTCGTGCGCGGCGGCAAGCTCGACCCCAAGTACAACATCACGGTCCCAGAGAACCTCGATGCCGGCATCTGAGGAATTCCGCCGGCAGGCCGCGCTGCTGGTCCGCGTCATTCCGCTCGTCGCCAAGGAGACCCGCTTCGCACTCAAGGGCGGCACCGCGATCAACCTCTTCGTGCGCGACATGCCGCGCCTCTCGGTCGATATCGACCTCACCTACCTGCCTGTCGAGGACAGGGCCACCTCCCTCGCCCATATCGATGCCGCCATGCAGCGGCTCGCGAAGAGGATTACAGCGGGTGTTCGCGGTGCCGCGGTGGTTACCTCAAGGCTCGCCGCCGAGAAGATCATCAGCAAACTCTTCGTGAAGGCGGACGGCGTCACGATCAAGATCGAGGTGACGCCGGTCCTCCGCGGCTGCGTGTACGATCCGGAAACCCGGTCGGTCTCGCCCGCCGTCGAAGCGGCTTTTGGTTTTGCCGAAATCCAGGTCGTCAGCTTGGCGGACCTTTACGCGGGCAAGCTCGTCGCGGCGCTCGACCGGCAGCATCCGCGCGACCTGTTCGACGTGCGCGACCTTCTCGCGAACGAAGGGATCGACGACAGCTTACGGAAAGCTTTCCTCGTCTACATCCTCAGCCACAACCGGCCGATGGCGGACGTGCTGGCGCCCCCGCGGCTCGATATCTCGCAGGAATTCGAGCGGGGCTTCGAAGGGATGACGGAGAAGCCTGTCACGCTCGAGGACCTGCTGCAGGCGCGCGAAGACCTTGTCGCGGAGCTTGTCGGCAAGATGCCCGCGGAACACCGCAGGTTTCTGTCGTCTTTCAAGAAGGGGAAGCCGGAATGGGATCTCCTCGGCATTGCCCACGTCGAGAAACTGCCAGCCGTTCAGTGGCGGATGCAGAACCTCGCGAAGGCCGCCCCGAAGAAGCGGGAGAAGCTTATCGGTGACTTGCACAAGGCGCTCGGGATTGAGGAGTGACGACCGTTCTTAACGTGCGGCTCCTGCCCTAACTGGTATTTGTTGCACTATCGCTGCGCCGACTTCGCCAAGGTCCTTGTCGGCCGTTGCGGCCTCGCTGGCGTTGGCGATGAGATCGGGCATCCTCTCCATGAGCGACCTGGTTTCCGTCATGTAGACCTGGGCGAGATCCCCGGATGTTCCTTCTTTCTTCAATTTCTGCTCGATGCCTTTAAGCAGGGACGTAACACCCAAAAACAATTTCGTGGCATTCGCTTCGTGCCGCATGATTCGCTGCCGCGTAGACCGTTTCATGAGCTTGGCGGCCCGCACCACTTCCGGCGTGATGTTGCTCGAAGGTTTGCCGAGATCGTATTTCGTGTGGTGGTTCGGACAAAGGAAGATCAGGTTGTCGGGGCTGTTGTTGAGGGTATCGGCGACCGCCTCGATGTGGGCGATCTCGCCGTTATCTTGATACCCGCAGATCGCGCAGCCGTGATGGGACCCGCCTTGATGTCCTTCTTGATGGCGTCCGGAATGCGAGGACGCTGTCCCGTCGTGTACTGCCAAGGTTCGCTTAGCGAGTTCTGTAGGAAAGCAGTTCGCCTTGATCGAAGAGTACCTGCCCGTCTGCTTCTAAAGTTTTCAGCAGGCGTTTTTCGTTCTGCCTGGGGGATTTCTTTTGTGAAGTACTCCAGCAGCTCGATACTGATGCCGAGCGCCATCGCCGCTTCGATTTTGGTCATCAACATCGATCACCGTCCTTCACGGGTCATCTGCCGTAAAGACGTAGGATAAAGCCGGGCCGACGGGTTCCGATCTTGCCCCAACCAGTCCTAAGTAGTTGATTCTGCGTCGAACGGAACCGGCCTTTTCGACCCAATGGCCCCCACAGATCGCTCTGGTATGAGCAATGTGTGAGCAAGAGGCATATCGGTCGAACTTCGGAACGTCAAGCTTTTTGCAATAAAACTTGACATATGCGATTTCGGGCGGAGGCCAACGGTGTGAGCAATGTGTGAGCAAACAAAATCTACCTGCCTGTCCCTCTTGGTAGCGCCTGGGCCCGCCTCCTTCGGTGGTGTTCTGGAGTCATCCATTTCAGTGGCGGAGCGCGAACGGCATGAAGTCAGAGACCAGTTTGTATACTATATCTTGATAGCATTCATCTGCTTGAAATAAGCACATAACCTTGCTTCTATACCTAGACTTACGTGATCTGACAGTATGTGAGAATCAAGATCTATACAGCCGCTTCAGTCCGGCTGACTGAATCCCGCCCCGACTTCACAAGCAGCGCGCTATTGAAGACGCGCCGATCCGGGCAACACGAACGACCGTATTGACCTTTATCCTAATGATAATACGTGGTATAAATGATCTAAGAGGGTACCGCTGACCGTTCCGGAGTCATCTGTTTCAGCGGCGGACCGCGAACGGCGTGAAGTCAGACTTCGTGGTGCTACTAAATCTTGAAAAATTTCATCTATGGCTCATAAGGACTGTAAGTGACAGACGTACCGCGTCAATAACAGTCCATTTGAGAGAACTGAAGCAAGATAAAACGGCCTATCTTCGTCTGTGTGGCTGAAACCAAGCCCGACTTCACAAGCGTCGCGTGATTGGGGCGCGAACCACCTCTGGCCTGAGCGGATTCCCTGGGTGTCCTGTGCAACTTTCTGAGGATCTCCAGTTCCTCGTCCTCCCGGCCTGAACACGCCTGGTGTGAAGGACCTTCCCGGGTTGCCGCCAAGGGGAGTACGGTCTCGACCTGAGCTTTCGTTTCTCTCCCTTGCTAGACGATCGTGTGTATAATGGAGATGGGGACAACATGGAGAAAACAGTAGCCGTCACGGTGACGATCGGCGACCGACGGATCACGCTCGAAGGCCCCGAGGATTTCGTGCGCGGCGAGGTGCGGCGGTTTGCATTCTCTGTCGAGGCCGACGCGCGGCCCGCGCCCGCCGTCGACGGCCAGCGTGCCGCACTCACCGAACGCGACCTTGTCGCCCAGAAGCGTCCCCGAAATCAATCCGAGACGGTTGCAGTGCTCGGGTTCTGCTTGACCGAGAACGGTCACGCGGAGTTTACAGAAGCCGATATCAAGCGGGCGTACGTGCGCGCGGGAGTGCGCCCTCCGAAGGTCATTTCGCAAGCGCTGCGTGACGCCCGGAACAAATTTGATTTGATTGATGCCGGGACGAAAAGGGGGACGTACCGGCTGTCCGCGCACGGCGACCGGACGGTGCGGTTCGATCTTCCTGCAGGCGAGTGAAGTCTTTAATGGCAAGTACAAACCGTGCTGCCGTGCTGTACAGGATTCGCGTAAAGCGCCCCGACCTGGAGGTCGAGGTCGAGAGCACGGATCGCGACTACGTAGATGCCAAGCTGGACCAGTATCTGAACGCGCGTGCGCCGACGGAGTCCGCCGCCATGACTGGCGACCGCCCGGACAGCCCTTCGGGGCGGCGGCCGCGTAGCCCCATATCGATCGGCGAATTTATCCGGCAGATCAATCCGGACAAGAAGAACGAAGTCGCTGCGACGATCGCATACTTCCTCGAATATTACGCCGACCCGATTGCCGGGGAATGGAAACCGGATGAGATCGCGGACAGGTTCCCGGACGTGCGCAAGCCAAAGCCTGCGAACATGAGCGACCTTTTGGCCAAGAGCAATTTCTTCGTGAGCGGCCGTGAGAAGGGCTTGTATCGCCTTTCGGAGACCGGCGTGAAGTGGGTCGAGGATCATACGGGCAACCATGAGGGCTAAGATCGAAGCTTCGTTGACGGCGGCTGCCCCGAACCCGCTCGTGCAGGCTCTTCTCAACGCCTACGCGGAGCTGAAAGAGAACTTCAACTTCGAGAAATTTCGGCCGTCGGAACTGGAAGGCGGGCGCTTTGCGGAAGCGGCGATCCGTATCGTCCAGCATCTGGCAACGGGATCCCACGACCCCATGGGCAAGCCGCTGCCGTCTTTCGACAAGATCGTGGCGGCGCTCGAAAAGGTCGCGTCGACCAGCGCTCACGACTCGCTCCGCATCCATATTCCGCGCGCGCTGTGGGCCGTCTACGGGATTCGCAATCGCCGCGATGTGGGCCATATCGGCGGCGATGTCAATCCCAACCGCGCCGACGCTTACTTCGTGGTCGCGATCTGCGATTGGGTTCTGGCGGAATTTCTCCGCCTTACATTCAACTGCTCCTTGGTTGAAGCGCAGAGGATGGTCGACAATCTGGTCGAGCGCAAGGTTCCCATCATTCAGGATTTTGCCGGATTCCCCAAAATCCTCCGGACGGACATGGCGATCCCTGACCGGATTCTGGCGCTGGCCTACCGGAGTGGCGGGAACGGAGTGGCCATTGAGGATTTGCAGAAATGGCTGAAGCCCGCGAAACCGGGCCCAATCGGCGTCGCGATCCTACGCCTTGACCGAAAATCGGTCCTGCATCGTGACGGAAACCGCTGTTTCATCACGCTTTCGGGCATTCGTCACGTTGAGCAGACCATGGCTTTCGTGCTGGCCGGTTGAATTTCAAAGGAGTTGCATTCCATGCCCAAGGCATCACTGACACTTGAAAATGGGACGGTCGTGACCATCGAGGGAACGGCATCCGAAGTTCACGAACTGCTCTCCTTCTATGGGTCCGCAGCCTCCAGACCAGCGCACGGTCAGGTGCACAAATCCCCGGCAGCGCCCGTGCATCGAGATCCGCGCTCGGCCGCCGACGATGCGGCCGACGCCGAAGTCGATTTGATGACGATCGTGAACCACGTCAAGGCCTGCGATGAGGCCGAGAATATCGAATCGCGGATACTGGATCAGACGGATCAGCTCCCGCGGGTGCTGCTTCCCATGTACATGGTGTATGAGCACATGAGCAACGCGCACGGCCTCACCTCAGGGCAAATCAGCAAGGTTACAACGCAGCTCGGCGTGCCGGTCAAGCAGCCCAATGTCTCCAAGATACTCGCGGGCGCGGCAGCAAAATACATCATCGGCGACGCGGTCCGGAAGAACGGACAGGCTGTTCGCTATAAGCTTTCGCGCCGCGGGCACGCCTACCTGAAGGAAATCATCTCTGGTCGCAAAGAAAATAGACCGGAAGTGGTCATCCCACGCCTGTAGCCAAGCAAATGAACCTGACCACGCGAATTCCGTGCCGCCATGAGCGTCGCACTTGGTTCATCTCCTTGGATGACCTCGGTGTGAGCAAGATACCTGGAAGCCTGGGGCTGGAGGCGATTCAACTAACGGGAATCGGGTTGGATGCGACTGTAAGTTATTGAAACGTTGGTAGCGCTAACGGGAATCGAACCCGTATTTGAGCCTTGAGAGGGCTCCGTCCTAACCGTTAGACGATAGCGCCTAAACACCTACAGTATACAACGCGACTTTGCGGACAAACGACGGTGACCCGACTCAGTACGTTTCCACTACCGGCGCGGCGCGTGTATGCGACCGGATGCGGAAGTGATAGACCAGCGCCCCGGTCAGCACCGTCACCACTGTGGCAAGCGAGATGTACGGCTTCAACTGGATGCCCTGGACAATCATCCACACGCCCACCAGCAGGAAGAGAATCGGGAACAACGGATAACAAAAACTGACCACACGCAGCTTTTGCCAACCCGGCCGCCGCCGGAAATAGAGCAGCGACGCCACGCTCATCACAGCGAAGAAATTCAGCGTGAATCCGACATAGACCACCAGCTGCGGAAACGGCGTGATGGTCAGGAGCATCGTGCAGATGCCCTGCGCCACAATCGCCATCACGGGAGTGTGCCACCGCGGATGAACCTTGGCCGCCGTAGCCAGGAAGGCTCCGTTCTTCGCCATCGCATAGTAAACCCGGGGGCCAATAGTGACCATGGCGTTTACGGTCGACATCAGCGAAAGCGCCATGAGCGCGCTGAAAATTCCCGCGACACTTGGGCCAAACAATCGCGACGCCGCCAGCGCGCCCACGGCTACCTGGCCCTTCATGTCTTCCAGTGGAGCGGCATAGATAAAGATCAGATTCAGACCGAAATACAACGCCGCCACAAGCGCCGTGCCAATCCCGAGCGCAGCGGGGAGAGTACGTGACGGATGCCGCAGCTCCTCGGCCACATACGTAGCCGCATTCCAGCCGCTGTAGGCAACGTAGATCCAGAACAGACTGACGGCGAACTGCGCAAAGATAGGGGTCGAGGCTGTTCGCGTGGCATTCATCGAAAAATGATTCCAGTCGCCCTGGCCGGCCAGGAATCCGAGCCCAATAAAGGTGGTCAGCACCAACACCTTGGCGCTGGTTAGCACGTTCTGGATACGGGCAATGCGCTGCACGCCGAAAAAATTCAGCACGGTGAACAGCAGCACCAGCGAGCACGATACTACCTGCGCGCCGCCGAACCGGAGCGTCCATTCACCAGAGCCCGCGAAGACGTGCGCGTTGGCCTGCCTCAGTTGTGGGAAGAAATAGCCGACATAATCGGAAAATGCCAGCGCAGAAAATGCGATGGGCGCCGAGAATCCAGCGAAGAAGGAAACCCAGCCGGTCATGAATCCCCAAGTTGGGCCGAAAGCCCGCGTGAGATAGACGTATTCGCCCCCGGAACTGGGGAAATTGATGCCAAGCTCGGAATAACAGATAGCGCCAATGAGGGCGCATACCGCGCCCACCACCCAAATCCAGAGGACCAGACCTGGAGAGCCCAGGTCGCCGGCCAGAAACCCGGTAGTGCCGAAGATGCCCGTGCCGATCATGTTGGACACCACCAGCGCGGTCGCACTCACCACTCCGAGCTGCCGGAGAAGAGCAGGTTTCGAGTTTGGAGAAGTCACATCCGTATTCATTCTACTCCGCACCTGTCATATTGCCGGAACGTACAAGCGACGAGCCGCCATCGCAGAGATAGATACCGCCTGTCATGTAGGCGGCTGCGTCCGAGGAAAGGAACAATGCGAGATCGGCCAACTCGTCTTTGGCGCCGAAGCGCCGCAGAGGAACCGCAGACCGATAGCGCGCGCGGATTTCTTCCGTTGGAGCCAGCCGCCGCATCCCTTCCGTGTCGTCCGTCGGCCCGGGCGTAATGCAGTTACAGCGGACGCCGGCCGGACCCCACTCAATCGCCAGCGTCTTGATGAGCAGATCCACGCCGGCCTTGCCCGCGCAGACGTGCGCCTGGTGCGCGATCGGCTGGAATGCGTGGCTGGCCGAAATCGCCAGAACCGACGCACCGGGCCTGCGCAAATGCGAGTACGCTGCGCGGCACGTGTTGAAGGTGCCGATCAGGTCAATATCGATGACCGCCTTGAATCCGTTGGCGGACATGCCGAGCACCGGCGCCGGAAAATTGCCCGCCGCTCCGCAAACGACAATATCGATTTCGCCGAACTGGTCCCGGGTGAACTTAAGCGCGGTTTCGACACCGGCGTAGTCCCGCACATCGGTGGCGTGCATGGCCGCGGTTCCGCCGCGTTCGCGAATCGCCGTCAGCGCCAGATACAGCCTTTCCTGGTTGCGCCCCACCAGCATGACGTTGGCGCCATGCTCGGCAAATCGCTCCGCGATGCGTTGCCCGATGCCGCTGCCACCGCCAGTGACGAAAGCGACTTTGCCCTTGAGAAGATTATCCCGGAAGATTGACATTTCAAAAGCATACCGCTCAGCCGCTCCTTCACGGCCGCGGCTCGGCAGCCGCATTGCAAGCTAAGATGCTGTACGGAACAATGGCGGCGGCGTCAGGGCATAGCGATAGACGTCGTACACTTCCTCGAACACGCGGTCCCAGGAGAGCGTCAACGCCTGTTTGCGGGCCGCCTCACTGAGCCGGGCGTGGAGTTCGCGATTGGCTACGACGCGGACGACGGCCTCAAGGAATTCTGCGTTATCGCGCGCGATGAAACCGGTTTCTCCGTCCTTGACCAGAAATTTAGGGCCGCCGGCGGCGGTCACGATACAGGGCACTCCCGAAGCGAGGGCCTCCTGCACGACGTTGCCATACGTATCGGTGCGCGACGGAAACACGGACAAATCCATATCGGCGTAAGCCGCCGCAAGCGCCTCGCCTTTCAGAATGCCGGGGAATTCCGCGTTCTTGAGATTCTGTTCGAGCCAGCGTCGCTCGCCG
>QHXU01000165.1:9299-9786 GCA_003223065.1 Acidobacteriota bacterium | reverse complement strand
TTCAGGATTGGGCGCCATCAAAACACGCGCCAGCCGGTAGAATCGCGCGCAACTCTCAAGAATCCCGCGTTCGGTAAAGCTTGCCAGATCCTGGCGCGGATCCGGCGGAAGCCATGCAAACACTTTTTCCAGGCGCTTTGCGCCGAACTCGTGCAAATTGGTGTGCCAGCTCGCGACCAGCGGCAGATGCAGACGATGCGCCACCCACGCGCCGAGAATCCCGACGTCGCTCGGACCGGTGATATGGACGACGTCGGCGCGGAATCCCCGCACGATATCAGCAGCCAAAGTGCGATGGCGCAGGAACAGGAGATCGAAAGACATGTCGCGCTCGACCGGGAATGCCGCCGCCCCGCGCGCGAGTTCGAGCGTGCCGGCCGTCCATCGCGTTTCAGGTCCGGCACGTACGCTCAAAAAAGGGAGCTGACGGCGCCGGGCGAAGGACTCCAGTTGCCGCGACGTCAGTGCGACGCCGTTGGTCTCATGA
>QHXU01000165.1:0-9270 GCA_003223065.1 Acidobacteriota bacterium | reverse complement strand
GTCTCATGAAAAGAATCGGTGAAAAATGCGACTCGCGGCGCCTGACTCATGCCACCACAGACGCATCGCGAATTAAAGAAGTTTCATTGACCGCAACACTTCTTAAATTTCTTCCCGCTGCCGCACGGGCAAGGATCGTTTCGGCCGATTTTCCGCGCCGGCGCGGGGCGCTCTTCGGGCTCAGGCTCGGGGGCCGCTTCGGCGCTGAACACCGGGTCGAGCCCAAGAAGCCGCAAGCGTTCATCAAGCGCGAACATGACCAACTCCGCTTCGGAAGTGGTGAGGCCCGCAAGCGAATTGATTTTTCGCAGCATGCCCCGCGCTCGGCCTCGGGTGGTTTCGCCCGGCATGGCGAGCGCGTACGCGAAGAGCGCGTCCTGCCGCAAGTCCGCTTGCTCGCCCTCGCGATCGAAGAACCCCGCAACCTTGTCCACGTAGCCTGTCATGCGGAAGTAACCCACGCCGCGGATCGCCTGGCGGAGGATCTCAAGATCGGGGTCGTCGAGATGCGGAGGGAAATATTTCGCGTACGGCTCCCATAGCGATCGCCACATCGCTTCGAGGGCCTTCGCGCGTGCCTGGCCGCCCAAGGCATAGAGCGCCTCGATGCCGCGCCGCACTTCGTTCCGATCGGCGATACTGTTGAGTCCGACCGCCGCGCCGGACCGCTCCTCGACGGGTTTCGCTGCGTCGTTCAGAATCTCGATCATCGCATTCCGAATCGAGGCATCTTCGACGGCATCGCCGAGCGATTCCCAGGCCCGGCCGCGCACCAGGGGTTCAGAATCGGATTTCGCCAGCGCGAGCAGCGCGGCGCGCGCTTTCACGTTCAATGGGACGTTGAAAAAGCTGTAGGCAGCGCCCGCACGCACTTCCGGATCGGACGATGCGAGCATCTCGATGCGATCCGACTCGGGTAACACTTCGAACGGCGGCAGGATGCGTTCCGGGTAATCGGCAAAGATGTCGAACGGCCCGGGTTGATAGGGCGGATGGGGCTCGTCGAGTTCGCGGATCGCGTACGTGATTTCGCGCCGCAGCGCGGCGTCTTCCGCGCGGATTTCGGCCAGCATCGTTTCGAGCGCCGGGCGCGCCGCCGGATCACGGTAGAGCCCGAGGCAGAATGCTCCGTCCGAGGCATCGTATTCGAGCCGCTCCAGAAGCAGGTTCAGAATGCGGGGATCACGAACGCGCAGTCCCGCGAGCAGAAAAGCGATATCAGAGCCCTGCTCCTCGCCCACTTCCTGGTAGAGATCGAGCAACGGCCCGACGGCCTTCTCGCCGGCCGGCAACAGTGCTTCGACCAGCTCATCGCCGACGTCTTCGGGAGCGCGGCGGATCAGATCGATGTAAAACTCGAGCGCCTCAGGGGCATTGAAATGACGGAACAAATCGACCAGGAGCGGATCGATGTCGATCCGATGGTCGTCGCGCGGGGCGCGCGAAAAACGAAAAACCTCGGATGGAGCGGCCGCGCCGTGATTGAGAATAGCGCGGATCAAGCGCCGGTCGACGCCGACGTGGCCCAGCGCCGCGGCTCTTAGAAGTTCTTCAACACTGGCCTCTGGCCCTGGGCCTCTGGCCACTCGATCTACTCTTCCTTCACGACGCGCAGCGGAATCTCGACGGAAACTTCGCGATGCAGCTTCACCGCCACCTTGAAGTCGCCGAGCGTCTTGATCGGCTCTTCGAGGTGTATTTTGCGGCGGTCAATGGTGTAGCCGAGTTTTTCGAGCGCCGCGGAGATGTCAGCGGCAGTCACCGAGCCGAACAACTGATCGGCCTCGCCGGCCTTCTGGGCGATGGTCACCTCGACGGCGGCCATCATCTTCGCCAGTTCAGACGCGCCGGCCACCTCTTTGGCCTCCCGGCGCAGGTGCGCCTGGCGCTCCTGCTCGACGATCTTCTTGTTAGAGTCCGTCGCGGCCACGGCCAACTTCCTGGGCAGCAGGAAATTGCGCGCGTAGCCCCCGGCGACCTTCACCACCTGGCCCCGCTGGCCGAGTTTGTCGATATCTTCTCTGAGAATGATTTCCATGATTCCCTCTACATTGCCACCGAGAAGGGGACCAGCGCGATATTCCGGGCCTGCTTGATCGCTTCGGCCAGGCGCCGTTGATGCGGCGAGCACACGCCGGAGATGCGCCGCGGCGTGATTTTGCCGCGCTCGGAGATGAACGAGCTCAACAGCCGCACGTCCTTGTAGTTGATGTCGTCGATCCTATCGACACAAAACCGGCACACTTTCTTGCGCCGGAAATATTGTTTCTTGCCGGCGATCGCCTTGTCGCCGCCGGTGGGCCGTTGCGAAGCGCTAACCGGTCTTCCGCCTTTTGTCTCTGCCATATTCGTTTTTTCCTCGATGATACGCAGGCATCATGCCTGTTCTTTCGGTTCTACCGGAGTTCCCGGCGCCACCACCGGCTCTCCGGGCATTGCCGGCATCGCGGGCGTGCCGTGCGCCGCGGGACTAGCGGGCACCGCCGGAGCGGGCGCCTGAACCGAAGGCCTGCGGGCCGCCCGTTTCTCACGCGCTTTTTTCCGCTTCTCGATTTTTTTCATCTTCTCGTCGATGCGCACCGTGATGAACTTGATCACAACATCGGTGACGCGAAAGCGGCGCTCAATCTCCTTAACCAACTCCGGAGAGGAGCTGAACTGGACAAGTACATAAATGCCCTCGTTGTACTTTTGCAAACGGTAGGCCAGCTTTCGCACGCCCCATTTGTCCGCCTTCTCGACGGTTCCGTTGCCGGAGGTGATCACCTGTTTGATCTGGTCGACGAAGCCGTCGACCTCTTCCTCGGGCGCGTCCGGCTTGACGATAAACAATGCTTCGTAGAGTCTCATTCTTCCTCTTGGTGTAAGCCTCGGGCGCGACGATTGAATATCGTCATGGACTTTTCGACGCCCTCCGCGAGTATGGATTCGACAGCCGCCGCTCCGCGGCCGACCACCTCCTCCACTTCCTTCTTTTGCGACCGTCTGAACGGCGCGAGCACAAACTTTTCTCCATCGACCGGACGGCCAGGATGGATCCCCAGGCGAACCCGAGGAATCTTGGTCGTCCCCAAACTTCCGATCACGCTCTTCACCCCGTTGTGTCCCGCATCGGAGCCTTTCGGCTTAATCTTCAGCGAGGCCCACGGCAGATCGAGCTCGTCGTAAACCAGCACCACGCGGTCCGGATCGAGCCCGTACCGCTCAACCAGGCCTTTCACAGCAGGGCCGCTCAGATTCACGAAAGTCTGCGGCTTGGCCAGCGCAACAGGCTTTCCCTGAATCGTACCCAGACCCACCAGCGACATATTCTCTTTCCGGCTGACCCGAACTCCGTGCGATTCGGCCAGCCGGTCGATGACGAGGAAACCGAGGTTGTGAGGCGTAAACTCGTATTCGGCACCCGGATTTCCCAGCCCGACAATCACGTAATCCAATTCCGCCATCAGTAGCGTAAGCGTCCACGCTTGCGTTTCGACCAGAACGGCGAGCCTGGAGGCTTGCCCTACTACGATTTTTTCTTCTTCTCCTTTTCCTCAGCCGCGGGCAGAGCAGCTTCCTCCTCCTTCTTTCCCTTCTTGATCACTTCGGGTTCTGCCGGGGCCGGAGGCGCGCCCTCGACCGGCGCAGCCGCCGCGGGCTCTTCCTCTACCTTGAGCGCGACTACGTGCGAAATTACGGAATCGGCCGGGCTCACGAGCCGGATGGATGCGGGGACCTGGATGTCCCCCGCACGGACGTTTTGGCCAATCATCAACTCGCCCACGTCCACGGTGAAGTTTTCGGGAATGTCATTAGGCAGGCACTCGATTTCGATTTCGCGCGTGATCACCTCGTGCAAGCCGCCCTGAATCTTCACGCCCTTCGGTTCGCCGGTGGTCTGCACCGGAACTTTGACGCGGATGCGTTTGCTCAAGTCGATGCGCTTGAGGTCGACGTGAAGCAGAGTATCCTTGATGGGGTCGTTCTGCCAGTCAACGATCATGACGGGCGTGGTTTCGCCCCCTTGCACCGTCAAATTGAAAATCGTGTTGTGCCCGGCTTTGCTGTGCAGGATCCGGTTCACCTCTTTGGGGCTGACGGCCACGGCCACGGACTCGCCGGCCGCGCCATAAACGACCGCCGGCGCCGAACCAGCCGCGCGCATCCGGCGCGCCTCATTCTTGCCGCGCGACGAGCGCGGCTCCGCAACGATAGTTATTTCTTTTCGCATGTCGAACCTTCCGGCCGGGCCTGGAGGCCCGCCTTACACAAATAATGTACTGACCGAGCCATCCTCATGAATCGACTGAATCGCCTTGGCGAGCAGCGGAGCAACGGAAAGCTGCTTGATCCGGCGGCAGTTGTCGGCGACCTCCGGCAAAGGAATCGAGTTGGTGACGATGACCTCTTGGAGCGCCGAATCCTCAATTCTCTCCACCGCCGGGCCGGAGAGTACGGCGTGCGTGGCGCAGGCCCGCACGCTGCGCGCGCCCTGCTTCAGCAGCGCCTCAGTGGCCTTGACCAGCGTGCCTGCCGTATCGATCAGGTCATCCACGACCAGGCAATGCTGTCCCTCCACGTCGCCGATAATATGCATCACCTCGGCCACATTCACTTCCGTTCGCCGCTTATCGATGATCGCCAGCGGAGAGTCAAGGCGCTTGGCGAACGCACGCGCGCGCTCCACGCCGCCGGCATCCGGCGAAACGACGGTCAAACTCTTGCCGCGCATCTCATCGAAATAATCAATCATCACCGGCGTCGCGAACAGGTGATCCACCGGGACATCAAAGAAGCCCTGTATCTGCGCGGCGTGCAGATCGAGCGCCAGAATGCGATTAGCTCCGGCACGCTCCAGCAGGCTCGCCACCAGTCGGGCCGAGATCGGCATACGCGGGCGATCCTTGCGATCCTGCCTTGCGTACCCATAATAGGGTAACACCGCGGTAATCCGCTCCGCTGATGCGCGCTTCAACGCGTCCATCATCAGCAGCAATTCCATCAAGTGCCTGTCGACGGGCCTACAGGTCGGCTGCACGACGAACACGTCGGCGCCACGAACATTCTCCTGAATCTGGAGGTGCACCTCGCCGTCGGAAAACTGTTTCACTGTGACGGCTGCGAGTGTGCAGCCAAGTTCATAACAGATCTCGGCGGCCAGGGCAGGATTGGCATTGCCCGTGAACACCTTGAAGTGGTTGAACCTCATTGTGCGTACCGGGTGAGCGGCGGCCATAGAACATCCGTTAAATGCGAATCTGGGGCCAAGTGATCGTGCAATTGGCGCCGCCAGATCCGCTCGTAGCTTCGCTGGCTCACCAGCGCCGCCGGCATCACGCGGCAACCTCTGAACACCCGATCCCCCTCTAACGCTTTTCGGGCGCGCTCCCGCTCCGCTTTGGAACGAAAAATCGCGACGATTGCTGAGCCACTGCCGGTCATCCTCACCCCAGCGGCGCCGAACTTCCGGAGCCTGCGCTGTATCGTTTTGAGCTGGGGATACTGGCCGAAGACGACCGTCTCGAAGTCGTTCGCGCTGAACGCACTCGCCGCCCCCGCGCTATGGCGCTCCGTAAGCGCCCACACGAAGGCCTGGAAACTACTTATGCTACTTGAGGGTTCAGGGAAAGTCAAACCTTGGTCAAGCGCCTGATACGCCGGTCCGGTTGGCACATGAAGACCGGGCGAAACCACAAGTATCGGCTCTTCGGCGATATCGGGCAGCCGGTAAAACTCGGTCCCCCGCCCTAGCGCTACCGCGGTTCCGCCGCGCAGGAAAAAGGGCACATCGCTGCCGAGCCCGGCGCCAACCTGAATCATTGTTTCGAACGGAATAGCGCGCCCGGCGAGCACTGGCAGAGCAAGCAGGACTGCTGCCGCGTTGCTTGATCCTCCGCCGAGGCCCGCACCCATCGGAATGAACTTCTGGAGCCGGAAGGCGACTCGGGCATGGACGCGCACCGACTCAAGCACGGCATGGGCCGCCCGTATTACAAGGTTGTCAGGAATGTTGAGCTCGTCTTCGAGCTTGAGCTCCGTGCGACGCGCCGGCTCGTAGGCGATCTCCAGGGTATCGGCTAGCGAGATCGTCTGAAAGACCGTGCGGAGCTCGTGGAAGCCATCGCGCCGCTTGTGCAGGACCCGCAAGTCGAGGTTCACTTTCGCGAGCGACTTGACGCTCACGCTGCGGATCATTTCAGTAGTGAACCAGCGCCTGGATGTCGTAGCCGGCGATCTTGCCGCGTCCCTTCAAGAAATCCAGTTCAATCACGAAGCTGAAGCCCACCACCTTTCCGCCCAGTTTCTCGACCAGGTTCGCCGCGGCCCTCGCGGTACCTCCGGTGGCAAGCACGTCATCGACGATCAAGACGCGCTGGCCGGCCTCGATCGCGTCACGATGGACTTCCAGGATATCCGTTCCGTATTCAAGTTGATATTCGACGAATTCGGTCCGGGCGGGAAGTTTCTTCGGCTTTCTCACCGGCACGAAGCCGGTGTTCAGGGCGTAGGCGACCGCCGGGGCAAAAATGAACCCGCGCGCCTCAATGCCAATCACCCTATCGATTCCCTGCCCTGTGTAATGCCCCCCGAGTTCGTCGATGACGCTCCGGAGCCCTTGGGCGTCCTTGAGTAGAGTGGTGATGTCGTAAAAGAGAATGCCGGGCTTGGGAAAATCCGGCACTTCCCGGATCAGGCTCTTGAGATGATTCATCAGTCGGTGGTGGAAACATTCAATTCTAGCACCAGCCCGAAACAGCACTAGCGAATATAGAAGCTCTTCGACTCCGACACGGCCGCCTCTATCATTTGGACGGAGCGGACGTCAGCGCGCGGCGGGCCTTGCCTCAGGCGGGCTTCGAAATCATCGAGCTTGCGCTGGGTTCCGTTTGCATGGACCTCGACTCGTCCGTCGTCCAGGTTCCTCGCCCAGCCCGTAACGCCGATCTCGTTCGCAGCGCGCTCAACGAAGTAACGGAACCCCACCCCTTGCACGTGCCCGGAAATCAGGTACCGCCGCGCTGTTATCGAGTCCATGGCGAGTGATTTTACCGACTTGCGCCTCTCAAATCCATTAGACAGTAGGTATTTTCCCTTTAGTTTGATGGTGGCGGCGCATTTTCGTGCTAAGATTTCTTTCAAGTCGGAGGAACACCGCCACGGTGGTGCAAGCAGGGGTATGAGAAGTTTAGGGCTGCTGGTGCTTTTAGCCGCCGGCAGTGCGGTGGGAGCGGAGGATCGCCAGACACTGGAGCAAGCTGCATCGCGCTCCAGCCCTGATTTTATCGCCGTCTTCGAAGGGCGCCCAGTGGTGGTGCGCGCAGAGGTAGCCGGGCCCCCCGTCTGGGCGGTCGCCATGTATTACCTGCCCCTGCGCGACGCAACCGATCACGGCCTTCTTCTGCGCGGCGAGGCGGAACAGTTCGCCGAACTCACTCCCGGTGACCGGATCGAGGTTCGCGGAACGATTCAGAGCCGTGCCGGATTACCGCTGCTTTCTCCCTCCTCCATCCAAAAGCTCGGTCACGCAGAAGCGCGCCCACCCAAAGAATTGACGCTCGCCGAACTATCGAGTTTCCGCTACCTCGGCATCCCGGTGCGGACGCACGGCACCGTGACCAGTGTGGGCGAAAACGCCGGCGGCAAGGTGTTGCAGGTGACCGATCACGGCCAATCGATTCTCGTATTTTTGCCGCGCACCGGCTATTCCGGCGTCGAACTGGCTGATGTTCGCAGCGGCGACCGTGTACAGATCACCGGTCTCGCGACACAGTACGCAACGCATCCGCCCTATGACCGGGACTTCCAGGTCATGCTTGCGTCGGCTGCGGACCTGGAGGTGCTCGACGGCGGCTACATATTACCCCCGCGATTGCTGTTGAGCGCCCTGGGGGCCATCGTTGTGCTGCTCGGCGTGTGGTGGATTCGCGAGCGTCGCATGGGTGCGCAGCGCCGCGAGATGCGAGCCTTGCACGCGCTCAGTGAGGACATCATTTCAGCGTCCGCCCCATCCGAAATCGCGGACAAGCTCGCGACCGTGCTTCCGACCGTGACACAGGCCACCGCTGCGCGCCTGTATCTTTTCAACCGCCGCACCAAGTCGCTGGAGCACGTGCCAACATCCGTCGACCCGGAACCGATGGCGGTCGCGATCGACGCGCCACAGGACGGGCTGGCAAGCGGGGCCGTGGTGTGCTTCCGAAACCGGACTTTGCTGAATATCCCCGACGTCCGCCGGAGCCCGCTGGTGAAGGCCGGTCCGAAGATGAGCCTGCCTCGCTCGGCTATGTTCGCGCCCCTGTTCGCAAAGGGCGAAGTGGTGGGAGTCCTGGAGCTCGGAAACGCGAGACGGCCCGGTTATTTCACGCTCGAAGAACAAGCCGCCGCCCAGCATCTGGCAAACCAGGTGGGCGCCGCCCTTAAGCTGCAGGAACAGCAGAATGTACGGGAGCAGCTTTTCCGGAGCGAGAAGCTGGCCGCTACCGGGCAACTGATCTCCGGTGTCGCGAGCGAGTTGCGCGCTCCCCTCGAAAACATCGTGCAACTGGCGACGTCGCTCACCGGCTACAACGGACGCCCTATTCCGCAGCGCGAGTTGCGTGAGCTGGCGAGCGAATCGCAACGCGCTTTCGAAATCGTCTCCCGCCTGGTTTCGTTCGCGCGGCCCGAAGCCTCGGCGGCGCAGTCCGTGGACGTCAACGCGCTGGTGGCGAGCCTGCTACAGTTTCGCGACCCGGAGTGGAAGACGCTCGGCCTTCGAGTGCAAAATCGATTGTCGCCCGAACCGGCGCTGGTGGTGGGCGCGCATGGACAGATGGAACAGGTTTTCCTTAACCTGCTGATTCACGCCGAGCAGTATGCGGCCGAGGCGCCGGGAAAGACCCTTGCCATCGCCAGCAGCGTGATCGCACGCCGGGCCCTGGTAGAGATCTGTTACTCGACACAGGCACCGGACGGGGAGGTCAACGATCCGTTTGCGGAGGGGGGCCACTCCGCGGAAGGCGACGCACTCGATCTCGGCGTGTGCCAGGGCATCATCCAGAGCCACGGCGGAGACATTCGATTCCGCACACGGTCCGGCATGGCGGTGTTCGAGGTCGAGCTACCCGTGGCGCGGGACGTAGAACAGAACGTGACGGTTCCGGAACCGCGCAGGTCGGCGCGGGCCCTGACCACGATGCTGGTCGATCCCGATTCCGCCGGCCAGCGCCAGCTTCTCGGCCTGGTGAGCGCCCGCGGCCATCGCGTGGTTCCAGTGCCGCTCGAAGAGGCGGCCGATCTTGCCCAGCG
>QHXU01000164.1 GCA_003223065.1 Acidobacteriota bacterium | reverse complement strand
ATTGCGTGTCGCGAAAGGGCGTGTCGAAACCTTTGTAGACCGGATCGCCTTGCCAGCTTCCGTCGGGCCGCTGTTTTTCCAGCGCGTAACGAACGATGCGAGCCAGACGCGGATCGTTTCCTGGACGCCGCCCGGCCACTGCAAGGGCGTACATTGCCTGGAAAGTGATGAAGTCCGAAGCGGCGCCCGATCGATTGAACTGGTAAGGGAACCGGCCTTCTCCGGTTTGCCACGCGTAGAGCTGTTCGATGAGTTTTTCGGTTTCGGGCCGGTAGCCGTTGCGGTCGATGGTGGCGAGCGCGGTGATTTTCCAGCTCAGATCGATGATGTTGGCAGGATTCCGCGCGACGATCATCTCGCGGACCTCCTCGCGCCGTTTCGCCCACTGCGGATCATCCGGGAAATCGCGAGCCATCAGGGCGTAGGTCTGCCAACTCTGCAACCCGATCTCGAAAGCGCTCACGACAGGCGTGCAGCCGTCCGCTTCGTCATCCGCCAGCGTTTTCCGGTCGCCGTAGTGGAGATGGAGGTAGTTGGCAAAGCCGCGATTAATGTCCCTCGTGTCGAAGACAGCGGGCGTCAGCCGCCGGGTCATATCGAGCAAGACGGGGACGCGGCTGGCGACCGTTCGGGCAGAGAAGATGACGCGAGCCCAATCGGTATCGGGCTGGCCGTAGAGGGGGCGAGGATTGTTCGCCAGACGCTCGGTGAGGAAGCGGAGCGCCGCGGGGTGATCGATGGGATAGCCGTTCTGAACCGCCGTCAAATAGCCGCGCACTGTGAACTGAGTGGGATGACATGCGATACAGGCTTGAGGCTCCACGTGCGCCATGCTGTTCCGCAGCGCGATCGCGCCACGCCTTGGCGTGTTTGCATGCCAGGCGTCCCCTAATGCGATCAGATAGTCCATTCCGGCCCGAACGGCCTTTTGCGGCTCGCGATATGGCGGAACCGGGTAAATCAAGGTGCGGAGTTTGTACTCCGGATGATTCGCAGCCACGCGCAAGTAATACGTTTTGCCGGCGTGCAGGATTCTGGTTCGGAAGGGGCTTAATCCCGGGTAGTTCTGAGTGGCTTCCGGATTGTAGGCAGAAGCTCCCTCGCGGTAGGGCGTTATGCCGCCCTCTGCCTATGGTTCAAACACGTCGAGGTCGGGAGGAACATCGCGGTCCGGGGTCTCAAGCACAAAATGGGCGAGCTTCGGCTCGGTTCCCGGGACCGTGAAACGGAACCACTGAAATCCTTTTACCAGGTCAGCGTAGGCGTTTTTTGTCGAAGATGGGACGTAGGGGCGTTCATCGGAAGATCCAAAGACGGTCTGACCCAGTTCGATCACTTGTGCTTGTTGCCACGTTCTGTTCGGGAGTGCCGCGACCACGGCCGAGCCGCCGCTTGAAAGATGCAGCGGTACCAGGTGAGCCTGCGCGCGAACCTGCTCGACAGAGACGCCTTTCGCTTTAAAGGTAACGGTGATTGGGCCTGGAGCGCGAGGTTTCAGATTGGCTGAGAGGTCGAGATCGAATGGATGAAGGGTCTTGGTAATGAGGACGCCGCTGGCATCGCGCACTTCCACGTCTATCGCGCCGCTGGTGAACAGTTCGGGCCTGGTAACGGAAACAGTCAAGCCATAAGTTTCACGTTCGCCCGAAATCGGAAACTGGCGTACGCTCGAGCCACTCTGCGGGCGCGCCGGCAGAGCAAGAAGAATTGCGCCGGCTGCGATTCGAACCAGAGTACACATACGGAAGCGGTTCCCGCTACACAACGATAGCGTTTAGTCTTGACATAGTGCAATCGTCGCCGGATAATCTGAATCGAGCACGCCAGCATATCTGTCGTCGACGACTTGCGCGTGGGCGTGAGCTCTAGCCAAATCTTCCGGTGCGGACTAAGATCAACTTCTGATATGGCCCGGAAACACCCTTTGGCATCTCTGTTTCTATTCACGGCGTGGGTCTGCCTTGCCGCCGACAATGTCTCGACCTTTTCGATTGTCGCCTACGATCCGGTGAATCATGACTGGGGTGTCGCCGTCGCCTCCCGTTACTTTTCGGTCGGCGCCGTAGTCCCTTGGGCCGAAGCCGGCGTGGGCGCGGTCGCCACGCAAGCCAACGTGAATGTAGGCTATGGTCCGCGCGGTATCGAACTGCTCAAATCGGGACTGTCCGCCAAGGAGGTCATTGACAGACTGTTGGCCGAAGACAAGTTCGAAGGAAAGGATGGCAGGCAGGTGGCGGTCGCCGATGCAAAGGGAAACATCGCGGCCTACACGGGTCCAAAGGCCCCGACCTGGGCCGGCGACCGGCAAGGGAAGAACTGGTCGGCGCAAGGCAACATTCTTGTCGGTGCTCAGGTCCCTGAGGCGATGGGGAAAGCATTCGAAGCGACGCAAGGAGAACTGGCAGAAAAACTGTTCGCCGCCTTGAAGGCCGGGGATGACGCAGGCGGGGACTCGCGCGGCAGACAATCCGCCTCTATGCTGGTGGTGCGGAAAGGGGGCGGGCGCAACACCAATAACGACCATTACATCTACATCAACGTTGATGACAGTCCTGCGCCGATCCCGGAGTTGCGACGGTTGCTGGACCTCAATCTCGGTTACCTGTATCAGGACAAGGTCGGCAAACTCCTCGGCGCCGGGAAGAGCACGGAGGCCAGAGATGCCGCCGCGAAGGCGGTCCGATACATGCCGTCTCGCCCGGAAGCCCACATCACTCTAGGGCTGCTGGAATACCTGGCCGGCGACAAGGGCGCAGCGCTGGCGGAATTAAAGAAGGGGCAACAAGGAAATGAGAATTTCCGGAAGCAGTTCGAATCGAGCGCCCGATTCCGGCCGGCTTTCCGGGGGATCCTCGAAGACGAGGAGTTTCTAAGGCAGCTTTTTCCGGGACAGAAGTGACCGCCGCCTAAAGCTTCCATAATTCTAGTATTATAGAAGCATCGGATTTGTGGCTGGCACGATGCGTGTTCTGATTCTGTGTACGGGCAACTCCGCACGGAGCCAAATGGCCGAGGCGCTTCTGCGTCATGAGGCAGGAGATCGTTTTGAAGTGTTCTCGGCGGGCACCAGGCCGAGCCAGGTTCGATCGGAAGCCATCGCCGTTATGAACGAGATCGGCGTCGACATTTCAGGGCAACGATCGAAGCCGGTAGACGAGTTCAAAGGACGGGAATTCGACTACGTAATCACCGTTTGCGATAACGCGAAGGAGTCCTGCCCTGTGTTCCCCGCCAACACCCGCCGGCTGCATTGGTCTTTTGAAGACCCGGCAGCCGCGCAAGGGCCAGAGGAACAGCGAAAGACTGTTTTCCGTAAAGTTCGGGACGGGATTCATGCACGTATCAAGGTTTTTCTTGGAGAATTGAAAGACTGAGGCAGGAAACACCTCCGTAACTAGGTTGAGGGACAATCCACTATACAGAGAATTGCTGAGTGCGCTCGGTCCGATTGGGCCTTTCAGGGAAGACGTGAAGAAGACTTCTATCCATTTCGTTCGCGGATCGGCCTTTGCCGGCGTACAGCTCCGAAAGCAACATCTGTTACTTACCTTAAAGGCCGCAAGCCGCATAAAGAACCCCAGGATTTCGAAAGCAGAACAAGTGTCAAAGAACCGCTGGCACCTCGAGGTAAAACTCACGGATCCAAAAGAGATCGACGCGGAGCTGTTGCGCTGGCTGCAAGGGCGTACGACCTGGGTCTTTGAGAAGATCCTCCACTAAAACTAACGCAAGATCTGGCTTAACGCCCAGAAGGCGAGTCCTAACCAGCCCAAATTCACCTTGGGCGTAACCAGTCCCAAAGCCGCAAGCAACAAGCAAACGAATGCCAGAATCATCAAGAGTTATCACCATGAGCCAAGATTACCAGCGAAAGTGTTTCGTTGATTTTCTCGATTTGTTTGTGCGAACGGTGAGACTCGAACTCACACGCCCTTGCGGGCGCTGGAACCTAAATCCAGTGCGTCTGCCGATTCCGCCACGTTCGCGCGATGGGTATAACGATCTTATCATCAAACAGTTGAATGGAGTTCAAAGTGCGTTCAGAGGAGCATGCTGTGGGGCTCAAAATGGGGCTTATGAGACTCAACATGGGGCTCTGCTCCAGGGGTCTCTCGAAGCGGATGATGGTTGGCGGGTTGTTTGCCGCTCTTTGCGCAGCCGGGCTGGATACGCCGCATTACGTTCGGAACTACCATCGCCAGATTCCGATGTTACTGTCTTCGATGGCCAATGCCGTTTCCAAAAAACGGATTGCGAAAGGCACCGGCGTCGCGTAGGCTATGAGAGTCGAGAGCGACAAACTTCAACGACCATCCGGGCTATCTCATTTCAGGCGCGTCAACCTCTGAGGTATTGGAGAACACGTCGGTGAACAGGGTGCAGTCATTGGTTTTGAGGGCCGTGCGACGCGCCCTAAGGGAAATCGATGCGCGGCTCTGTCAGGAGGGACAGCGGGTTGTCATCGACTCACCAGCACCCGACAGTGACCCCAGCGCTGCCGCCTTCAAGGAATTTCTGCTCACGCTGGATTCCTCCAGCGCGGAGGAGCGAGCGTACTTGATGATGCACCTTAACCGACTTGCAACGACTCTCTCTATTGTTCCGCGTCCTCTACGACGGCCGAGCCGTGCGCTGGAGTTAGGCTGCTACATGCAGATGACACCGGCGCTCAAGTTGAAATGCGGCTACGAGGAGATACGCGGAGCCTATTTCGGGCAGCTCGGGCTCAACGTGAGAAGGAGCACATCGATTGCCGGACGGGAGGTTTTTGCTTGCGACATCGACCTGTTCGATGTCGAATCGGACATGTTCCCATACCCCGATGATTGCTTCGATCTTGTTCTAGCGTGCGAGATCATTGAGCATTTGGAAAAGGATCCGATGCACATGCTGCTGGAGATTAGTCGGGTTCTGACGACGGACGGAAAGCTCCTCATCACGACTCCGAACTCCGCTAGTATTTCGAGCATTGCCAACCTCCTCCAGGGGAATCGAAATGCGCAGGTATTCTCTTCCTATCCTCTGCCGGAAAAAGGTGAGATCAAGGGTGTACATGTGCGTGAATACACGTCTATCGAATTACAAAACGTGCTAAACTGCGCCGGGTTTCGAATCCAGCAGTTTTTTACAACCCGCTGCGACGCGTCCCTAGGCACCTGGGTGTATGACCTTTTGCGGAATGAAGGATTTACCACGGATCACCGAGGCGAGCAGATTTACTGCATCGCTGCCAAGTCGCCAAACGACCAGATTGTTCGGTATCCGGATTTTATCTATGCAAAGTAGCCACTATCTGTGAACAACCGAGGGTCGTCATGCGCGATTTCCAAAGGTCAAGGAACTTCCGCATACGCGAACATCGCGTTGGGGCTAATCTGGGGCTTATGCCATGTGTTTTGTGGGTCAGTAATCCGGTACTGCGGGAAGGGAAATAACGGAAAATAAGCGCGAGTAACGCGCAAACAGAAACCTAAATCCAGTGCGTCTGCCGATTCCGCCACGTTCGCGCGAGTGGGACTGTTCGCATTATAGCGTCAGATCCGGTGGCGCCAAAGCTACGGCAGGCAGAGCCGGCGTCCGCCAGAATCGCGACGGCATCGTCAAGGCGAGTGATCTCGAAAACCCGCGACACGCGCGCATTCGCGCCCGCCACACGCATCTCGCCGCCGGCCTTCTTTATCGCGGCCGCGCACATCGCCAGCAAACCGACGCCTGAACTGTCCATCGAGTCGAGTTTAGTGAGGTCAATCACGAGCTTACGGCACCCTTGCTGAATCATGTCCTTAATCGAGTACTCCAGCTCGGCGAGCCGATAACCCAGCGTCATGCGTCCGTTGAGTTCAATGACGATAATTCCCGGTTCAACACGCCGCGTGTTCACTTCAAGAAGCGTGAGCGCAAGCATAACTGATTTAGCGTGCATAGGCAGCGATGCTCCTGACAAGCTCGTTGGACTCGGCGGCGACGAGCCGCGAGCTTTTTCGGCCGCATGCGCACGGCGTGGTATCGAGTGCCTGGCCCACATTCAACCCCGCATGCTGTTCAATCACGAGCGTGTTTGACACGACGTGAAGTCCGTCGTGCGCCTCACACTCGGTGGCCAGCAGTTCGTTCCGTTCTCCGATGATTTGCTCGAAAACCGGGACATGGAACGCGCGCCATAGGCGTTCCCGGTCCGCATCCGTCAGCCGCCGCTCACCCGGGCGCAGCAGCGCAATCACAGCGTTGCGTAGAGATGGGACACCAGACGCTATTAGCGCCTCGAGTTGCACTGGAGTGGCGGCGACCGCCTCGGGAGCAAACTTTGCTACTTCTTCGCTCCAGCCGTTGCAAAATACCCGCACCTTGCCCTTTGAATAGAACCACGGCACCAGCAGAGCGGTGCGCGGAGCCGGCTCGATTGGGTACACAAACCTGCCGCGCCGCGGCAGGTAGCGTATTCTCAGCGTCACGCTATAGACGTTGCATCAGTGCAGAAGAATTCTCAGGAGATTTTCGCCGAAGATAGCGCGCGCGTCGGCACCGCTCAGGCCAAGCTCATATAGCGCTCGGGCCTGGTCCTCAAAAATCTGGTGATGCCAGCCGCGCGGGAAAAACGAGGAATCCGTGCCGAACAACAGCCGCTTTGGACCGGCTACATCGAGAGCGCGCCGGAACACCTGGCGCAGGTCGATGTGCGACTCCTGGTAGAGCATCCAGTGATTCGAGCTCGACGTATCGAAATAGACATTCGGGCAAAGATCGGCGAGCATCAGCGCCTCGCGAAAATATCCGGCGCCGAAGTGCGGCACGATGATCGGCACTCTGGGGTGTCGCAGCGCCACCGAATGCAAGTCAATGGGGTTCGAGAAGCGCATGTCGAACCGTGACTCCAGCCCCAGTTTCTTGCGCACGCCGACGCTCAGCACGCCACAGTGCACGAAGACAGCTCGGCCCTGTTGCTCCGCCCAATCAAACAGCGGCCGGACGTTCTCGTCCTGAATCGAGTAGGCATGCATGGCGGGGAAGAGGCACGCCACATGAACCTGGTCGAGCGCGCCGGCGCGCAGCGCGCGCGGATTGACCATGGCGTACGCGAAGAATTTCTCGGGATGCGTGCGGACAGCCGCGGCGACCGATTCCTCGTCGCCGGGCACGCTCGCGATCAGGGCCGCCCGTGCGACGCCGTGCCGGTCCAGTTCGCGCGCCCAGACGGTGGCCAGCCCTTCCGGCTCGGGCGGTGGTATCTGCCAGCCCAGTTGCGTCCCCACCGCCTCGAGAGTCAGTCCAGGCTTTTGCGCAACCAGGGCTTCAAAGAAAGGATGCGAGAAAAAGTGGACATGCGCGTCGGCGACCGGGATCCGTCCCCATGGCGAGTCCCGCTCAATCGTGTTCATTCGCAGCCGCCAGCCCACGGGGAAGCTGGGTCAGACCAGTGGACAGCGCAAGTTGGGTGAGTCCGGCGACGTTATTCACGCCCAACTTCTTCATCATGGTTTTTCGATAGCTGCGCACCGTTTGCTCGCGCAAGTCGAGCATAACCGCGATCTCTTTGCTGGTTTTGCCTTCGGCCACCATTCGCAGTACCTGCAACTCGCGAGGCGATAGAACCTCGAGCGCGGACGGACTCTGGCGCGCCTCCAGATCGCCCTTTTGGATACGGGTCAGAAGGCGATCGGACACCTGCGGGCTCAGGTACGCGCCGCCGCGAGCCACCGTTCGCATGGCGTCCAAAAGGTCGGTATCGGAGGCCTTCTTCAGAATGAAAGCGCGGGCCCCCGACCGGATAGCGCCAACCACCGAGTTTTCATCGTCGTACATCGAGAGAATGACGATCTTGCAATCGGGCTGGTGGCGCAGGATCTCCGCCGTGGTTTCCACGCCGTTCAGCCCAGGCAGCCCAATGTCCAGGAGAACCAGATCCGGCCGCAGCCGCTTGACGAACTGGACGGCGTCCGTGCCGGTCTCGGCTTCTCCTACCACACGAAAGTCGGCATCTCTCCCCAAGATGGCTTTGATGCCATCCCGCATGATCTTGTGATCATCCACGAGAAGAACGTCGAAGGGCATAGCGGATCGAAACAATTGTACTCTTTCCTGTTGAAACTGCAAGAGCAAATCCGGCGTGGCGGGCCAGCAGCGCGGCCGCTGCCATCGTCCGGCGCGAGCGGCGCCTGGCCCCGTTGTCCTTCACACGCAGGGTCAAGCTATTCGAGCCGCTGACCGAAACGTCCACACGCGTTGCCCCGGCGCGCTCCACGGCATCGACCAGCGCCACCACTGCGGCTTCGTAAATCGCCGCTGCCGCTTCGACCGGTATCTGAGCCGAGGCGTCGAAACGGAACGTTATTCCTCCGGCGACCGAGGGCCGATGTTTCTCCACCAGATCAGCCAGCGCCGTCTTGAACCCAACGCGGTAAACTGGCGACGGATTCAGGACCTGGCTGAGCGCGCGCACGCGCTCCATGGCGTCGTTCAGCACGTCCAGCACCTCGCGCACCCGCTCCGTGGCCTTCGGAAAATCCATAGCCAGAAGCTGAAGGCGAAGTCCCGCCGCCGAAAGCAGCGGGCCGACGTCGTCGTGGAGCGCCGCGCCGGCGCGGCGAAGTCCGGTCTGCGCTTTCACGCACGCCTCGGCAACGTCATCGCAGTCATGGCTCGTCGGCATGGCCGGCTTCAGCGTTTCCGCTTCACCGCACGCCGTGCGGCCTCCGCCACATTCACCGCCCGGAAACCGTATTTGTCCAACAAAGCATCGGGCGAGCCGGATTCGGCGTAGCGATTGTCAATACCGATGAACTCCATTACCGCTGGATGCGTTTCAGCCACGACTTGAGCTACGCGGACGCCGAGCCCGCCGTCGACCAGGTGCTCTTCCGCCACCACGATCGCCCCGGTCTCCTTGGCAGCCCGAACAATGGCGTCGCGGTCGAGAGGCTTGATGGTGTGCATGTCGATTACGCGCGCCGAAATCCGATCGGCTTCGAGCGCCTCGGCGGCGCGAAGCGATTCGGCTACCAGCAATCCCGTGGCGATCAGCGTGACGTCCGTGCCTTCCGTCAGTTCGACCGCCTTCCCGATGGTGAACTCCTGGTTCGGCGCGTATACCACTGGCGCCTTGGCGCGGCCGGCGCGAATGAATACCGGGCCCTGGAACTCGACCGCCGCTTCGATCAGCTTCATCATCGCCACTTCGTCGGCAGGACACATCACTACGAACCCCGCCAGCGAACAGGCCAGGCTGATGTCCTCGATGCTCATTTGAGACGGTCCATCCTCGCCGATCGAGATCCCGCTGTGCGTCCCCACCGCTTTCAAATTGACGTTGGGAAACGCCGCGGTGACGCGCAGTTGCTCGAAGCCCTTGTTGAGCACGAAGGCGGAAAAACTCGACACGAACGGAATTTTTCCCGACGCGGCGAGGCCGGCGCCGATCGCAACCATGTTCGCCTCGGCGATTCCGCACTCGAAAAAGCGATCGGGAAACTGCTTGCCGAACTCGGCCGTGTAGGTGGACTTGGAGAGATCCGCGTCGAGTACGACGACGTCCGCGTTAGTGCGCCCCAACTCGACGAGCGCCTTGCCGAAGGCCTCGCGCGTGGCCGCGCCGAGTTTCCATTCGAATTTCGTCTTCGTGATCATTATGCAAGCTCCAGGAAAGCCCGGGCGGCTTCTTCGCGTGTCGGAGCCATTCCGTGAAACTTGGGGTTGTTTTCCATGAATGAAACGCCTTTGCCTTTTATAGTGTGTGGCTTGCCTTTTACCGCCGCCGCCTCCGCGAATGCTTTCTGCAGGGCGGCGATGTCGTGGCCATCGGTGCTGATCACGTGCCAGCCGAAGGCGCGCCATTTATCCGCCACCGGCTCCAGATTCATGATGTCCTTGACAAATCCGTCCAGCTGGATTCCGTTGTAGTCCAGGATGGCGCACACGTTATCGAGATGATTGTTGCCGGCGAACATGGCCGCCTCCCAGATCTGGCCCTCTTGAATCTCGCCGTCGCCGAGCATTACGTACGCGCGTGAAGGGCTATTGTCGAGGCGCGCCGCAAGCCCCATGCCGATAGCGAGCGACAATCCCTGGCCGAGCGAGCCGGTCGAAGCCTCGAGCGCCGGAAGGAAGCGCACATCGGGATGACCCTGATAAATCGATCCGACCTTCCGTAGCGTGTTGAGCTGGTCCTTCGGGCAATAACCGAACTCCGCCATGACCGCGTAGAGAACAGGGCAGCAGTGCCCTTTGGAGAGAATGAAACGATCACGGCCATTCCATTTCGGATTCGACGGATCGTGACGCAACACGTCGAAAAAAAGTGTCACGACGATTTCAGTAGCGGACAGAGATCCGCCGGGATGGCCCGACTTCGCTTCGGTGATCATCTCGATGACCTGACGCCGCATCCGTTTGCAGATGGCGGCGAGTTCGGCCACGTTGTCAATTTTTTGCATTCCTTCCAATTTAGCATCGTGGCGCACGTTACACTGAGCGAATGCGCGCGCTCGACCAGCTCTCGGCGCTGAAAGGCCGGTTTGGCCGGGATGCGGCGCGCCAGGCAGCCGCTCTTCTCGAGCGCTTGCGGTACGCCAGGTTTCGCGATCCCGCCGAGCTCATTCGCCTGCACGAAGACTTGCTCTTTCTGCGCGCCTACCCACCGAGCCCCCGCGTTCTGCGACTGGCCGACGAGATCTTGTTCTCATTCAGCGACCGCCTGCGGGGCGTCGACGAGGAGCCGTTCCAAGATCCCGAAATCTCGGGTATCGCCGGCACGTCGCTTTCGACCAACTTCAGCTACGAGACCGCCAGGAGTCTGGCCGCGCGCCACGGCCGCCGGATTCGAATCGACTGGGAGAATTACGAGCACGCCGGCCGACTCGGGCCTGTGCTGGCCCGCTTGCTTCCACTTGCCGCCGAGGACTGGGCGGTTGAGCCGCACCCGGATTGGAAGCGCTGGTTTGATGCGGCGCGTGGAAGTGTCGCCTGGCTAACCGAACGTCTGCCGCCGGACGTGTACGATTCCCTGGAAATCCCCTTGCGGTGGACGTTGGGTGACTCGGCCGCTGCAAGGNNCGGACACGGATTTCGCGCGAGAAAATCTTTTACCACACCACGCCGTTTTTGAAGCGCAGCGAGATTTCACTCGAGGCCGAGTTTGCCTCACCCGCGATTGCAGTGAAACGGGTGCCTCCGCCGCGCGCGAAAAAGATTCTCGAGCTGATCGCCGACACCTCCGCAGTGCGCTATCGGGAGCTGTACGGATTCACGCACCCGGATCCCGGACACGTTTACCGCGCCGACCTTGGCCGCGGCGTCGATATCGTTTTCTGCGGCGTGCCCGACCGGTGGCGGCTGCCGCTGCGTGCCTATCACTGTGGGATGTTCTTCAAGAACGGCGTGCCCATCGGTTACATCGAGGGCCTTTCGCTTTTCGAGCGGATGGAGGTCGGCTTCAACCTCTACTACACGTTTCGCGAGGGCGAGACGGCGTGGCTCTACGCCCGCCTGCTGAAGCTGTTCCGCCACGACCTCGGCGTAACGTGCTATTCCATCGATCCGTATCAGCTCGGGCGTGAAAACGAAGAGGCGATCGAGTCCGGAGCGTTCTGGTTTTATCGCAAACTGGGGTTCCGTCCCGTATCAGATGAGGTCGGGCGGCTCGTGGCGCGCGAGGAAGAGAAAATCGCGTCGCGTCCGGGTTACCGGACTCCGCCCGCGATCTTGCGCCGCCTGGCGCAAGCTCCGCTGATCTACGGCGGCGGGCACGAATGGGACCGCTTCGAAGTGCGCAAAATCGGCTATAAAATCGGCCGCGGAGGAAACGTAGAGCCTTGGCGCGCATTGCTTCGCGGAATTCCCGGCGTCACGGCCAAAGCAATCATCCGCGCCAAGCACGCCCCAGAGGAAACCGGTTATCTAAAGCTGCTGCAACGCCAAGCCAAAATTCGCCGGGCGGTGCTCCGGCTGGGCTCACTGTGATAGCCTGACGTTTCTTGATGTCGGCCTCCGGCTCACGTCTCCCGCCCGCCCGAATTTCCACTCCGGTGAAGTGGATCATTTGTGGCGTCGCCGCCGTCGGGTTCGCGTTCGACATCTACTCCGTGCTGGTGGCGCCGCTGATACTGCAGCCCGCGCTACTGGAACTGGGAAATCTCAAACCAGGGTCGCCGCTGTACCGGGACTGGGCGGCGAACCTATTCTGGGTTCCCGCGCTGGCCGGCGGATTTTTCGGCCTGATCGGCGGCTATCTTACAGACCGTTTCGGACGCCGACGCATCCTGGTGTGGAGCATCATGCTCTACACGTTCTCGGCCCTGGCGGCGGGATACTCCACCACGCTGCCGATGCTGCTGCTCTTCCGCTCCCTCACTTTCATCGGAGTCTGCGTCGAATTCGTCGCTGCCGTGGCATGGCTGGCCGAATTGTTTCCCGAACCGAAGACGCGCGAAGCGGTCCTTGGCTACACGCAGGCGTTTTCGTCGCTTGGTGGAGCGCTGGTCACCAGCGCATTCTATCTATCGAATCGATTCGGCGCCGCTCTACCTCCGATCTACGGAGGCCACGCAGCGTGGCGCTACACGCTCATCTCGGCTGTGATACCGGCGATTCCACTGGCGATTATCCGGCCGTTCCTGCCGGAATCGCCGGCGTGGGAGCAGAAGCGGCGTGCGGGCACCTTGAAACGGCCCAGCATCGCCGAGCTGTTCCGGCCGGAGTACCGCCGCACTACCATCGTGACCGCGCTATTGTTCGCCTGCGGCTACGGCGCTGCGTTCGGGGCGATCCAGCAACTGCCGCAGATTGTTCCAGGACTGGCGGAAGTGGCGAAACTTCCTCCGGCTCAGCGTGGCCAGGTGATCTCGAGCGTGCAGTTCCTCCAGGAGATGGGAGGGCTCGCCGGGCGCCTCGTGCTCGCGGCGCTGGCGCTCGTCATCGTGAGCCGCCGCGCGCTGTTGCGCGCTTTTCAGGTGCCGGGAATGTTCCTGCTGCCGTTCGTGTTCCTGTACCCGGCGGTCCAGGATCTTGAAACACTCAAAATCGGTATCTTCTGCGTCGGATTCACGACGGTAGCGCAGTTAAGTTTCTGGGGAAATTACCTGCCGCGGGTCTATCCGACATATTTGCGCGGAACCGGAGAAGGGTTTGCGGCGAACGTCGGTGGGCGCATGCTCGGCACATCGGCGGCGTACGTGACCACCCACTTGGCCAGCTTGATGCCCGGCTTTACGCCATTCACGAAGCTGGCCTACGCAGCAGCGGCCGTGGGGCTGTTCGTTTACGCCCTGGGATTCGCTCTGAGCTTCTGGCTGCCCGAGCCGGGCGAGAAGCTGCCGGAGTAGGGCGATGCTCACGCCACGTTTGGCCGGCGGCTTATAACTCCCAGGGCGTCTTCGATCGCAGCGCCGATCCGTAGCAGCCGGTCTTCCTGTAGCGGCGCCGCCAGAATCTGCAGCCCGATCGGCAGGCCGGCTTGCGTAAACCCGCACGGCATCGCCAGCGCGGGCACGCCGAGCACGTTGATCCCGCGGGCGAATCGTGTCGTGGCCAGGCGCGTGTCGTCCGTCGCCGCTCCTATCTGCACTGTCGTCTGGCCGATTTTGGGCGCCGCAATAGGCGTCGCCGGCGTGAAGACGCAATCGGCTTGCGTCCACAGCTTCGAGAACTCGTGGATGAAGATTCGCCGCAGCCGCTGCGCGTCCAGATAATCAGCAGCTGGAATGAGCCGTCCCTGGTCGAGCAGCGCCAGTACATCGGTCCCGAAATCGGCACGGCGGCCGAGATGCGGCCGCAGCACGCTGACCGCCTCGCTGAGCAGTAACACACGCCCGACGACGTTCAGCGCGTCGATATCCGGCACACGCACATCGACGATCGTCGCGCCGAGCGCCGCCGCGGTTTGTACTGCGGTGCGTACGGCAGCGTGGACCTCGACGTCGATGCGATCGAAATAGTAGTTTTGGGGCAGGCCGATGCGTAGCCCCCGAATGTAGGCTTGCGCGGGCGGAACGTATCCGCTTGGGTGATCGGCCATGGCGTGAAAGGCTACCGCCGCGTCACGAACCGTGCGGGTGAGGGGCCCGATGTGATCGAGCGTCAGGCCGAGCGGCAGCACGCCCCGGCGGCTGACCCGCTCGTAGGTAGGCTTCAGACCTGCCACGCCGCAGAACGAAGCCGGAATGCGGATCGACCCTCCGGTGTCCGTCCCCGTCGCCATCGGAACGAGGTCGGCCGCAACGGCCGCACCCGAGCCACCGCTCGACCCGCCGGGAATCCGGTCAAGGTCCCAAGGATTGTGGATCGCGCCGAAGTGCGGATTGTTAGACGTGATTCCGTAGGCAAGCTCGTGCAGTCCGGTCTTGCCCAGCAGCACCACACCGGCGTCGTTCAGCTTCGTGACGATATCCGCGTCATGATCGGGAATGAAATCCGAGAAGAGCTTCGACCCGGCTGTCGTATGTATGCCTTTCGTGAGCACGAGATCCTTGTGGGCGATCGGGACCCCGTGCAAGGGCCCTCGATCCATGCCCCGCGCGATTTCCTCGTCGCAGGTCTGGGCACGTGCGCGGGCCTCCTCTTCGAGCACCGTGATGAATGCGTTGAGGCGCCGATTGGCGCTAGCGATGCGGCGGAGCGCGTCGGTGGTCAGTTCGAGTGAAGAGACCTTCTTGGCCCGCAACGCGACAGCGGCTTCGAGTATGGTCATTGCGTGTCTTCCGGCCCTGTCCACACATCCGTGCCCGGCGGAATCGATGTTTGAAGAGGCCGGAACGCAGCCTCCAGGGCCTCGAGTACCGGCACGATCTTCTCAATATCGGCTGCGGGGATCGGCGGCTCCAACGCCGCCGCGATCTTCTTCCAATCCGTCATTCCGGCTCCTGGCTTCTGCCAATATACAATTGAATTGATGCTGGCTACCGACAAGCGCATCGCCGTTCCCCTTACGCAGCTTAGCGAAGAGGAAAAGATGTTCCAGGAGACCGTCCGCAAGTTCGCGCGCCAGCGCATCGCCCCGCACGTGCGCGAAATGGACGAGGCCGGAGTTTTCCGCAAAGACCTGTTGAAGGATTTCTTCGATCTTGGCCTGATGGCAATCGACATCCCGGAACAATACGGCGGGCAGGGCGGGTACTTCTTCCAATCGATTCTGGCGATCGAGGAGCTTGCGAAAGTCGATCCCTCCGCCGCGGTGATTGTGGACGTGCAGAATACGCTGTTCAACAATGCCATTCTGCGGTGGGCGGATGAGGACCAGAAGCGCCGCTACTTGCCGCGGCTCTCGAGCGACACGGTGGCGTCTTACGCTTTATCCGAGGCCGGATCGGGTTCCGACGCCTTCGCGCTCACCACGCGCGCCGTCGATGCGGGCGACCACTACCGGCTCACCGGACGCAAGCTGTGGATCACCAACGCCGCCGAAGCGGGTCTTTTCCTGCTCTTCGCTAACGTGAATCCGGAAGCGGGCTACAAGGGAATCACGGCGTTCCTGATTGAGCGCGACTTCCCCGGCTTCCAGGTGGGCAAGAAGGAGGATAAGCTCGGCATCCGCGCCTCGTCGACTTGCGAGTTGATCCTCGACGATTGCCAGGTATCGAAGGCGAACGTGATCGGCGACGTGGGCAAGGGATACAAGATCGCCATTGAGACGCTGAACGAAGGCCGGATCGGTATCGGGGCCCAGATGGCCGGTCTGGCGCAGGGAGCGCTCGGTCACGCACTCACGTACTCGCGGCAGCGCAAGCAGTTCGGCAAAGTGATTTCAGAGTTTCAGGGCGTGCAGTTCGATCTCGCCGAGATGGCGGTGGAAGTGGAGGCGGCGCGGCTGATGGTCTATAACGCTGCGCGCCTGCGTGACGCCGGCCTGCCTTTCGTCACAGAAGCGGCGATGTGCAAATTTTTCGCCTCGCAGGTGGCCGAGCGCGTGGCTTCGCGCGCGGTCGAAGTTTTCGGTGGAGTCGGGTTCACGAAGGATTATCCGGTCGAAAAGCTCTATCGTGACGCCAAAATCGGCCGGATCTACGAAGGCACCAGCAACATGCAACGGGTGACGATCGCCAAGCAAATGCTCGGAAACCGCGCGTAGCCGGCGTTCGTCGGGATGGTATAGGAGTTTCTCATGTGGACACTCGGCATCGCTCTTTTTGGCGCTGCGATGCTTCTGGCAGCAGACTCGACAGAGCTGACGCAGGCGCAGATCGACGACATCATCCAGAAATTCGCGGCTAAGGAAGCCGATTTCGCGCGCGCCCGTGAAAATTACACGTACCGGCAGACCTCACGTATCCAGGAACTGGATGAGGCCGGGAATCCCACCGGCAAATGGGAGATGGTGTCCGATATCATCTTCACACCGGACGGCAAGCGCACCGAACACGTGGTGCGTTCACCCGTGCCCACGCTGCACAACATTCTTCTGACGCCGGAAGACATGGAGGACCTGCGTAGCGTCCAGCCCTTCGTGCTCACGACCAATGAAATTCCGAAATATTTGATCCGCTATCTAGGCAAACAGACCCTGGATGAGATTTCGTGCTACGTGTTCGCGGTGAAGCCCAAAAAGCTCGAGCAAGGGCAGCGCTATTTCACGGGCGAGGTGTGGGTGGACGACCGCGACCTGCAGATCGTGAAAACCTACGGCCGCGGCGTCGGTGTGATCAAGAAGAGCTCCGATAATCAATTCCCGAAATTCGAAACTTATCGCGAGCAGATCGATGGCAAGTACTGGTTTCCTACCTACACCATCGCTAACGACACACTACATTTCAAGGATAATGACCAGCGCATCAAGCAGACTGTGAAATACGAGGATTACAAGCAGTTTCGGTCCGACGTGAAGGTCACCTTCGGCGACCCTGTTGACGAGAAGAAAGACGAAAAGAAGAAGGACGAGAAGCCGCCGGTCAAGAAGCAATAGGCGTTTTGGAACGGCCTGAGTCGGTCTTATTCATAACAAATCAGTAATTTACGGCCACTCCCCGCGGTCGTACGCTCAGAGAAAACCCCTAAACTCCCCCTCAGAGCCCGCCGATACATATTGTGGATCGATCATGGCTGAAGCAGCGTCGCCGGTTGAGGTGCGCAGTACCGCAGAAGCTGATCGCGTTCCCCAAACGGGACCCGGCGCGGCTCCCAAAGGTGAGCTCGACCAGCTTAAAGGAATGTTTCTGTCCAGTCTCAACCACGAGATCAGAACTCCTTTGAGCGGCATTCTGGGAATGGCCGATCTACTGCTCGAAACCAACCTGGACGACGAGCAGCGTGAATACGTAACCGCCGCGCGACTGTGTGCGGAAAA
>QHXU01000163.1:11796-14339 GCA_003223065.1 Acidobacteriota bacterium | reverse complement strand
TGCAAACTGGACGGCACGGAGCCGAAGCAGTTGAGCAAGGATGCGCAGGGCGATTTCGAATCGCCCTCATGGA
Source organism: Acidobacteriota bacterium (assembly GCA_003223065.1). Taxonomy (GTDB): domain Bacteria; phylum Acidobacteriota; class Terriglobia; order Bryobacterales; family Bryobacteraceae; genus Palsa-187. The sequence goes on along the minus strand of QHXU01000163.1, from coordinate 14,266 downwards.
CTCCCGACGGGGAGTTCGTCCTGGTTTCACGAAAGCCCCCGACCGGGCTACACGAAATATGGATGTATGGCATCCAGGGCGGCTCCGGCGTGCAGATAACCAAGTCACCGGCCGAGGCCAACACGCCGCCGCAGCAGCGCGTGCGTGCACTGGGTGTCGTCGCGTCGCCCGACGGGAAGTACTTTTATTACGCCCGGCGCACAGGGAACTTCAGCTACAACGCGAATTTTCCGATCTGGCAGATCGTCCGGCGCGACCGCACTACCGGCGATGAGGACGTGATCACCAGCGCCCCGGGGTCGGCATTCCGCCCGGTGATTTCGCCCGACGGGTCGACGCTGGTCTTCGGCACGCGCTTCGATACCGAAACCGGCCTGCGCGTACGCGATCTCGCGACAGGGGAGGAAAAGTGGCTCAAGTATCCGGTGCAGCGCGACGATCAGGAATCCGCCGCCACTCGCGACGTGTTGCCTGGTTACGCGTTCACGCCCGATTCCAGGTACGTCATCGCTTCCTATGGCGGAAAGATCCACCGCATCCAGGTTGCCACTGGCGAAGCAAGCGACATCCCCTTTACTGCCAAAGTTTCGCAGGACCTCGGGCCACGGTTAAAATTCGCTTCCCGCGTGGAAGAAGGACCGGTGCGCGCCCGGCTGATCCAGGCGCCGGCGCAGTCGCCCGATGGCAAGCAGGTGGTCTTCTCCTCGCTCACACACCTATATAAGATGGACCTTCCCGGCGGCAAGCCTACGCGCCTCAACGCAACCGGCACGCACGAGTATCAGCCGGTGTGGTCGCCTGACGGCCAGTGGATCGTCTATGTTAGTTGGGCGAAAGAAGGCGGGCACATCTGGAAGACGCGTGCGGATGGCTCCGTTCCAGTTGACCCGCATTCCGGCGTGTTACCGCGATCCGGCCTGGTCGCCGGACTCGACCCGCATCGTCGCGCTGCGCCAGCCGAGACAGGCTCGGTTGACGGGTACCAATGGTTTCGTGGCATCGTCCACGGGGATGGACGTCGTCTGGATTCCTGCCGGCGGAGGCGATGCGACCCTCATCGTGCCCGCGCGCGGCACCGGCCGTCCTCATTTCACGCACGACAAGGACCGCATCTACGTCTACTCTAATCAGGGCCTGCAATCGTTCCGGTGGGACGGCACCGATCGCCGGACAATTATCAAGGTGGAGGGCCGTAGCCGCGGGCCTCAGCCCACACCCGCATCCGACGTCCGCATCTCGCCGGATGGCCGCTATACCTTGGCCAAGCTGAACGAGCAGCTCTTTCTCGTCACCGTGCCGCCGCCCGGCGGAGAAACGCCGGCGGTTAACGTAAACACCCCTTCAGTGCCGGTCAAAAAGCTGACCGATATAGGCGCCGACGATTTCCAGTGGGCCGACGACGGCAAAACGATGACCTGGGCGCTCGGCTCGAGCTTCTTCCGCCAGCCGGTCTCGACGGTTGTTTTCGATGACAAGAAATCGGAAGGAGAGGGCGAAAAGAGCGAGAGCGACAAGAAGGACGAGGCGGCCGACACTAAGCCCGCACCAAAAAAGTCGCTGGCCCAGGAGATCGAGATCTCCATTGAGCAGCCGCGTCACACGCCGTCGGGCACCGTGGTGCTGCGCGGCGCCAAGCTCATCACGATGAAAGGTGATGAAATCATCGGAGACGGCGAAATTGTTGTCGCCGGCAATCGCATTGCCGCGATCGGCAAGCGCGGATCGGTCACCGTGCCGGCGGGCGCGAAGATCATGGATGTGCACGGGGCAACCATCATGCCCGGCATCGTGGACGTCCACGCCCACTGGATGGAGGTTGCGCGCGGCCAGCTCGATCTGCAGAACTGGGCGCTGATGGCGAATCTCGCCTACGGCGTCACCACCGGCCGCGACCCGCAGACCAGCACGAATGACATGTTCGCTTATGAGGATCTGATCGATATGGGCGAGATGCTCGGGCCGCGCGCGTTCAATACCGGCCCCGGCGTTTTCTCGTCCACGGATTTTCAGAGCCTGGACGACGCGCGCAACGTGGTCGCGCGCTACAAGAAGTATTACCGGACCAACACCCTCAAGTCCTACATGGTGGGCAATCGCAAGCAGCGCGAGTGGATGGTGATGGCATGCAAGGAGAACGGCATCATGCCCACCACCGAGGGAGGCCTCGATCTGAAGCTCGATCTGACCCACGCACTCGACGGCTTTGCCGGCAACGAACACTCCCTGCCGATCGTTCCACTGTATAAGGACGTCGTGGAGATCTTTGCCCGCTCCGGCATCTTCTATACGCCGACTCTGCTGGTGGCCTACGGAGGCCCATGGGCCGAGAATTATTTCTACGAGACGACGGCGGTACACGATGACGCCAAGCTCCGCCGCTTCATGCCTCACGATCTCCTCGATACAAGGGCCAAGCGCCGGCCCTGGTTCTCCGAAGAGGAGCACGTGTTCCCTAAACTCGCCACCCAGG
>QHXU01000163.1:579-11739 GCA_003223065.1 Acidobacteriota bacterium | reverse complement strand
GGGGATCCAATGCCACTGGGAGATGTGGGCGCTCAGATCGGGCGGCCTCTCGAATCACGAGGTATTACGCTCGGCGACGCTCTACGGCGCCGAAGCGATCGGCTACGACCAGGACCTGGGGAGCCTTGAACCAGGCAAGCTCGCCGACCTGCTGGTGCTGAACAAGGACCCGCTCGAGAACATTCGCAACACCAACACCATCCGTTACGTGATGAAGAACGGTGAAATGTGGGAAGGCGACACGCTCAATCAGGTGTGGCCGCAACAGAAGCCGCTGCCGGAACTGTGGTGGTGGAAGGAAAAGCCGTAGCCTACCGTTCCACGCGGTCCGCCAGCACGCGCACCCGGTTGTCACGGATCTCGACGTAGCCGCCGGACACCGTCAGGCTTTCGGTTTTACCGTCCGCGGTGATTGAAAGCGCCCCCTCGCCGAGTTCGCTCAGGAGCGCCGCGTGTCCGGGAAGGACGCCCAGATAGCCGTCCTTTCCCGGAATCTCCGCAAATTCGGCGTGCTGCTGGATCACCAGCTTTTCGGGCGTGGCAATTTCGATCTCGAAGGTGTCGGCCATCGCTCAGGCGGCTTTCTTCATCTGATCCCAGACTTCCAGCACGTCATCGATCGAGCCCTGCATGTAGAATGCCTGCTCCGGAACTTCATCGTGCTTGCCCTCAACGACTTCTTTGAAGCTGCGGACCGTGTCGGCGACGTTTACGTACTTGCCCTTGCGGCCGGTGAAGGCCTCGGCCACGTGGAAAGGCTGCGAGAGGAACTTCTGGATTTTGCGCGCGCGGGCCACCGTCTGTTTGTCCTCGTCCGACAATTCGTCGACGCCCAGAATCGCGATGATATCCTGCAGATCCTTATAGCGCTGCAGGATCTGCTTCACCTGCTGCGCTACGTTGTAATGGTCGTCGCCGATCACGCGCGGATCGAGAATGCGCGACGTCGAAGCCAGCGGGTCCACCGCGGGATAGATGCCGAGTTCTGATATCGCGCGCGACAGGTTCGTGGTCGCGTCCAGATGCGCGAACGTCGTCGCCGGAGCCGGGTCCGTGTAGTCGTCCGCGGGTACGTAAATCGCCTGGACCGACGTGATTGAGCCGGTCTTGGTCGACGTGATTCGTTCCTGCAGCTCTCCCATTTCGCTCGCGAGGTTTGGCTGATAGCCCACCGCGCTTGGCATCCGGCCCAGCAGCGCCGATACCTCCGAGCCCGCCTGAGTAAATCGGAAAATGTTGTCGATAAACAGCAGCACGTCCTGGTTCTCTTCGTCACGGAAGTATTCGGCTACCGTGAGTCCTGTAAGGCCGACCCGCAGGCGCGCGCCTGGCGGCTCCGTCATCTGGCCATAGATCAGAGCGCACTTCGATTTCTTCCAGTCGTGCGGGTCGATGACGCCGGACTCCTGGAACTCGAGCCACAGATCGTTGCCCTCGCGCGTCCGCTCGCCCACTCCCGAAAACACCGATACGCCGCCGTGCTTCTGGGCGATGTTGTTGATCAGTTCCTGAATGATGACCGTCTTGCCTACGCCCGCCCCGCCGAACAAGCCGATTTTGCCGCCGCGCAGATAGGGTTCCAGCAGATCCACCACCTTGATCCCCGTCTCGAACATTTGCAGTTCCGTCGACTGCTCCTCGAACGCCGGCGCCGGGCGATGGATCGGGTAGCGCTTCGCCGTTTTTACCGGGCCCAGCTTGTCCACCGGTTCGCCGATCACATTGAGCACCCGCCCAAGCGTCTCCTTGCCCACCGGCACCGTGACCGGCTCGCCCAGGCTCTCGGCACGCATGCCGCGCACGAGGCCTTCAGTCGGCTGAAGCGCGATCGTGCGAACGCGGCCCTCGCCCACGTGCTGCGCGACTTCGCAGATGATATCGATCGGCTCCGGTACCTTGAACCCGTCGCTCGTGATCCGGATGGCGGTCTGGATAACGGGAATCTGCCCTTCCGGAAACTCGATGTCCACGGCCGGTCCGGCGATTTGAATTACTTTGCCAACAATCATGACATCCTCTTTTGAAGCGTCGAGTGCGGCCCACGACGCGCTTCTCAATTCACTCTAAGGCCGCGGCGCCACTCACCACCTCGATGATCTCCTTGGTGATGGTGGCCTGGCGCACGCGGTTCATATAAAGCGTCAACTTATCGATTACGTCGGACGCATTCGAAGTCGCCGCGTCCATCGCCGTCATGCGTGCGGCGTGTTCGGCCGCCGCAGATTCGAGCAGCGCGCGAAAAATCTGCGTTCTGATATAGCGCGGCAGCAGGCTCCCCAGGAGCTCCTCCGGCTTCTGTTCGTAAATATAATCTGCCGACGCCTGCGATTTGGGGACTTCAATCGGCAGAAGACGCCTCGCCGACAAGTGGGAAGCCAGCAGGCTCTTGAACTCGTTCACGAAAAGATACACCGCATCGATCTCGGAGTTGGAAAAGCGCTCGATGATCGCGTCGGCAATCTTCTCGGCATCCTCGAAACGGACGTTCCGGAACAGATCGATGTGCTCGCCGCGGATCTGTTCGCGTACGCGTTTGCGGAAGTAATCGCGGCCTTTGCGCCCGGCCAGCTCGAAAGTCAGCTCCTTATCCCTGTGTGAGTTTATGAAGTTCTGAGCCAGCCTTATCAGATTTGCGTTGAAGCCGCCGGCCAGGCCGCGGTCAGCCGTGATCACCACCAGAAGAATGCGGTTCTCCGGACGTACCGCCAGCAGCGGCTGCTCGCCCGCATCGGGGCTCTGGCTCGCGGCTTCGGCGACGTTCGCCAATACCTGTTGCAGAATCCTCGCGTAAGGACGCGCCGCCAATGCCCGTTCCTGCGCCTTGCGAAGCCTCGCCGCCGCCACCATTTTCATGGCCTTGGTGATTTGCTGCGTGTTGCGCACCGAACGGACGCGCCGCCGGATATCGATCAGACTGGGCATTTACTTTCGCGCGTGATCCCGGACGAAGCTGGTCTTGAACTCCTTAAGTGCAGCGGTCATTTGAGATTTCATCGCATCGTCGAGATTCTTCTTTTCCCGAATCGACGTAAGCAGGCCGGGATGTGCGTTCTCCACCCAACGGTTCAATGCGTCCTCGAATGGCCGGCATTGCTCAACCGGCAGATCGTCGAGGAAGCCGTTGGTTCCGGCGTAGATGATCAAGATCTGTCGTTCGACCGGAACCGGCGAATACTGTCCCTGCTTCAGAATCTCGACCATGCGGCTGCCGCGGGTCAACTGTGCTGCCGAGGCCTTGTCGAGTTCGGAGCCGAACTGCGCAAAGGCGGCCAGCGCCCGGTACTGCGCCAGGTCTAGCCGGAGGCTCCCCGCCACCTGCCGCATCGCCTTGATCTGAGCGTTGCCGCCAACGCGGCTCACTGAAATGCCGACGTTAATCGCGGGGCGCACGTTTGCGTTGAACAGGTCGGCTTCGAGATAGATCTGGCCATCCGTAATCGAAATCACATTCGTGGGAATGTAGGCGGAGACGTCGCCGGCCTGCGTTTCAATGAAAGGCAACGCCGTGAGCGAACCGCCGCCTAAATCATTCGACAGTTTCGCCGCCCGTTCCAGCAGGCGGCTGTGCAGGTAGAACACGTCGCCCGGGAAGGCCTCGCGTCCCGGCGGCCGGCGCAAGAGCAGTGAAATCTCACGATACGCCGCCGCGTGCTTGGAAAGATCATCGTAGACACACAGCGAGTGCCGCTTGCTGTCGCGGAAATATTCGCCCATGGCGCAGCCGGAATAGGGGGCGATGTATTGCATCGGCGCGGGATCCGAAGCTGTGGCGGCCACCACGATGCTATAGTCCATCGCACCGTGGTTTTCGAGTATTTTCACCACCTGCGCCACCGTCGACCGCTTCTGCCCGATCGCGACGTAGATGCAGATCACGTCGCCGCCCTTCTGGTTAATGATCGCGTCCAGCGCGACCGTCGTCTTGCCGGTCTGGCGGTCCCCGATCACCAGTTCGCGCTGGCCCCGGCCGATTGGAATCATTGCATCGATCGCCTTGATCCCGGTCTGCAGGGGTTCTTTAACCGGTTGCCGGTCGACCACGCCGGGAGCGAGCCGCTCGATCGGATTGTAGGCTTTTGCCTCAATGGGTCCTTTGCCATCGATGGGCTGGCCGAGCGAATCCACCACCCGTCCAATCAAGCCCTCGCCCACGGGAACCGACATGATGCGGCCTGTCCGCTGGACCTCGTCGCCCTCCTTGATATGGGAGTATTCGCCCAACAGCACGCCGCCGACTTGATCTTCTTCGAGATTGAGTGCGATGCCCGAGACGCCGCCCTTGAACTCGATCAATTCCCCCGCCATCACGTTTTCGAGTCCGTAAATGCGGGCGATGCCGTCACCCACCGAAATAACGGAGCCGGTCTCGGCTACGTTTACCGCTTTTTCGTAATTCTCGATTTCCTCGCGCAGTACCCGCGAGATTTCATCCGCATGAATCTGAGCCATAATTCCTTTGTGGTAGTGGAAAGCAGGTAGTAGGCAGTGGGCAGACGGGCAACACTTCGCGATTCCCCACTACCCGCTCACCAATTTTACTCGCAGCCGCTCCAGTTGCCCCCGCACGCTTCCGTCGTAGACCACCGAGCCTACGCGCGCCACCACTCCGGCGAGCAGCGCCGGATCGGTGGAGAATTTGACTTTTGCGGTTCTTCCAGACAAGCGCGAAAGTTGCGCCTCGAGACTCGCCCGCTGTGGGTCGGTCAGCGCATGAGCACTGGATACATCGGCGCGCACAAAACCCAAACGCTCGTCCAGCAACGTTTCAAAAGCTTCAACAATTGAGCCGAACTCCGCGACGCGGCGATGATCGATCACCACGAATACGAAATTCCGCACTTGTTTACACACGCCCATCGGCGCGATAAGCTTCGCTACCACCGCCCGTTTTCGGGACGGCGAAACGGCCGGTGAAAGCAGCGCATTGCGCAGGTCGTCCGAGGCGGCCATGAGCTGCTCAATCGAACGCAGTTCAGCAAGCGCCCTCGAAGGATCGACTCCCGAACCGGGCGCCGTTACCACGTCCACCAGCGCCTTGGCGTACCGCTTTGCCACCACTGAGAGCATCTAGTTCTTTGCTCCCTGCCGCTGCAAATCATTTACGAAGCCTTCCACCAGAGCGGTCTCCGTGGCCGCATCCAGTCGCGCGCGGATGCGCTGTTCGGCCAAGTCGAGCGCGAGCTCGCCAGCGTAGGTTTTTAATTCCCGCCGCGCTCGTTTGCTCGCGGATTCGATCTCCTCCTGGGCCTGCTGTTGCAATTTTTCGATATTCTTCGCGGTTTCCCGCCTGATGCGCGAGCCTTCCTCGTGCATCTCGGCGCCGGCCTGCGTGCGAAACTTCTCGATCTCAGCGCCTAAGGCATTCATCCGGGCGTCCATTTGCGCGGCGCGCTTTTCCGCGTCACGCTTCATTTCCTGCGCTTCGGCGATGCCTTTTTGGATGGCCGCGGTGCGGGAGCGGAAGAACGGAGGCAAGTTTTTCGCCAGCAGGTAGCCAAGTCCGGCGGCAAGAATGACGAAATTCGCCCATTTCCAACCGATACCCGGCTCCTTCTTCGCTTCAGCGGGTTCCTGCGCGCTGGCGCACGCGATAGAGACAATAAGCAGCGCGAGAACAGCGGCAAGCCGCTTCATCCGGCCCTCCGGACAAGCACGGCCGCGGCGATCTCGTCGGCGAGCGCGGCGCTGGTATCCGCCAGGCTCCCGCGCGCCGCGGCCGCTTCGGCCGCAATCTGTTCCTTGGCGGCGCGCACCAAGGCTTCAGCGCTCTGGCGCGCCTTGGCGATCTGCAACGCTTGATCCTCAAGCCATCGGCGGCGCGTCTCTTCCTGTTCCCGATAGACCTCGGCCCTCGCGTCCCGTAGCTTGGCTTCGTACTCTTGGGCCTTGCGCTCGGCCGCCGCCAGACTCTCGGCGGCTACCTTGCGCGCTCCTTCTGTGAGCTCGTCACGCCGCTTCAGCACCTTTTCAAGCGGTCCGAACAGCATCACCTTGAAATAGAAGTACAGCAGCAGGACCAGGCAGACTGTCGGGATCGCTTTCAGCAGAATCCCACCGAGGGCTTGGAGTGTCTGTTCCATCAGGAAATTGTGCAGGGAACGAGCTAACGAACTTATGGAGACGATCTACGACGGACTGTCTCTGAAGTCGCTAAGTTAGCATAACCAGCGGGTTTGGGTCAAACTTACGCGGATTGCGCGATCGCACCGGCGGGCTGGGCGGCGGACGCTTTGGGGAGCGCCGTTTCGGGTTTAGCCAGGCCGATTTTTTGACGAACCGCGGAGACGATGCGGTCGCGTATTTGGGGGTGCTCCCGCAAGAAGATGCGCGAGTTGTCGCGGCCCTGCGCCATCCTCTCGCCTTGAAAGCTGAACCAGGAGCCGCTCTTTTCGATGACGCCCTGCTCGGCTCCGAGGTCAAGAAGGTCGCCTTCGCGGGAAATCCCTTCGCCATACAGAATATCGACCTCGGCGTCGCGGAACGGCGCCGCCACTTTGTTCTTTACCACTTTGATCTTCGTGCGGTTCCCGATGACCTGCTCGCCCTCCTTCAGCGAGCTGATTCGGCGGACTTCGACGCGCACTGAGGAATAAAACTTCAACGCCCGGCCTCCGGTGGTAGTCTCCGGGTTCCCGAATACGACCCCGATTTTTTCGCGAACCTGGTTAATGAAGACCAGGCATGCATTGGCGCGCGCCACCGCGCCTGTCAGCTTGCGCAGTGCCTGCGACATCAATCGGGCATGCAGCCCCATGAAGCTGTCGCCCATTTCGCCGTCGAGTTCCGCCTTTGGCACCAGCGCCGCTACCGAATCCACCACCACCACGTCGATCACGCCTGAAGAGACAAGCGCGCTGGTGATTTCGAGCGCTTGCTCGCCGCAATCCGGCTGGGAGACCAGCAAATTATCGACGTCCACACCTAGCTTGCGGGCGTAGCCGGGGTCGAGCGCGTGTTCCGCGTCGATGAATGCCGCGGCGCCGCCCGCCGCCTGGGCCTCCGCGATCAGGTGCAGCGCGATCGTCGTTTTCCCGGATGATTCCGGGCCGAATATCTCGATCACGCGCCCTCGAGGGAATCCGCCGACGCCGAGCGCCGAGTCGAACGAGATGGAGCCGCTCGAGATCACGCTCACCGGCAGCGCATTCCGCGAGCCGAGCTGCAACACCGCGCCCTTCCCGAACTGCTTCTCCATTTGAAGCAGCGTGTTCATTATCTGGTGGGTGCGTTCGGCGGTCGCGGGCATCGAATATACCTCGACGAATAGGTGTACGTATGGTGGAGAATCTCTCAGGAAAACTTCGTTGTGTTACTTTGCTGATTCGTTTACTTGGCGAGCGGGTCGGGGCGAAGCTGGAAGTGCATGACCTTGCTTGTTGTTCCCTTACCGGTTTCCATGTGAAAGGGTGCTCGGGTACTGACTGTCGCCCATAACCCCCGGCCCTTCCATCCGCCATTGGGATCGTCGATGCGGCCATCCAGCCATTTGGTGTAGAACCCTAGCGGATAGGGGATGCGGAGAACGATCCATTTGCCGTCCTTCAGAACCAGCAGCCCTTCCGACGCGTTGCCGGTGTTGATGGGGATGTTTGTGCCCAGCCCGAAAGTGTCGAACTGATCCACCCACGTGTAGTAGCTGCCCTCCGCGCTGCCCGGATCCGAAACACCTTTGATCTGCGGCAGCGGCTCCGGATAAAGCGTCCACCCCTCGGGACAATGCTGTCCCGTGGCTGTCGGCCCGTTAAGTGGCCCCCTGCATTTGCGGCGGTCGAAGCTGGCGAGATGCCCGCTCGCCAGGGCCGCCCAGACGACGCCGTTGCGGTCGATATCCATCCCGCGAGGCGAGAACCCCTGCACGGGCGCCTTCGGGTTGTTGAACGGTGGCTCGTACACTTCCGCCAGCGCGGTCTCCGGCGGGTTCGTTCCCGGATTCAGCCGGACGACGGCGCCAGGAAAACCCAACACCGATCCCCAGACCGAACCGTCCGGAGCCGGGGCGACGGCGTAGAACGCCCCGCCGAAACGCTTGTCCTTGGTGGGATCGAGCGGTTGATTGGGCTCCACATACGCGTCCCGCTTGCCGTTGCCGTTGGTGTCGATGATGAGCGCGGTCCACCCCTGCGATTTCACCTCATCGTGCGTCTCGTCGAACATCTTCGTGTTCAGCCAGCCGACGACCTGGCCTCCGCCGCTCGTCCAGAGCGTGTTGTTCGCGTCCTCGGCGAACATCAGGTGGTGTGTGCCGAAGCACGTGCTGATGTGCGTGAGCTGCTTCGTTTTGGGATCATACACGGCTAGATGGCGCTCGCTTCTTGCAATCGGGAACAGCTTCGCCGACGGATGACTCGACCCCTCTTTGCAAAAGTCCGGGTTGGCCGGCGGGCGCACGGCGGAGGTGATCCAGACCCGGCCCTTCTCATCGAACATTGGATTGTGCACGTTGTTCTTGCTGGTCCAGATGATTTCATCGCCCCAGTAGGGCGAAGGCTGTGGCATCGCCGGCTCCGCCGCAGGCGGCGTCTTCGGATCGCGGACCGTCAACTTCACCTGGCTCCTTGTGTGGCGTACCGGATCGAGAACGGGAAGATAATCCGCGCTCAGCTCGAGGGAACCATAGATGAGGCCGTTGGCATTGATCTTCGGATTCCGCCGGTCTGTCGACACCTCATCGTGGAGGTACGCCTTCGGATCGGCCCAGTCCCACTGGGTGATGACGACGTTTCGCTCCAGGCCCTCCGGCCGTGGCGGTGCCGGCGGCAGTTCGCCGGCGGCGATCCGATCGGTCCAGTCCGCAAACACCGCTAGCGCCCGCTCCCGGCCAAGCTGGTTGAGGCCGCTGATCATGTTGCCGCCGGCCTGTCCGGACTGGATACGCCGCTCCCATGCGAGCGCCGTGGAATCGAATGCGCCCAGGTTCTTGGGGATCTCCCGCGTCGCCTTGTTGCCCAGCTGATGACAGGCCCAGCAGCCGCCCGACTTCAAGTTCCTGAGCCACTCGGCCTGGCTCTTCATGTTTCGCGAAATGCCGTTACCGCTGGGCCCCGTGCCGGGAAATTCGCTCTTGTCCGGCACCCGGATCAACGAAAACCAATAGCCGGCCGGGTAGTATTCCGCCGCCGCGCGCGAATTGGGCGCCACCGCTGCCGTCAGGTTCACGATCTTGCCTGGGGTGGCCTGAACCTTCGTCGAATCCACCAGCCCGTAGCCGCGGACCCAGACCATGTAGTTCGCTTTCGGCAGATCTGGCACCACGTAGCGCCCCCGGTCATCGGTGACCACGATCTTGACGAATTTGGTGGGCAGGTCAGTCGTTTCCGCGATCACCCAGACCCCTGCCTCCGGTCCCTTCGCGCTGGTAACCACACCGCCGATGTCGTCGCTGTCGATGCGGACCGCTTCGCCGGTGAGTTGCGGAGCGCCGGCTCCGGCCCGCAAGGGGCCCACGGACATCGCTATACCAACTACCACGATGGCCAAAAACCACACTCGTGCCTTCATCTTGACTCGCTCCTCGCTATTAGACCGTCTGAATAGAACCGGATTTTCCATGTGAGAGGCCCGCGCGTTGCCTACTATATCGCACGATGCGATTCGAAACGGTGGGAGATCGCAGTCCTGGTGCTGCACCTCCTGCGGATCACGTGGATCGCACTGGGCGTCTGCTTCGTGACCCCTCGGTATCCATGGAAGTCGATTCTGGGGAAGGCGATTCTGGCCCTATGGCGCGAAGTAGCCGAAGATATCCAACACCAGATGCGCCGGATTCAAAGCGTACGCGCTGATGGATCCGTTTTGCGTCGGCGTGATCGCCATGTTGGATGTAATCGCATTGAGCGTTGCAACCAGCGGCTGTGCCTGTCCCTGCGGCCACAACGTTAGATAGCCGAATGGTCCCGGCGGTACAACGGTGGCGTTAAAAACGTACGCCCGCGCGGAGGGCGGTGCGCCGCAGCCGCTCGATCCAACATTCACATCGCGCGGACCGCTGAAAGCGGGCGTACCCGCTGGCTGCCGTGTGTCCAGCACCCGGCATGGAGACAGATTGTAAAGCGAAAGTCCGCCGGCCCGGGCAGCGCAAAGTAGCCGGTAATGTCGATCACCAGATCCGTGTTGTCCGTCGAATATATGTCCACGGACCCGTTCGTGCCGGCGGGCACGATTACTGCGTTTGCGGTAACGGTCCCGGTCGGCGCAGTGAGCGATGCTGCCAGCGGTTGAGATTTCCCGGTGGGCCATGCGGTCAGATATCCCAAGGGTCCCTTCGGCACCGCGGCGAAATTCAAATTCCGCATGAGCTTTGAGCGACCGGAAAGGTGCGCGTGCTTTGCGCTGCTAAAGAGGGCCCCCCGAGCGGACTGGCCGAGTTGCGGGTGTCCGCGACCCGGCACGGGGCCAACGGGTAAAACGCCAGCCCGGCGGGATCGGTTGCCGGGACGAAATAGCCGTTGATATCGAGGATTACATCGGTAGTGTTGGTGGCGAAAACGCTCACGGCTCCGTTGGCCCCTGCGGGCACTATCGCCGCATTCGCTCGAATGCGGCCTTCGAGCGAGGTCAGCGTGGCGACGAAGGGTTGCAGTTCGCCGGCCGGTCACACCGTCAGGTATCCCAAGGATCCCTGGGGGACCACCGCTACGCTCAACGAGTAAGCCGTCGCCGTCGGTGGAATGTTACAGGCGCCATTCGGAATTGCGAAATCGCGCGATGTATTCGCGGCCAGCGTGGATCCTCCGAACGGACCAATTGGATTGCGCGTGTCGGCAACTCGGCAAGGAGTAATTGGCACGAAGCGCGACGCGAGCGATCCGCCTTGATTCCCCTGCGTTACTGTGATCGGCTGGCCGGCGATCTCGATGGTTGCGGTTCGGGGCGCGCCCGAATTTGCCGCGAAGCCTGCCGAAATAACGCCCGTGCCGCTGGGGCTCGGCCCAGGGCTCACGAATGAGTCCGCGGTCAAAACCTGATATGGGCAACCGCCTTGCGTCACCACCAGGATCGGCAGGTTGCCGAAACCGGCTCCGACTGACGTTTTCGAGGGGCTCACTTCATACGTGCATCCGTTCAATGCGGGAATATTGTCCACAGCATCAAGGAACAGAGTCCCGAAATACTTAAGGCCGCCTGAGGTCAACGTCAAATACGCGCCACCGGGTCCGGCCG
>QHXU01000163.1:0-495 GCA_003223065.1 Acidobacteriota bacterium | reverse complement strand
GATGCTGGAGTTCGGGAAAGTGCCGAGATCATAGGCGTTCAGCCGGATAATGCTGCCGGGCGCATAGGCGGCGAGCTCACGAAACTGGCCATCCGTGATCCACATGCGCCCCGACGTTTGATCGACGATATTGTTGCTTGTGGCTATGCTCTGCGAAGACTGGACAACCAGCGGCTGGTTGCTGGGACCGAAAAAGGAAACCGACGACTCCACGGTAGGGTTACTGTTGGGGTTCAGGAAGTAATTACCGGTCACCGTACCATTTGTCGTGTTGCCCAGCCAAACCGCGGCGCTTCCCGAATCGGCGATGAAGTTCCCGGTTAGGGAAATGTTCTGGTGCGGGCTGGCAGTGAGGAGTTGGGGGGCGTTTGTGCCGTAGACCAGGATACTGCCCAATTGGAGGTCAGGATAACTCGTCCGCGTGAAGTTTGCGCCGTCAATGACGTTGTTGCTAATCGTAAGATTCGCGGCTGGCGGCGCATTGAACCCCCCAGG
>QHXU01000471.1 GCA_003223065.1 Acidobacteriota bacterium | reverse complement strand
TCGCGGTAGGCGCGCTTGACGCGCTCGACGCGATCCAAAAGTGCACCGAAGAGAAGGTCGGGGTCCATCGCAATCAACTCGGCGTCGTTCACCTCCGCGAAATGCGCCCGCCACTTAAGTTCGGTATCGGTATTGAAAACGTCGCGATCTACGACGGATGCCGCCACCAGCTCAAGGTGCGCCGGGACCATCACCCGATATACGTCGTACGGAACCGTGGGCTCCGGCTCAACGTGCTCCAGGATGAGATTGCAGGGAATCCGCGCCTTGTTGAGCGCATCAACGACGGTTGCAGCGGAGTCTGCAGCACCGCGGCTCAGCTGCTCGAACACGCAAACTGGGTTCATCCAATCCGGATTAATTGCATTCACGGCAAATGTCGTTTCGTCGGGTTTTCGGTCGGGCGGCTGAATTTCCAACTTTCTCGACGCGATCTCGACATCGTAGAATTGGCGGCCGATGTCGGTTAGATCATTTCTGTCCAGCGCCAGCAGCGCTTCATCGGACATAGACGCATAATGCGACCGGATCTGTTCGGGATGGATTTCCACGAATTCTGCCATTATAGCCCGGGACTGTACACCCCGTTGTCTTGGCGCGGTCACAAACGTTGGTTCGCCCGGAGTCGCGTTGGCTGTTCAGTAGTTACCGCGAGCCCCTAGCCACTCGGGACAGCGTTAAATGCCGGCGGTTGATCGAATCGCCGTGGTATCAGGAGCGGTGGGGAGATCGTTTCCAGCTCGCCGGAGACCAGAATCAGAAAAACCGATTTGAGAACAGCGCGACCGGCTATCGCGTTGTGGTCCCGATGTCATCGGGGACAGGCGAGCGCGGTGATTACGTCATCTGCGACGATCCACACAGCGTAGACCAGGCCGAATCCGATGCGGAGCGGCGCGCAGCGGTGGAATGGTGGAACGGGTCGATGAGCACCCGTCTGAACGACTTCTCGACCGGGCACAAGGTGGTCATCCAACAGCGGCTGCACGAAGACGATTTGACGGGAGATTTGCTGGCCAAAGGTGGATATGAACTGCTGTGTCTGCCAGCCGAATTTGAGCCGGAGCGGCGCTGCTCGACTTCCATCGGATGGACCGATCCGAGGGAAGAGTTCGGACAATTATTATGGCCCGAAAAGGTCACGAAGGCAGACCTCGAGAGCCTGAAGGTCACGCTCGGCAGCTACCGCTTCTCCGGACAGTATCAGCAGCGCCCCTCGCCGGCCGGCGGTGGCATGCTGAAAAAGTATTGGTGGAAGTATTGGCAGCCGAAGGGCGTCAATCTCGGACCAGTCATGATAAAGCTGCCCGATGGCAAGGTCGAGCAACGCATGCCGGTGACGCTGCCTGACCGCTTTGACATTGTTGTGCAGTCGTGGGACATGTCGTTCAAGGACACCAAGCATGCCGACTTCGTTGCCGGACTAGTGCTAGGGGCCGTGGGGGCCGACCGCTTCGTGCTTGACACCGAACACGCGCGCATGGATTTACCGGAGACGCTAATGGCGGTCCGACGGATGAGCGCGCGCTGGCCCAACGCGCAGATGAAGCTGGTCGAGGACAAAGCCAACGGACCGGCGGTCATTCAGTCCTTGCGCCACGAAATCGGAGGATTCGTGGAAGTAAAGCCCGAAGGCGGAAAGGTCTCCAGGGATGCAGCCGCCGCGCCGCTTCTCGAATCCGGGAATTGGTATCTCCCGCATCCGCGCCTGTTTGAATGGGTCGCGTCATTCATTGCCGAGCTGGGGGCGTTCCCGTCGGGCGCCTTCGATGACTGGGTGGATGCCTGGAGTCAAGCCGCTAAGCGACTGATGTATGTGCAACCAAAGAAGCAGCACCAAAGCTATACGAGCCGTACATTCCGCCCGGCAAAGCGTCCTGGATGATTTAAGCGATCGTGAAGCGCGGCGATGGCGTCAACCATCCTCTCACGACCGATCGCTGGACCAGCCTTTATCTGACAGTGTCACCTGGTATTGGGAGGGCGTTTGCCACACTTCGAGAGGCAGGGTGGAGCGGGCCCAAAAACAGTGCCTCTGCGAACCGCTGGACTTAGTCCACTGCCGACGTTGAAGCAGCGGAGCCACTATAAGCTGTGGCGTCTCCGCGAGCTAAATGAAGACGAGGTGGACGTCTGCAAGGGCCAAGTGCCTGAGGCACATCAAATCGGAGCCGTGATTTTATAACCAGCACGCGTATCGACGTGCGAGTGATCGGCCCTGGAATGGTGGTGGCGCTGTCGATCACACCACGAATGAATTGGCGATGGTCCGCAGCGTGGCACGGCCGTGACCGGCGTTCCCAATTGTTGCCTCGGCTGCCCTGGCAAAGCTCGACTTTCGACCGCCTGCGGTCGACGCTACCTGAGCCCCTCTTCGCTACCCGCCGACTAAGGCAGTCGGAGTTGCAATGCTGCTTCCCTGCTGCTTCGAAAAGCCGGATGGTGGTACGCCTTGCCCTGCACCACGGGCATGTGAAGCTAGCACCACCCGCTGATGACCGTCAGAGGAAGTTCGTTGATCAGCGTGAGGATGTTCTATCTCGGTAACGGGAGGTCAAAGAGAGAGCCCGGCATCATGCCAGGCTCTCTCCTCGCCACTTAGGGATTGTTACGGGTGAGACGAGTCGGC
>QHXU01000469.1:2900-5488 GCA_003223065.1 Acidobacteriota bacterium | reverse complement strand
CGTAACCAAGCACAAATGTTCCCGAAGATGTCGGATTCACGACGGGCAAGGCGACGAGACGGCGGCCGTTATGATTGGACGAGTTTATATATGAATCAACGGTATTATCGAGGATGTCCTGGTCCTCGTTGACACGCAGATCGAGAGCTTTCGCCTCCGAATTCTTGTCTCCCGTACTCAGTGTGATTGAATCGCCTACCGAGACGGACTGCAGCTGAATGACATCCAGCACTTCCTGATTGATGACGCTGTTGGAGTTCGATCCCCAATAGCCATTGATACTCGCGCCCCAGTATTGCGTTACAGCGGATCGCGCCGCTTTAGGATCGCCGGAACAAGGAGGAGACACGAAGCATTTATCGGGATTCCCCGGGCCGCAGCCGGCGCGTGTGCCATTGTATTGCGGCCATTGTATGTCGTACTGATCGCCGACGGCCAATCCGAAAGCCGGTGAGCTTGGGTCGCTGCCGACTACCGTGTAGGGAGCCAGCCCTCGGCTGAAGGAGGTTTGCGCAATTTGCGCGGCGATCCCGACCGACGACACGTTTTGGGTGTATTGGCCTGCAATCACCGAAAGAAAATAGAGTTGGAGGGGCACGGTGGCTTGTACGCGCGCGTACGTATAGCCGGCCGCCGGGTTCGGGTTGCCGTCCCACGGGCCGCCAACGCCCGTTGCGAAGGCCACTTGATAGTTTGTGATGTACGCGCTGTCCAGATTCCAGGCATTCTTCGTGTTGGCCACGGCGTTCTGCGCGGCGGTGATACCGCTTGACGCGCCGTTCAGAGCCAAAGCAGCCGCCAGCGCGGCAGCATCGCAGTACGCTTGCGTTTCATTCTTTGCGATGAACATTCTGCCAAGGTCGACCGCCATTCCGAGCGCTCCGAACAGCGCAATGGCCGCGGCCGCGACCGTGATAAGTACAAACCCACGCCGACGATTCCTTCCGGCTGTTCTCATAGGCGACCAAGTCCCAACCGAAGAATACCAGCACAATCCGGATGCGAAGAATCCAATGAAGACCTTAGACGCTGGTGTCTTTGACCGTAAAAAAGAAGTACTACACGCGCTGGAGTACTCCCCTCAGGAATACATTGCCAGGCCAACAAGCGTGAAAGCTACGTTACCTGCTTCTGTGCGGTACTACGCAGGTACGGGGCTTTTCCCGGATCGGCCATGATTTACACCTAGCCTGTTGCAACCGGGGCGGAAAATCGCGATCGGGACCGGCTGCCGGCTCTGCTGTGCGCTCCGCTTTTGTTAAGCTCGGGTGCATGGAGAGTTTCCGCCGCTTTCAAGCCGGACCCGATCCATTCGGCCGCACCTGGGAAGTGGAATTCCGCTGGCTGCAAACCGGCATTTCAATCCGCCACGCCGATACGGTGGACGTGAAGTTCATCGTATGGACAGAGGATGGCGACGAGCAAAGAGAAGAAAAGCAGGAAAAGGTGATAGCGCTGCCTCACCCGGACCTGCTCGCTCTGAGCAGTCGCACTGGCCATCCCCTGACGGATTCCTGGTGCCTGAAGCTGGCGGCAACTCATCTGAAGCACATGATAGAAACGGGTGAGGATCTGGAGAAAACGCTGGTCACGCTCTCCGCCGCCGATCTCGATCGCGCCGCTGGAGTTTCTCAGCCGGCGTAACTTCCATTCCTCCGACGCCGTGGTAAATATAAAGTGAACCAAAGCTCCAGGCCGTGTGCAGCGCCGTGCCGCGCGGCCTTTGAGTTCCAAGGGGAGGGTGAAGCAGATGGTCAACTGTCCGCTGTGTGACGCGGTGCTTGACGTCGACGAAGAGGAGTTGGACGAAGGTGACTCACTGACTTGCGAGGAGTGCGGCGCGAACCTGAATGTGAGTGGTGTCTCGCCGCTCGAGCTTTCGCCCGACGGGGACGAGGAAGACGACGACTTCGACGAAGAGGACGATGAATTCGACGAGGATTTTGACGAAGACGTCGACGAGGATGATGAGGAGGAGGACGAGGAGTAGCGGAGTGCGGCTTGCCGGAAAACTAATCGCACTGGCATGGATGTGCTCGCTTCTGTGCAGCGCCGGCGGCAAGAAAAAGCCGGAACCCTACGCCATTATCGCCGGCACAGTGTTTCAGGAATCCGGCTTCTCGCTGCGCGGCGCTAACGTTGTGCTCACCCTGCAGGGCGATCCGAAGGCCAAGAAACTGCAAGAAGCGGTTTCGGACGTCCGCGGCGAGTTCGCCTTTCATGTTCCGGCCAAACCCGCGGCCTACATGGTCAAGGCGTCGCTAAAGGGCTATCGTCCGGAAGAAAAACAAGCCACGGTATCGGGTGAAGAGCGTATCGACGTAACGTTAACCCTGGTGCAGGAGTCCAAGTGAGTGGAGGCGGAAAAATGATCCGGCTGTCCCGGATGGTTGTGTTCGGCGTGCTGGCCATCGCCTGTGCAGGCGGCCTGCTTGCACAGGACAAGAAAAAGAACAAAGAAGACGCCGGTGCGCGTTGCGTGCAAGGCTCCGTAGTCGATCCCGAGGACAAACCGGTTGCCGCGGCGAGGGTGCAGTTGAAAGACATCCGGACGTTGCAGGTTCGATTCTTCATCACTCAGGCTGACG
>QHXU01000469.1:0-2885 GCA_003223065.1 Acidobacteriota bacterium | reverse complement strand
ACGGCAGCTATCACTTTTCGGGGCTTAAAGTAGATAACGACTACCAGTTGAAGGCCGATTACAACAACATGAGCAGCGGATCCAAGACGCTCAGCGTGTTTGACACGCGCAAGCTTGCAATCGTGAATCTGAAGCTGGAGAAGAAGTAGAGTCAGGCGCCACATCGGATGAAGCTGCTTTTGCTGACAGCGTTGACGGGCGCCGCGCTTTGCGCGCAACAGAAGCTGACACCGGTCGACGAGGCGGGCTACCCGAAACTCGTGGCGTCGCACAAAGGCAAGGTGCTGCTGGTGGACTTCTGGGCCACCTGGTGCAAGCCTTGCCGGGCACAAACGCCGGAACTGGTGAAGCTCAGCCAGAAGCTGCGCGGGCGCGGCTTGGATGTGGTCACGATTTCGGCTGACGAGCCGGAGCAGGAGGCGGCGGCGCTGAAACTGTTGAAGGACGACGGCGTTTCGGGGCCGGCTTATCTGAAAAAGGCGATGGACGACGACGAGTTCGATCGCTTGATCGACGCTAAGTGGAGCGGCGCATTGCCCGAGCTGTTTTTATACGATCGCAGCGGCAAGAAAGTCCGCTCATTCATCGGAGAGACACCGGTGAGAGACGTGGAAGCGGCAGTCGAAAAGCTGCTCTAAGCCCCCGGTTTATTCGCGCTTCGATTTAACGGATCGAAAACGTCCCAAAGACCATTCCCAGTTCGCGTCCATCACCGGGCACACGAAATACTTTGTTCGCTTCGACCGAGATTTCGACGGCATATTGGCCGACCAGATCGGCAGGCAACGGGAATTCGAGCGCGAACTTCGCGGCGGGAGTGCGAAGCGTAGCCGAGCCGATGCCGTGACCTGCGGCGGCAAAACGCAGCGTGACGGGACCGGATGCGAGCGCGACCGCCGGGGCGTATCCGGTGACGTGAAGTTTCTCATCCGCTGAGGCGGGGCCCGAGAGCTGTATCGTAGCGGTCTTTGGCATCCAGCGGAAGCCGTTCTCGATCGAATGCCATGTCGGGCCCAGCCGCGCGGTGTAAACAGGATCGCCCACATCCACGAAGTTGCGATGAGTGGCCAGGAACTCCGCCCGCGCTACAATCTCATACTGTTGCGTCACGTCGCGTGCGCCGCCCGATGCGGCATCGAGTACGCGCGCCTGACCGCGCTCGAGCAATTTCATCGCTTGCTCCTGCGAGATGCGGAAGCGCGCGATTCCGCCGAGATCTTCGCGCGCGGCGATGCCCTTTTCGGTTCCGGGCGCGAGATAGACGCGCTCCGCGCCCACGAGATGAAATGGATCGTCTTGAAATCCGCCTTCTTGGAACAGCCTGGCGTCGACGCCCTGGAGCAGGACCGCCGAGCCCGGATGCCGGCGCATTGAGTCTTCGACGCCGCGGACAAGCGCCCGCATTCTTCCTGCGAGGTCGAAGTACCACTGCGTAGCGGCCTGGATCTCGTAAATCGATCCCGCTAAGTAAAGCGCCACAAGAATCACTGCGACAACACGCGCACTCGCCCCGGCCTGCCAGGCCACGACGAAGGCCCATCCGGCCAGCCAGGCGAGACCAATGATGGGAATCGTCAGATAATAATCCGACACGTGGTTCACCAGCGGCAGGACAGGAGCGAGCAGAATGACAAACCATCCCGCGCAGAACACAACCACACGGTCGCGGCACCGCAGGCGCCACGCCGCAAAGGCCGCGAGCGCCACGCCGATGAGCCCTGTCACGATCAACCCTGGAAGGCGCCAGCGCGGGTCGTAATCTCCCATCCCGCTCGGCCCGAGCGCCCAAGCCAGGTATTGCCCAAAGGTCTGAAACAGTCGTCGATCTATCGCAAAGGCGTAAATCTGAGCCGGGTGTTTTGGAATAAAGAGCAAGTGGAGCGCGCTGAATACCGCGGCCGGTATCAGGAGCGCCAGCGCGGTTCCGAGTTGCTTCCGGGCCACAAGAAGCGCGTGCAGGATGACGATCGCCGGGTATATGACGATCAGTTCGAGCGCACCGAAACCCGCAAGATAGGCCGACCATTCGGCGGCCATCCATTTTCGCTGGCCCGATTCCAACCATCGCAGCCGGGAATAAAAAGCGGACAGAACAAAGAATGCGCACAATACTTCGTTGTAGGCGGATGCCCACGCAAGCGTCGTGACGATGCGCGCGCTCGTGGTCCACAGCAGGGCACATACGACGCCCGCGGCGCGAGAGCCTGTGAGCCGTTCGCCGATCAGCGCCGCGAAAGTGAGATCGGCGAACCACACGCCGAGAAGCCACAAGCGGTAGGGAAGCGCGCATGCAACCCGAATAGTGACGAAAATACCAGAAAGAACAGGCGCTCACTCAGCACGCGCACCGTGCCCTGCGCCCGCGGCGTGAACACAGCGTCCCAGAAATCGTTCAGGCTGTGCACCTGGAGAGGCAAGCTGAGCCAGGCGAAATCGTCCGATATGAACCATGTGAAGGGGACGCGCCAGAAAACGATCAAGCAGACCAGCGGAGGGAGAAAGTACGCAGCGCGCGCCACGCGCGTCATTTGGCTGCGAGACCGATGCTGGTCACGATCAAGCAAAGCTCGCGCGAATCCTGGGCGCTGGGCGGAAGCACTTTGTCGGTGGCGAAATCGACCGCAACGGCGTCTCCAGCGAGAGCGGCGCCGGGCACATCGCGCGCATAGGTGAAATTACCGGCTTTGTTATACGCCTCCGGCGGCAACGCCAGGCCGTTCACCGCGGCGGTCAGGGTGATCGCGCCAATCTGGTTGAAGACGACATCCGGAATGTTGAATTTCAGCTCGAGCTTCGCGCGATCACCCTGACCGCCGCGGTGAACGGCCTGGCGTTGCCGCCGGAGGCGTATAACAAGGCCGGTAATTTCACCTATGCGCGCGATG
>QHXU01000470.1 GCA_003223065.1 Acidobacteriota bacterium | reverse complement strand
GCCCTGCTGACACGGAAGTACCGCGCACCCTACGTCGTCTGACGAAAGGGAACCTTAGGGCAGGCTGGCAAAACCGGCCGGAAACCCGTTCTCCGTGGCCCGATTTACCGGCGCGACCCAGCCGAGGGATAGAAGGCGCGAAAAGATAGCATCGACTACGGCGCTTCGCCGCTTAGACGCAGGCCAAGCTTCAACCACCTCGAGCCGGTATTCAAGGAATCGGATCTCAGCCAGCAATTCTGAAGAAGCAGGCAAGTTGGCGTGGGTGGGGGAACCGGGCGCGCCGGCGTGAACCCCACGCGCGATCGGCCCCACCGCCCCCTTTCTCGGACCACCGGAGGCAATTCCACCCACATGCGGGAATCGTGCGGGAGACGGTGGCTCCCCGCCCGTTCCGAAATCTCGTTCCATGGGGCCCGCAAACGGAGACTTGATTCCGTTTTGGTAGCTTCTCCGATAAATTGATGCTTTCATCGACTACTCCCTAAGGGTCACCAGAAACGCGCTTCTCAGTCACCCAATAGTATTTCCGATGCACGATCGCTACCATTCGGAAGCGACCTTAGGTTGGTCAGTCGATCGCCCTATGCGTCGGTTCGACCAAAAGATCGCAAAACAGGCAACGCCAATGAGAAAAACTTGTGGTGAAACTCACGCTATAGATGACGGGGCGAACAACACAGATCAGTCGCGACATACAGCCAAATCGATCCACATCTGCTTGATTTTATTGAATCAACACGATCGTAGTTGACCGTAAGCACGGCTATGCCGGCTGCGTGTGCGGCGCGCGTTCAATTGCATATCACTCGAAAGATAGATTGCTTCCGGAGCCGATAAGCCAAAAGATTAAGTTGGTCGTCCTTGACGGGAAACTTCTCGCCGGGGGCAGCAGAGGTGTTTGCTTGGTCAGTCCATGTAATGCCACGTCGACACGACGGACACACGATCGTACGCCGCACGTTATATGCCAATTGCCTGTGACCCGATCCATAGAATGACTGGGTGGCCGAAACCGATGAACAAGCCGAGTGTTTGGGTAGTGGACGATGAAGACAGCACCCGTGCGTATCTGTGGGATTTTCTTTCTTCGCGCGGTTACGACGTTCAGTGTCTGGATTCCGGAGACCAGGTGATGCGCCGCTTGGCCTCGGCGCAGCGTCCCTCGCTTTTGATCCTCGACATCCATATGCCCCATGTGGGTGGTCTTGACGTGTTGGCGCAGATGGATAAGTTGGGCCGGCGCATTCCGGCGATCGTGCTTTCCGGCATCGATCAAGTGTCCACGGTTGTAAAGGCCATGCGGCTGGGAGCTTCGGATTACCTGTTGAAGCCCTTGGATGAGAAGGACCTGGAGCTGGCGATCGAAAAAGTGCTCGAAGAGCACGGCAATGGCGATAGCGTGGATCTGGAGCATCTGACGCCCGAGACCGTGTTCCCGTCCTCGAACAAGAGGATGCTGCAGATCAAGGCGATTTGCGACCACGTGGCCCACACCGACGTGCCGGTGTTGATTCTGGGTGAATCCGGGGCCGGCAAGGAAGTGCTGGCGCGGTACCTGCACACGCAGTCTGGACGGAACGAAGTGTTCATAAAAGTGAACTGCGCTGCTCTCCCTACGGATCTCCTCGAATCCGAACTTTTTGGTCACGAGCGCGGAGCGTTCACGGGCGCTCTGCGGGAGAAGCCAGGA
>QHXU01000162.1:6042-6580 GCA_003223065.1 Acidobacteriota bacterium | reverse complement strand
CTCGGGTCGGCGGCTCTGCTGCTGCTCATCGCGTGTGCCAACGTGGCGAATCTTTCGCTCGCGCGCGCAACCGAACGCCGCCGCGAGTTCGCCATTCGCGCTGCTCTCGGTGGAGGAAAGACGCGGCTGGTCCGGCAGTTACTCACCGAGAGTTTTGCTCTGGCGCTTATCGGCGGAACGGCTGGCATTGCTTTGGGCGCTGTCGCCATGAAGGCGATTCTTCAGATCGGTTCGGATTTTGTTCCGCGCGCCGCTGACGTGCGGTTGGATTGGGCGGTGATGCTCTTCGGCTTCGCCGTCGCGGGTGCCACCGCATTGTTGTTCGGAACGCTTCCGGCGCTTCAGGCCGGGCGCGTGGAGTTGAACGAATCGTTGAAATCGGGCGGGCGCGGAACGACAGCGGGAGGAGGCCGGCGGGCCTTGCTGGTGGTGGCCGAAGTGGGCCTGGCCTTCGTGCTGTTGATTTCCGCCGGTCTGCTGCTGCGCAGCTTTTGGAGCGTGGGCCGGGTTCCGCTCGGGTTCGAGCCGGCGAATCTGC
>QHXU01000162.1:5447-6009 GCA_003223065.1 Acidobacteriota bacterium | reverse complement strand
CGGGCAGGGAGATGCACGCACGGTGCAGTTCCTGGGCGAATTTCTTCAGCGGATCGAACGTCTGCCGGGCGTCGTGTCCGCGGCCGCGATCAGCGGCGCGCCTCTGACCGGCGCGGGTCACAATAGTTTCGTCATCGAGGGCCGGCCTGTGCCGGGCGACGATGTGATCCAGGATGCGGTCCTTAACGCGGTCACGCCTGGGTATTTCCGCACCATGCGGATCGCGCTGAAGAGCGGCCGCTCTTTCACACCCGCCGATTCCGCGAGCGCGCCGAAAGTCGCGGTGATCAACGAAACCATGGCCCGGCGCTATTTTCCGGCGGAAGACCCGCTGCGTCACCGGATCAGCTTTGATGGAGCAAAATTTTTCGAAATCATCGGAGTCGTCGCCGATGTTCACGATGAAGGCGTTACCGTGGAGCCCATGCCGCAGGTCTACTGGGTGCACGCGCAGGCGCCATTCCGGCGAATGGCGATCGTGGTGCGCGCGAATCTGGATCCGCTCGCGCTCGTCTCAGGGGTTCGAGCCGAGCTGCGAGCCATGGATAAGGACCGCCCGTTA
>QHXU01000162.1:0-5432 GCA_003223065.1 Acidobacteriota bacterium | reverse complement strand
TAAGGACCGCCCGTTATCGAATGTCGCGACAGCAGAGGCGCTGCGTGCCCAGGACGTCGCGCCAAGGAGATTCGCGCTTACTCTGCTCGCTGGCTTCGCCGGGCTTGCGCTGCTTGTCGCGGCGATCGGCATTTACGGAGTGATTTCGTTCTCCGTGACCGAGCGCACGCAGGAATTCGGCATTCGCATGGCGTTGGGAGCCGGGCGGCGGGATGTTCTCGGCATGGTGCTTGTGCGAGGCTTGCGTTTTGCCCTCATCGGCATCTCGGCCGGAGGACTCATAGCCTTTGCCGCTACGCGCGTGCTCGGAAGCTTTCTGTTCGGCGTTACGGCCCACGATCCGGTGACGTTCCTCTCGGTTGCAGGCATCTTCGCGCTGGTGGCGGTGGCAGCCTGCCTGGTCCCCGCACACCGGGCGACGAAGGTCGATCCTATGGTGGCGCTCCGGTACGAATAGCGCCCGACGCTTTCGGCCCGTGGGTGGTCATGCCGGGTCGGTACCCTTTCGCGCCGCGAGTACCCGCTCCCGATCGATCCCGTGTTTCTGAAGAACGCGTGCCGCGAACGACGTGGGGTCCCTGACAATGCCGAGCAGTAAATGGTCGGAGCCGATATGCTGGTGGCCAAACGCGCCGGCATCCTGCGCGGCATTGGCTAAGGCGAGTCTCATCGAACTGGAGAGGGGCAGCTCGCGAGCACGGATAACCGGATTCTGTGAAGGTGTTGCCGCTTGAATTTCCCGGCGAATGTCTTCGACATCGGTCCCGCCCCGCAACAGGCGGCGGACCAGTCCGTCGTCCTCGCGCAGCAGAGCCAGGAGAAGATGTTCGGTTTCGATGAAAGGAGACCCGTGCTCGCTTGCTTCGGAATGTGCCCAGTAAATCGCGCGCCGGGCAGCTACGTTGTAGCGGTCGAACATTGCCGCCTCCTCTACGCACAGTTGGTGCGGATTGTGACATGCACGGAGCAACGCCTACTCTAAAGCGAGACCGCGCCTAAAAGATCCTGCCGAGTTGGAAAAACCATTTTTTGTGACCGCCTTCGCCGACCGCGCCGCCGATCAGGATGGGACCAACGATCGTCTTCATCGCCAACCCCGCCGCCCCATCCGTCGCCAGCCGGGGCCCGTTCGGAAGACCATAGGGCTTGGCCGCCTCATACTGGGCAGTCAAATAAATTCCGGTTCCCCAAAAGGCGGGCAGCGATCCTATCTGATGCAGATAGCCCAACCGGAAATACCAGTATTGGTTGACCAGAAATTCGTTGAGGCCGTATGCCGCGAGACGCGTCGGACTGCCGAGCGAAAACGCGGGTATGCCGGTATTCTTATACCCGAACGTCGTGCCTCCGGCCGCGATTGCATACACGGAAGCCGGCGCGCCGATTGGAACGAATCCGGTGAATGCGGTCTCGGCGGAGGGAAACTTATTCGTAGCCCCCAGGTTGGCATCGATCCATTGCGCGTTGCTTAATACCTCCATTCCGCTGTGCGGGATCGCCGGGCTATCCAGCCGGTCCATTGTAAAGCTAAGACTGGTTGCGCCTGTTCTGCCGCTGCCCGAAGGAAGCGACGGAGAGCCGATGCGCGGTGAGCCGCTCAGATATCCGGCACGATATCCGATTCGCAGCTCGCTGAAGCGGTCGAACAGATAGCCCAGGTCCACGCCGCCGCCCGTGTTCCGTAGTCCATATTCAGCCTCTAGTCTGCTTCCCGAATAAAGGTTTATCGGAATTCGTCCGGCGAAAGCCTCAGGTGCGACAAACCATCCGCGAGTCCTCGTGAATGGATGATAATACTCCGCGCGGATCGCGTAAATCGAGCCGAATGAGGCGTCGATGCGCACCTCAGAACGATATCCGCCTACGTCCTGAAACGTCAGTCGCGATGCAAACATAAGTCTGACGTTGTATGGGTCGGCGCCATCAATGACGAAACCCGGTTTGAGCCACGGAGGCGAATCATACTTTTCTTCGGCCGTGATCAGCAGTCCCGGCACACCGTCGCGCTCGATAAGGCTGTAGCCCAGGCTATGAAAGCGTTCCTGGCCCATCAGTAAGGTTATATTCTCTTCGAGCTTGTGGGCATCGATCGGTCGGCCGGCATGGGAACTGAACGCTTTGCGAATATCGCTTGCAAGCTGATCGCTCGCGCCGGTGATGTCAACAAACTGCGGTACCTGAACAGCGTTCACCCTCTTCGATTCACGCCGGGCGGCGTACTGGTTCCACTCCTCGCCGGCAAGGCTGAAGCGAGTCAGGACTTTTGTGCTGGATTGCGCGGCCGCGTATCCTTTCGGAATGATTTTTTCGGCCTTGTCGAAGTCAAGCGTTGTGTAGCCGGCGGCATCGACGGTGATCAGAATATCGGCGCGTTCCATGCTGCGAATTACATTCGCGTCGATCATCACAGTGGTCGCGGCGTCCAACACTCCGAAAAGCGACCGCAATGATTTCGGGTCTGTCGCGCCGGCCTTCAGATGAACTCCGATGACGATATCGGCCCCCATCTGCCGCACCAGGTCCGTGGGGAGATTGTCGAGCAGACCGCCGTCGGCGTAAATCTTTCCCTGATCGTGAACCGGTGCAAACGCAACCGGGATCGACATCGTGGCCCGAAGAGCGTCCGCGAGCGGCCCATCCGAGAAGACCCTCGCCTTTCCTGATACAAGATCGGTCGCAACGCAGCGGAAAGGAATCGGCAGATCATCGAAGCTCTTTGTCCCGGAGTATGCCAGGAGATAACGATCCAGAAGGCTACGGACCGACTGGCCGGAGTTCAAGCCGCTCGGCGGAGAGACCCCGTGACGGAGTCCGAACTCCAGCGAGTTCGGGTAAGCCCGGAGGTCCTCTTTACGCCTGAAAGAGAGATCGCGAAACGGAACCGTTCCCGACAGAACATCGGTCCAATCGATCTG
This sequence comes from Acidobacteriota bacterium, assembly GCA_003223065.1. Classification (GTDB taxonomy): domain Bacteria; phylum Acidobacteriota; class Terriglobia; order Bryobacterales; family Bryobacteraceae; genus Palsa-187. The sequence goes on along the minus strand of QHXU01000162.1, from coordinate 2,517 downwards.
GCCCACCAGGTTCCGGATCTCGGAAGGCCGCCGGCCCGTCGCGTACAGACCGCCGATCAATCCTCCCATGCTGGTCCCGGCTATATAGTCGACCGGGATGTGATTCTCTTCGAACCATTCGAGCACGCCGATGTGCGCCAGCCCTTTTGCGCCGCCGCCCTCAAGAGCCACGCCGATGGTCGGCCGGCGTTGGTGCTGCTGCGGCGCATCTTGGGCGTTCAGCGCTGCTTGACCCGCAAGAATCAGGAGAAACACTCCTGTTTTTGATTGCATGATGTTATTCTGACGCGACTCGGGATCTCAACCGTGAACAATCCGGCGGCTGGCTTAGCGGGCTTCCCGGTGAGAGCCGCTGCGCGCCACCCACACCTTGGCCCCCGCCGTACGCCCTAACTGCACCGGCTTCCCGCTGACCGAGAGCGTCACGGTGTCGTCGTAGTTATGCGAGATCATCCGGACCTCCGCGCCCGGACGGATCTCGAGTCCGTCGAGATACTCGAGCAATTGGCGGTCGCGCTCGAACACGCTGATGACGCGCGCGGATTCGCCGGCCGCGATCTCGTCTAGCGGCCGCCAGCCGCGCTCCCGCCGGTCTTCCGGGCGGTCCGTCCCCACGCGGTTGCCGTGCGGGCACGCTTCGCCGTTGCCCAGCTTCTCGAGCAGTTTGCGCTCGAAGTCGGCCGAGAGGGCGTGCTCTAGCTGTTCGGCTTCGTCGTGGACCTTGTACCACTCCATGCCGAAAATCTCGGTGAGCATGCGCTCGATCAGTTGGTGACGCTGCAGTACGCGGTTTGCGATCTCCCGGCCCTCCCGCGTCAAGTTGATCTCCCCGCCGGCGTGCACCCGGATCAGGCTGTCGCGCTTCAGGCGCCGGATGGCCATGGTCACCGCGGGCGCCGACACGCGCAGCCATCGCGATAGCGTGGCCGCGATGACAGTCTCGCCCTCGCTTTCGGCCTCCGCGATCGCTTTGAGATAGTTCTCCTTGGAGATCGTGATTCGCACGTCATCCGAAATTGTAATATGCTCGTCCTGATATGCGCCCACGCACGCTCGTTCTCGCTCTCTGCTTGGCTGCAGTTGGCAGCGCCCAGGACCAGCCTGATCTCGCCATCGTTCACCGGATCCGCGCCGAGGCTTTCCAGAATTCCCAAGTCATGGATACGCTCTTCTATCTCACCGACGTGAACGGTCCGCGCGTCACCAATTCCAAGGGATTCAAAGCGGCTGCCGCGTGGGCGGTCAAAAGGCTCCAGGAATACGGGCTCACCAACGTGACGGAGGAGCCCTGGGGCGCCTTCGGCCGAAGCTGGAACTGCACCCATTACGAGGGGCACATGATCGAGCCCGGATATGCGCCGCTGATCGGATTCCCGCTGGCCTGGACTTCCGGGACCGATGGCCCTGTCCGCGGCGATGCCGTGCTCGCGCCGCTTGTGACCCCGGCCGACTTCACCAAATATACAGGGCAGCTCCGCGGCAAGATCGTCCTGACGATGACACCCAAGGATCTCCAGATGTCCATGACGCCGCTCGCGCACCGTCTCTCGGAGCCCGAGTTGGAGCAGCGCGTCCTGACGCTCGATCCGTCGCGCCCGTCATTCGGCCCCGGGGTACCGCCCTCGTCCGCGAACCCGAATACTCCCCCGCCGGATCCCGCCGCGCAGCGCCGCTTCCGCGAACGCGTGGCGCAGTTTCTTCATGACGAAGCACCCGCCGCCGTTGTGCAGTACACCACCATCGCCGACGGAGGCACCGTCTTCGGCACGAGCGGCGGCTCGTACAAATTCGGCGAACTGGTCCCGCGTCCAACCGTGGTGCTGACGCCGGAGCACTACAACCGCGTCGTGCGCCTGCTCGAGCACAAGATACCCGTGAAGCTCGAGTTCGACATTCGCGCCGAGTTCGGCCCCAACCCCGAGGAGTCATTCAACATCGTCGGCGAGATCGAAGGCGGCCGCAAGAAAGACGAGGTGGTGATGGTCGGCGGGCACTTCGATAGCTGGCACGGCGGCACCGGCGCGACCGATAACGGCACCGGATCGAGTGTGGCCATCGAGGCGATGCGCATCCTGAAAGCTCTTGATGTGAAGCTGGACCGTACCGTCCGCATCGCCCTGTGGAGCGGCGAAGAGCAGGGCCTGCTCGGCTCCATCGCCTATGTCAAAAACCACTTCGCCGATCGCGCGGACATGAAGCTCAAGCCGGAATACGCGAAACTTTCGGCATATTACAACGACGACAGCGGCACCGGCAAATTTCGCGGCATCAACGCCGGCGGAAATGACATGGTGAAGCCGATTTTCGAGGCCTGGCTGAAGCCCTTCCACGACTTGGGAGCCACCGCGGTCGCGGGCGTCAGCGCGCCGTCCAATCGCGCTCCCGGCGGCACCGACCACACCTCGTTCGATTATGTCGGCCTGCCTGGCTTCGGCTTCCTGCAGGACCCGACGGAGTACGGCACCCGGACGCACCATTCCAACATGGACGTCTACGACCGCGTGCAGCCCGGCGACT
>QHXU01000161.1:23925-24473 GCA_003223065.1 Acidobacteriota bacterium | reverse complement strand
TGCACGTCGGTGAGGTAGAACATATTCTCCATCACTTTCGAAGCCTTCCAGAATTCGAAAGTGATGGAGAATATGTTCTACCTCACCGACGTGCATGGGCCGCGGCTCACCAACTCGCCGGGCTATTTCGCCGCGGCGGACTGGGTCGTGAGGCAGCTCGCGGAATGGGGCATCACCGCGCACGAGGAAAAGTGGGGACCATTCGGCCGCGGCTGGACGTACACGCATTTTTACGCCGGCATGATCGAGCCCCAGTACGCGCCGCTGATCGGATATCCGCAGGCTTGGACGGCCGGCACGAACGGCCGCGTTACGGGCGAGCCGATTCTGATCGAGCAGCTCGCGAATGAAGCGGATCTCGAGAAAAACAAGGGCAAGCTGAAAGGGAAAATCGTGCTGATCGGCGCGCCGCGCGAGCTCCATATGAGCATGAATCCGCTGGGCAGGCGCTACACCGATGTAGAGCTATCGGAGCTCATGTTGGCGCCGGACCCGGCCGCGAATCCCGCTCGTCCGCCGGTGTTTATCGGCGGGGCTGCCGCGGAGGC
>QHXU01000161.1:8040-23910 GCA_003223065.1 Acidobacteriota bacterium | reverse complement strand
TCCCGGTGCGCGCCGCGGAGGACAGCCGCCGCCACAGGGGCGGCCCGGATCGCCGTCCGCCGCCCGGCAATTCCAGACCAAGCTCAACCAGTTCCTGCACGATGAAGGTCCGTTGGTCGTGGTTCGCTCGGGATTGGGCCGCAGCGAAGGTGGCACGGTGTATGGCGGCGGCGCCGGCTCGCGGGATCCCAAGGATCCGGTTGCTCCGCCGGCGGTCGTGATCACGCCGGAACAGTACAATCGCACCTGCCGGCTGCTTGCCCGCAACATTCCGGTCAAGCTTGAATTTGACATTCAGACCAAATTCTTCGACGATCGCAAGGATTCAGTGAACGTGATCGGCGAGATCGAGGGCGGGCGCAAGAAGGATGAGTTGGTGATGATCGGCGCGCACCTGGATAGCTGGCACGGCGGCACGGGCGCGACGGACAACGCCGCGGGAAGCGCCGTGATGATGGAAGTCATGCGCATCCTGAAAGCCACCGGTCTCAAGATGGACCGAACCGTCCGGATGGGCCTGTGGGGCGGGGAAGAGCAAGGCCTGCTCGGCTCTCGCGCTTACGTGACGGAGCATTTCGGCGACCGCCGCACCATGAAGCTCGGCGCGGAGCACGCCAAACTCTCCGGCTACTTCAATATCGACAACGGGACTGGAAAAATTCGCGGCGTCTACCTGCAGGGCAACGACATGATGAGGCCAGTCTTTGAGGCGTGGTTCGCGCCATTTAAGGACCTCGGAGCGGGCGCTATCAGCATCCGCAACACCGGCGGCACGGACCACCTGTCCTTCGATGCCGTGGGACTTCCCGGCTTCCAGTTCATTCAAGACCCGATGGAGTACGACTCACGGACTCACCATTCCAACATGGATGTCTATGACCGCATCCAGAAGGGTGACATGATGCAAATCTCGGCGATTGTGGCGGCGTTCGTGTATAACACCGCGACGCGTGAACAGATGCTGCCGAGGAAGCCTCTGCCCAAGCCGCAGCCGGACCGGCAGGAGGGCGGCCGCCCGGGTCCAACTTCGGGATCCGCGAACAATAACTAACCCGCTAGCACGGGATTGCCTCAGGCAGTCGCGGCCACCGAAGCGGCGATCATTCGGGCGGTTGCTCGCGCCGCATCTGCTCCCGCGGCAGCCACCGTGTCGCTGATTACATCGTGGTTCAAGACTTCCGCCATGCGCTGCTTCACGGCCGCGCCTTCCTCCCGCGTAAAAATCTTGAGCCCTGCTGGTTTGATCAGCCCCATGATCGCCAATTGCCGTGGGTTTGGTCCGAACGGTCGAAAAACCACCTGCCGCAGCTCGTCTTTGATGGCCAGCGCGGCGTCAGGCTTCGTGATACAAAAGTTTTTGAAATTGAACAGCCCGAGGGACCTCTCGCCGGTTTCTGCCAGCAGATTTTTCGCAACCAGCTGCTCCGTCAATCTCGGTTTGAGGCGCTTCATCCGGCGGGAGAGATCGATCACGCATTCTTTCGCGGGCCGCTCATGACCCGGGCCCGGAAGATGTAGAAATGCATCGAGCAAAACCGGGTCCCAGACCTCGCGTGGACTTGATCTGACCTGATCCCGTCTGGAGAGCTTTCCTCCGTTCCTGCAGATCTTATTCTGAATCAGCAGCTCTCCGAGTATGGCGCCGGCCAGTCCGAGCGAAAGCGGCGTATTCAATTTGTTCGCCTTCTTTTCGTGGAATGCGAGTAAGAGCAGTTGTTGGGGGAGGTTCAATATCCGTACTAGTTGTACACCTCCAGTGTGAACTCTTCATTACAACGGCGCCTCTCGCTCACGCCGTGTCGGCAAGGCCCGTATTATACTTGGACCTACCCTGTAGAACGCCCGTGTTCCAGAGTCGAGGAGGAAATAGGCAATGCGTAGTATGTTCCTAATGGCGGTGGCCCTCACTGCAGTCACCGCTGTCGCCCAGGATGTGGTGCCGTTAGCGCCTGACCAGGTGAAAGTGCTCTTTGAAAACGATCGAGTCCGCGTGCTTCACTTCAACGAGCCGGCACACGGCAAGCTTCCTATGCATTCGCATCCCGCCTACGTGACGGTGGGGTTCACGGCTGACCATTCCAAGTACACGTTCCCCGATGGGAAGGCCACTGACGAACGCAGCAAGGCCGATGATGTGACTTACTCGAAGGGCCTGACGCACGCCTATGAGAATCTTTCCGGGACTAAATCGGAATCCGTCATGGTGGAGTTGAAGAAGCCGGGTGCGGGCGCGCCGAAGATAACGCAAGACCCCGTCAAAGTGGATCCCAAACACTACAAAGTGGTCCTCAATAATGACCAGTTCCGCGTGTTGCGCGTCAAGTACGGGCCGCATGAGAAATCGGTAATGCATGAACATCCAGCCTCGGTGGCGGTGTTCATAACCGACGGCCACGCCAAGTTCACGCTGCCGGACGGCACGTCGCAGGACAGCAACAGCAAGGCCCACGACGCGACTTGGGCGGATGCCGGAAAACACCTCCCGGAGAATGTGGGCGACAAGCCCTTCGAAGTGATAGTCGTCGAACTCAAGTAGTAAACGAAATCAGCCCGGTTGTCGGTCTCAAGGATGAGCGTCAGGTGGGCTGGATCGAAGTTCGAACGAACCCACGAACTCCGCGAGTTGAACGCCGTAGTCAGCCGCAGCCATCTCCGCCGCTTTCTCTCCGATCATGATCGACGCGGCGTTAGTGTTGCCGCTGACAATGTTGGGCATCACGCTGGCGTCCGCCACGCGCAAGTTCCCGGCAAGTAGCGTTCTTTGTGACAGTCATGACCGATGATCTGGGGACCGGCGGAAACACTCCCTACTTTACATCCCTGCGCTCTTCTCGGGATGGCATCCTGGAGGACGTGGCCGCCGCTATTATCTTCTTCGCCACTTATCTCGTCCTCGCTCTCGGACGCATGCCCGGCCTCCGCATCGACCGCACCGGCGCTGCCATCATCGGCGCCAGCCTCATGGTGGGTACCAACGTCCTGACGCTCGATGAAGCCTATCGGGCCATCCACCTCGACACCATCGTACTGCTGTTCGGAATGATGATCGTAGTCGCGAACCTGCGGCTCTCGGGTTTTTTCGGAGTGGTGAGCGAGTGGGCGGTCGAGCACGCCCATCACCGGTTGACGATGCTGGCGGCCGTGGCCTTCGTGTCGGCGCTACTTTCGGCGTTCTTCGTGAACGACACGGTTTGCCTGGTGCTGGCGCCACTGGTGGCCGAGGTCACCTCCTCGCTGCGCCGCAACCCTGTTCCGTATCTGCTCGCAGTCGCCATGGCCTCGAACATCGGCAGCGTCGCCACGCTTACCGGAAATCCGCAAAACATGCTGATCGGAAGTTATTCCGGAATCTCCTATACCACCTTCGCCCGCGCGTTGGCCCCAGTGGCAGCGGTCGGCGTCGTGGTTTGCGTGGCGGTTCTGGCGCTGCTCTATCGCGCTGAATTCCGCGGCGCCGCCAAAGTCGATGTCGCCCGCCGGGCCGTGCGCGTCAACCGTGCGCTGCTGTTCAAGTCGCTCGCGGTTTCTTTCGGCATGGTGGTCTTCTTCTTCGCCGGTTGGCCCATCGCCAAGGTCGCGATCGTCGCCGGAGCGCTGCTGCTGATTACGCGCCGTGTGAAACCGGAGAAGATCTACGCGCAGGTCGATTGGTCGCTGCTGGTCCTGTTCGGAGGCCTGTTCATCGTAGTGGCCGGCATGGAGAAAAGCTCGCTCCAGGACGACCTGGCATGGCTCGCGGAGCGCGCGCACCTCGATAACGGTGCCGTGCTCAGTGCTGTCGCCGCGCTCCTCTCCAATATTGTGAGCAACGTCCCCGCCGTGCTCGTATTCAAGCCGTTGGTGGCGCATCTCGCCGACCCGATGCTCGGCTGGCTGCGCCTCGCGATGGCCTCCACCCTGGCAGGCAATCTCACGATTCTCGGGTCGGTCGCGAATCTGATCGTGGTCGAGCGTGCGCGGCACATCGCCCGGATCGGCTTCTGGGAATATGCGCGCGCCGGCGTGCCGGTCAGCGTCATCACCGTCCTGATCGGCGTCTGGATGTTGCGGTAAATTCCTCGGTGAAAATGTTAGGTTCACTACACCGGAAAAGGAGATGTTGCCCGTCGCGCCCGAAAGTTTCCCGGTACTAGCGGTGACAGGACCTGATGCGTTGAATTGCCCGGTGGAAGCGTCAGCGGGATCTTTTTAGCGCCGCCGAGAGCTTCGCGTACGTTGTCTCCAGGTCCTCGGGAAGCACGCGCGTCTCGGCGACAGTCGTCATAAAATTCACGTCGCCCCTCCAGCGTGTCAGCATGTGCATGTGGATATGCCCCGCGACTCCTGCTCCTGCGCTCTGTCCGATGTTCATCCCCAGGTTCATGCCGCTCGGCCGGTACACCTGCCGCAGGGCGGCTTCGGCCTGCTGGGCCAGCCGCATCATCTCCTCCAGCGCGGCCGCGTCGGCATCCTCCAGCGTCGCCACATGAGCATAAGGAGCGATCATCAGATGGCCGCTCGTGTACGGATACAGATTCAGGAGAATAAAATTCCGCTCCGCGCGCAGCACCACGTAGTTCTTCTCGTCATTGCTCTCGGCGGCCTTGGTGCAGAAAAGACACTCGGTTGGAGGATCCGAGGAGACATACCGGTATCTCCACGGACTCCACAACTGATCCATGCGTTACGTGCTTGCGCCTTCAGGCGGCATCGCGCCGTTGGCGGCCGCGGTGGAATCGTTATTGACCAGGTCTTTCAGTTCCTTGCTCGGCTTGAAATACGGGATGCGCTTGGCGGGAACTTCTACGCGGGCTCCCGTCTTCGGATTGCGTCCCACGCGAGGTTGCCGCTGGCGGGTGCGGAAGCTGCCGAAACCGCGGATCTCGATTTTATCCCCGCCACGCAAAGCGCGGACGACGCTGTCGAAGATCGCCTCGACAATTACCTCGGAATCCTTGCGCGTCATCTCCACAACTCGGGAGACTTCCTCGATCAATTCCGCCTTGGTCATGTTATCGGCTTTCCCCTTTTCCTCGTAAATTCATGACTTCTTCGAGGGTCAAGGTCGCCGCCGCAGCCTGGCGCTGATAATCTTCCAGGCGCGTGCGTTCTTCGTCCTCGGCCACGGCGCGGAGACTCAACCCGATTTTCTTCTCCGCTTCACTCATCTTGATGATCTTGAAATCGTACTCATCGCCGATCGGCAGAGGCGAATCACCCGAGCCGCCTCGTTCAAGCGGCGGCCGCTCCGGCATGGCCGGGATCTCGGACTTGTGGCATAGCGCCTCCACGCCCGGCGCCAACTCGACAAACACGCCGAACGCAGCGGCGCGGCAAACGCGTCCCCGTACCAGGTCCCCGATTTCGTGAGTCCGGAAAAAACTCTCCCACGAATCCGGCTGAAGCTGCTTGATGCCAAGCGACAACCGGCGATTGGGAGCGTCGATGTTCAGGATCACCGCCTGCATCATCTGTCCCTTCTTTAACACCTCCGATGGATGCTTAACGTGCTTCGTCCACGAAAGGTCCGAGACGTGCACCAGGCCGTCGACGCCTTCTTCGATCTCGAGGAATGCGCCGAAATCGGTGAGCTTCCGCACTCGCCCCTCAACTACCGAGCCGATGCTGTAGCGCTCCGCCACCGTGGTCCACGGATCGGGTTCCAGTTGCTTGATACCCAGCGAGACCCGGCGGTCCCGCGATTTCACTTCGAGCACCACGGCCTCAACCTGGTCGCCGACCTTGACCACTTTGCTCGGATGTTTCATACGCCGGCTCCAGGTCATCTCGGAAATGTGGATCAGACCTTCCACCCCCGGCTCGATCTCGACAAAAGCGCCGTAATCGGTGATGCTCATCACGCGCCCGATCACCCGGCTGCCCGGCGGGCACCGCTCCGGCAGCGTCACCCACGGGTCCGGCGTCAATTGGCGCAGCCCCAGCGAGATTCGCTCCTTCTCCCGGTCGAACTTCAACACTTTGACGGTGATTTCGTCGCCGGCATGCACCACCTCGGAGGGATGGTTCACGCGTCCGTGCGACATGTCGCTCACGTGCAACAGTCCATCGATGCCGCCCAGATCAACGAACGCGCCATATTCGGTGAGGTTTTTCACCACCCCGGTGACCACCGCGCCTTCAAACAGGTGCTCCAGCGCCGAAAGCTTGCGCGCCTGCAGCTCTTCTTCCACGGCCATTTTGCGCGACACCACCACGTTTCCGCGCCGGCGGTTGATCTTCAAAACCTTGACCGGAATATCCTGGCCGATGAATTGATCGAGGTCGTGAATTGGCCGGATGTCGACTTGCGAACCCGGCATGAAGGCAGGTACGCCGACGTCCACCATCAGCCCGCCCTTGGTGCGCTGCATCACGCGGCCGGAAACCAGGAGCTGTTCGCGCATCGCGCGCTCGAGCGTATCCCACACCCTCAGCCGGCTCGCTTTCGAGTAGGACAACAGCACGTAGCCTTCCGGCTGCGGCGCATGCCGGTCCACCATCACATCGATCGTGTCGCCGGGCTTGACCGTTATCGTGCCGTCGGGCTGCCGCAACTGCTCGATCGGAACAAGACCTTCCATCTTGTAGCCGAAATCGACGATGACCTCGAGTGGAGTAACCTTAACGATATGGCCCTGCAGTAACTCCCCTTCGGAAGGAGGAGCGAGGTGACTGTAATCTTGGATGAGATGCTCGTAGTCCTCTTCCCCAGGGAAGTTGACTTCGATATCCCGTTCATCCGCCTTGCTGGCCATTAACTAATCCCCGACAAATGGTTGAAATGTCAGTACGTTAGAACTATAGCGGACCCAGTCGGCCTTGTCAACTTGGCTTAATTGCCGGTTATCGGTACCGGAAGGCGGACCCGGGCCCGCCTTGTTAAGCTAGAAGTTCTTATGGAAATCACAAGTATATGCGGAAGAGAGATCTTGGATAGCCGCGGCAACCCAACCGTGGAAGCTGACGTGCACTTGGCCGACGGCAGCATGGGCCGTGCGGCCGTGCCCTCTGGCGCGTCCACGGGAGAGCATGAAGCCGTTGAGCTGCGCGACGGGGATAAATCCCGTTATCTCGGAAAGGGAACCTGCACCGCCGCAAAAAATATAGGCGAATATCTCGCGCCGGCGCTGACCGGCATTGACGCCCAGCGGCAGGCCGCGATCGATAGCCATATGATCGCGCTCGATGGCACGCCTAATAAAGGGCGCATCGGAGCCAACGCCATTCTCGCCGTCTCCATGGCGGTGGCCCGGGCCGCGGCTGCTTCCGCGCAAGCGCCGCTCTATCGCTACCTCGGGGGCGTCGCAGCTTGCCTGCTGCCCGTGCCGATGTTGAATATCCTCAACGGCGGCGCCCACGCCGACAATTCCGTTGATCCGCAGGAATTCATGATCGTGCCCTATGCCGCCCCGAAATTCAGTGAAGCCCTGCGCTGGGGCGTCGAGGTGTTCCACACGCTCAAGAGCGTGCTGAAAAAACGCGGCTACTCGACCGCGGTCGGCGATGAGGGCGGCTTCGCCCCGAACCTCAAGTCGAACGAGGAGGCCCTCGAGGTAGTGATGGAGGCGATCACGCAGGCCGGCTACCGGCCCGGAGAGCAGATCGGCATCGCGCTCGATCCTGCCGCAAGCGAATTCTACGATCAGAAGAAGCAAAAGTACGTCTTCAAGAAATCCGACAGGAGCGAGCGGGCGCCCGCCGAGATGGTTGAGTTCTGGGCCAACTGGGTGCGCCAGTATCCCATCGTCTCCCTCGAGGACGGTATGGCGGAAGACGACTGGGAAGGTTGGAGAATGCTGACCGGCTCGCTCGGTCAAAAGATCCAGCTGGTGGGCGATGACTTGTTCGTCACCAACACCACGCGGCTCTCCGAGGGCATCGCGAAGGGCATCGCCAACTCGATTCTCATCAAGGTAAATCAAATCGGAACGCTCACCGAGACGCTCGACGCCATCAAGATGGCGGCCGGCGCCGGCTACACCTGCGTCATTTCGCACCGGTCGGGCGAGACAGAGGATGCCTTTATCGCGGACTTGGCCGTCGCCACCGGAGCGGGCCAAATCAAAACGGGCTCGGCCAGCCGCACGGATCGCATCGCCAAGTACAACCAGCTTCTTCGCATCGAAGAGGAACTCGGCACGGGAGCCCGCTTCGCCGGCCGTGAGGCCTTCAAACAAAGCCGCAAGGCAGTTTGTCAATGAAAGGGCGGCCCCTCGTTTTGACTATCCTCGACGGCTGGGGTTATTCGCCGGCCAGTGGCGCGGAGGGCAATGCCATCGCCGCCGCGCGGAAGCCCAACTACGATAGCCTGCTGCGCGAATATCCTAATACGCTGGTGCACACGTCCGGGCCATACGTGGGTTTGCCCGAAGGGCAGATGGGCAATAGCGAGGTCGGGCATCTGAACATCGGTGCGGGCCGCGTCATCTACATGGACGTAACTCGCATTGACCAGATGATCGCGTCGGGCGAACTTTTCTCGAATCCCGTGCTGCTCGATGCGATGCGGCACGCTCGTACACGCCGCCTGCACCTCATGGGCCTGGTGAGCGACGGCGGCGTCCACTCCATCAACACGCATCTCTCCGCCTTGCTCGAGATGGCCCGGCGCGAGCACGTGAGCGATGTGTGCGTTCATTGTTTCATGGACGGCCGCGACACCCCGCCCGAGAGCGGTGCGCAGTTCCTCGAGGCGTTGCAGCGTGAGATGAGGCGGATCGGTGTCGGACGGATCGCGACCGTGGCCGGCCGCTACTATGCCATGGACCGCGACAAGCGTTGGGATCGCATCGAGCGTGCCAAAGCCGCGATGGTCGAGGGAGCTGGCGAGAAACACACCGATCCGGTGGCCGCGGTAAAGCGGTCCTACGAGCGCGGCATAACCGATGAGTTCATCGAGCCTGTTACCATCGTCGACGCGCGGCAAGAACCCCTGGGCCGCATCCGCCCCGAAGACGCCTGCATCTTTTTCAATTTCCGAGCCGATCGCGGCCGCCAAATGACGCAAGCGCTTACGGAGGCTCCTTTAAAGCTCCACTTCACTACCATGACACAGTACGATAAGACCTTTACCATTCCGTTCGTGCTTCCGAGGGAGCATCCCGACAATATCCTTGCAAACGTCATGGCGGAGATGAACTGGAAGAATCTGCGGGTAGCGGAGACCGAGAAGTATGCGCACGTCACCTACTTCTTCAATGGCGGAAACGAGAAGCCGTATCCGGGTGAGGAGCGGGAACTCGTGCCGTCGCCAAAAGTTGCAACGTACGATCTAAAGCCTGAGATGAGCGCTGAGGGTGTCACCGAAGTGGTCGCCGGGGCGATCGCGAAACGCAGCTTCGATGTGATCGTGATGAACTTCGCTAACGCCGACATGGTGGGGCATTCCGGCAAGATCGAGCCGACTGTGCGCGCCGTGGAAACCGTGGATGCATGCCTGGGACGGATTCACGACGCCCTGCGGCGTACCGGCGGCCGCTGGATCATCACCGCCGACCACGGCAACGCCGAGATGATGATCGACCCTGTGACCAAGGGTCCGCATACGTACCACACGACGAATCCCGTCCCGTTTCTGGTAATCGACGAAGAGCGTCTTCCCCTTCGCTCCGGAGGCGCGCTTCAGGATATCGCACCCACCGTGCTGGGGATGATGGGCGTGGCACAGCCGAAAGAGATGACAGGGAGAGACCTGCGGTCCCGCCGGCAGGTGGCAGGAAGTGGCTAGTAACCTGATTCCAGCCGCTTGATCACCTCCATTACCACAGTCCCGACGATCTCCAGACTTTGTCCTCCGACCTTGTCGATCGTGTCCTCGTCGGTGTGCCACGGCGGATAATCGAAATCGATCAGGTCGAGCGCCGGCACGCCGAGTTTCAGAAAGGGCATGTGGTCGTCTTCGGTCGACATTGATTCGTCGAGAAAGTACGCCTGGTAACCGAGTTCGGCCGCTGTCCGCCAAACCAGGTTGCGCAGCACGGGCGTTGAGTTCATTTCCTTCTTGATGTCGAGGTTCTTGTCGCCGATCATGTCCACGTTGATCAGCGCCTTGATCTTTCTGAGCGTTCCGTCCGTGTGCCAGCGTTCGGCCAGGTGGCGGCTGCCATACAGGCTGTCGGTGGAGCTCCACTCGCCGAACGCCTCCTCGCCGTCGAACCAGACCAGGTAGACATCATCGGTGCGCGGCTGGCCCGCGAGCACGCGCGCCATCTCCAGCAGAAAGCCGGTGGACGAGCCGCCGTCATTGGCGCCCACGAATTTCCTTCCCGGAAAATACTTTGTGTCGAAGTGCCCGGTAATGACCGTCGCGCGGCCGCTCTTGCCCGGATACCTGGCGATGATGTTCTTCATCGCCACATCGCCTTGCGGAGTTTTTGCCGTGAACGGGTCTTCGATCACCTGGCAACGGCACGTCTTCAACTGGCCGAGAATGTAGGCTTGCAGCTTATGATTGGCCTCTGAGCCGGGCGGCCGTGGTCCGAACGCCACGGCATGGCGTGTGAATTCGAGCGCGGAAGCGCCGGAGAATCCCGAAGAGCGGGCAATGGCGACGGCCAAGAGCAAGATCAAACAGGTTTGCGCGCGGAGCATATATATCCCAGTGTAAAATTGCGCCGCCTGTCGAGCGGCTCGAACAACGGCAGCACCAGCGCCGGGGGCACGAAGAACAGCGCCGCCACTAACATGAATGGCCCCGGAAAGAATTGCAGCGCGTTCAGCAGGCGACGCGCGAGCAGACGAAAGAATCCGCCGACCGGACGGATGGAAATATCGGCTAGCCCTGCCTGCCGCATCAGGTACTCGAGCCCGTAGCGGGTGTAGCGATAGAAATCATGCGGCTGCTGGTGTTCCTCCCATTCCTGCGGCGCGATCAGTAGTAGACGGCCGCCTGGCACGAGCGTTCTCGCGAGCTCGGCGATCACGCCCGCAGGCTGGCGCACGTGCTCGAGCGTTACCACGTTGAGGCACCCGTCCAGGCTGGCGTCCCGGAAGGGCAGCGCGGACAAGTCGCCGATGACGTCGAGCCGCGAATAGTCCCATTTGGCGTCACCGATCGCCAGATCCAGACCGTAGTAGCGCTGTTGATGGAAGGCGTGCTTATAATTCCCTTCGCCCGCGCCGGCATCCAGCACGCGCGCGCCGCGCGGAAGGGACGCGGCGAATTCGGCCCCCGCCCGCTCGGTCGAAGTCTCGAAGTGCATCACGTAGCGGCGCAATGGGGGCGGCAGAAGGTCGCGGGCCAGGTCGTAGATCACGATTTCTTGCGCGCCTCCACCATGATGGTGGATCCCGCCCGGCAGGCCGCTTCGAGCACCGTGAAGGGCAGGGACGCGCCCACCAGTGCCACGTAGAGCAGATCCTTCCATAGACGGCTGCGGGGCGTTTCCCTGACCTGGCGCACGCGGCGCGCCATCGGATCGAGCATCGGCGCGAGACTCGTCGCCATCCCCGCGGGATTATCGCGCAGCGAGAAATGTTTGTGCCGGATCACTTCGAAGCCGCAATGCGCGAGCAGGGAATCGAGATCGCAAAGGCGGAAATTGATCAGGTGGCGCGGTACGTCGAGGCCGTTCCAGCGCTCGCCGAACAGCAGGAACTGCCAGCAGGCGGCGTTTGGAACCTGCACGATCAAACGGCCGCCGGGCTTCAGCAACTCGTGCGCGGCATCCAGATACGCGGCCGGCTGGTACAGATGCTCGAGTACGTGGAACATCGTGATCGCGGCGCAGCTTTGAGGCGCGAACGGAGCCTGCGAAAGAGTCGCGCAAACCGCCGGTACGCCCGCGCGGCTCCAGGCGGCATGAGCGGCATCCAGAGAGAAATCGAGGCCAACAACGCGGGACCCGCCCCGCTCGCCCAGCATCTGAAGAAAGAGACCGCCGCCGCAGCCGACGTCGAGGACCATCCCTTGCTTGTCCCAATCCTGAAGCGCCCGTTCGACGAAGTGCAGATGATCGTGCAAGACCAGGCGGCGATACCGCTGCTCCAGCCCGTCCGCAACCGTAGATTCCGGCACGAACCAGTAGTTGGGCGGATAGTAGTCGCGCAGTTCGAGCGGCGACGGCTGCGGATAAAGCCGAATCATCCGGCAATCGCGGCACTCGACGATTTGGAACGTCTTGGTGGTGGTGTGGTAGAGCCGGTCGGTAGCCGAAAACAGCGTTTGCGTCTCTAAGCCGCCGCACGCCGGACAGGCCCGCGTCAGATCGCCTGCTCCGAGATCTCCCGCAGCGGGATCCTGTGGCGCAACAACACCCGCCGGATCTGCCAGCTCGACAGGCGGCGCTTGGCCCGGAACGCTCGCCGTTTGCGAAGCATCCGGGGAATCATCGGAATGGCGGAGAGGGTCCCCCATAGCACCGCCATCGCCGCTGCGAGCCTGCGTCGTGGATAGTGGCGGAACTCGCCCCGGTTGCGCAGAGCTGCCCACCCCCCCGCCACGATCCTCGTCAGATAATAGGCGCCGCTGCTCCACACCAGACTCCACGGAAACAGCTTTACGACCAAAAGCACGCGATTGCGCTCAATGAGCGTGAGCCGCCGCGCCGAATGTAAGCCTAGCGTCGCGCCCCGGTGGTGACGCACCACTGCGCCCGGAGCGTACAGACAGCTCCATCCTGCGATGCGGCCTCGCAAGCCCAGTTCGGCGTCGTCGGCGTAGGCGAAAAAGTCTTCGTCGAAACCGCCGATGTCATCTAGCATCGCACGGCGGTACATAGCCGCGCATCCATCGGGCCAGAGCGTTTCCTCCACTTTGTCGAATTGCCCCTCATCCAACTGGCCCGTGCCGCGCCCCCGGTTCTGCCCGTCGGGGTAGATCAGATGGCCGGCCTTGTCGATCCGGCGCGGATCCTCCCAGACCAGAATCTTCGAGGCGGCCATCCCCACCTCATCGCTTGTTCGAATCACCGCTTCGAGCGCGGTGAGCCAGCCCGGCTCGGCCTCCGCATCGTTGTTCAGAAGGGCGAGGAATTCGGAGTTCGACGCCGCGAAGGCTTGATTGTTTGAGGCGCAAAAGCCGCGGTTCTCGGAATTGGTGATGAGACGCAGCCGAACCGGATAGGTCGTTGCCATCTCTTCCACAAGCCAGCGCGAGCCGTCGCTCGACCCGTTATCGACCACCATCACTTCAAAGCTGGGGTGGTTTTGCCGGGCAAGTGAAGCAAGACACGCTCTCAGCAAATCGCGCCGATTCCAATTGACCACCACCGCCGTCACCACCGTCCGGCTCAAAAGCTCCGGCCGCGGACGATTTTCGAGAATTTTAGGTATAGCGGGGACCACTGGAATGATGTATTATAAAACGGACCGAGTAAGTCTCTTACGACCTCCCCCGCTGTAATATTTCTGCACGGAATGAATCGGAGTAGCCTCCGCACAATCTGGCTCAGCACCTGGTTGCGGTCAGGGCGCAACAGTACTAAGTCATTTTGTGGGCTAAAGGTTTCCCCTCGGTCGTCCGATTCAATCAATGCGGAACAGATGATGGTGCGAGCTGTTGAATTCTCTCGAGATGGGAATCTCGGAGACGCAATGTGGATGCTTGGTAGCGTCGGTCCCGTGGGACCAGGACGTGGCCAATAAAGGTACTTAATATGAACTCCGTCGGTGAGATCCTTCGTACGGAGCGCGTGAATCAAGGGCGCGAGTTGGCAGAGATCGCCGAGGAACTCTGCCTCACCCAAAGTTATCTGCGCGCTATCGAGCGGGACGATCTGAAAAGCCTTCCTGGAAATTCCTTCTACTATAAAAACTTCGTAAAACAGTACGCCTCAATTCTCGGTGTGGACCAGAAGAGGCTTCAACCGGGTGTGGAAGCGCTCGTCGCCTCTGAGGAGCCGCCGCCCTTGCCGGGTAAGGATCCCCGCTATCCGGTGAGGCAAAAACCCGTGCCGTCCGAGCCGTCGGCACTGCGCCGGCTTGACCCGATCGTCGAAGACAACAATCGACGGGATTACTCCCATCGCCCGGTCGGTACGTCGGTCATCGGCCTGGGAGTCGTGTTGGTGGCATGCTCGGGATTCTACTCTTGGTGGAACCGGACGCCCTCGGTGCGGATTTCCGTGCCTCCTCCGCAATACGATTTGCCCGTGGGCACTCCCGTGAGTGTGCCGGAAGCAGCCCCCGCGCCGGTCCAGGTCGCTCCCATCGCTAACCAGACCGCCCCTGCCGCCGCGGCAGCCACCATCGCCGTGACCACGACCACCGGGACCGACGGCGTGAATCGCGTGGAGCTGAATCTTTCCGCCACCGAGAGCACCTGGCTCTCCATCACCAGCGAAGGCAAGCCGATTTTCTCGGGTATCCTGCAACCCAGCCAGACTAAAACGCTGACCGGGCTCGAAGTGGCGATGCTCAAGGTCGGGAATGCGGGCGCTGTCGACGTGCGCTGGAACGGCAAACCGATCGGGCCCATCGGCCCGCGCGGTCAGGTGCGCGTCGTGCGCTTCACCCCCGAGAATTTCCAGATCCTCGGCCCGAGCCAGACCCTCTAGATCACTCCTCGATCGTAATCGACGGACCGGAGCTTTGAGCCGCGCGGCAACGCTCCTCTACCTTGCTCGCCAGGGCGAGAAACGGAGCAGCGTGCGGATCGGCGCCATCATGCGCGGTCACCGGCGTGCCGCTGTCGCCTCCGATGCGCACCTCCGGATCGAGCGCCAGCTCGCCTAGGAAATATACGTTCATCGCCTCGGCCGTGCGCTTTCCGCCCCCCTGCCCGAACACATCGATCCGCTCACCGGAGCGCGGCGCAACGAGGTAACTCATGTTTTCCACCAGCCCGAGCACCGGCACTCGCACCTGGTGAAACATGTTAACGGCCTTTCGCGCGTCTTCGAGCGAAACATCCGAGGGCGTGGTCACCACGATGGCTCCTGAGAGCGGCGCTGTCTGGATCAGCGACAGCGCAACGTCGCCGGTTCCAGGCGGCAGGTCGATCACCAGGTAATCGAGCTCGCCCCAATCTACCTTGCGCAAGAACTGTTGGATCACGTTGTGCAGCATCGGGCCGCGCCACACCAGCGGCTTGTCGCCCGGGTTGATAAAGCCCATCGACATCACCCTTACGCCGTATTTTTGGATCGGCTGGATACGATCGGCCACGGCGCGCGGTTGCTCTCGTGTGCCCATCATCAGGGGAACATTGGGGCCATAAACGTCGGCGTCGAGCAGCCCGACCCGCCGCCCCAGGTTTGCCAGGCCGATCGCCAGGTTGACCGCGACCGTCGTCTTCCCGACGCCGCCTTTTCCGGACCCGACGGCGACCAGGTGCCGAACGCCTGGAATCGGTGTCTTCGGCGGTTCCTGCTGTTGCGGTCCCATGATTCCCGATGGTAGCAGGGCACGCGGGCCCCAGTTGCGGGATCAATCCGGAACGCGTAACCCGACCTCATCCAGATGAGCGAGCAAATCACCCGGATCCTGATACACCCGGTAGGCGCCGGCTCTCTCCAATTCTTCCTGCCCGTAGCCTCCCGAAAGAACTCCTACGCCGAGCGCCCGGGCCCGTCGCGCAGCCAGTAGGTCCCAAACGCTGTCGCCCACGACAACCGAATTGTGAATCGAGACGCCCAGGCGCTCAGCCGCGGCCAGGAAAAGATCGGGATCGGGCTTTGCGTATCGCACCTGGTCCCGCGTTATCACCGGCAAATCGGGACTCACCCCAAGGCTCTCCAGCGGGACCCGGGCGCTCTCGAGCCGGCCGCTGGTTGCGATGGCATGCGGAACACCCAGCTTCGCCAGATGCCTGAGCAGATCGGTCGCGCCCGGGAGCGGCCGCACCTGTGGCGCGAATTTGGCGTATGCCTCCGCATGGAATCGCTGCAAACGCTCGGCATCGGCCGGGCTGATTTCGCGCCCGGTCTCGCGCAGAAGCGCGTTGACCAGCAG
>QHXU01000161.1:5183-7988 GCA_003223065.1 Acidobacteriota bacterium | reverse complement strand
CGCCACGCGAGAACGTGCTGGTAAACGCTGTCAATTAGCGTGCCGTCGAGATCGAAGAGAAATGCCGGCCGGTCCGCCGCTGAAGTGGAAGCGTTCATGCGGACCCTAATCGTTCGTTGTCGCCAGTAACTCGAAATTGCTGCCCAGAAGCCGCAGCAGCGGTACTCGAATCAGCAGATTGTCCACCCGCCGCGCCGCCTCATATCCCGCCCGCCAGCCCGGAAACAATCCGCTGAGCGGCGTCGAAATGAAATCGTAGAACGACGCCGTACATTCGAAGCCCGATTCCCGGAACAGCGACACGACCCATTTCGCGTCCAGCGGGCGCTCGTCCGGCGATTGGTATTTGCGCATGAGACTCGGCAGAAGTAGCGACCCGATCGCGCCCGAGAGCCGGTACCGGCTGGGATCGAGCGCGTAGAATTTTCCTCCTTTGCCGAGCAGCTTGCGCGCCATGGAAGGAACCGGCCGCAACCGGACGTCGGGCAGATGGTGAAGGAAGAAGATTGCCACGATCAGATCGAACGGCTCGTCCGGAGGCGCGATCGAGTCTGGCGAGCCTTCGAGGAAGCGCGTATTCCGTACCCCTGCCGCCTCCGCGTCCTCGCGCGCCTGCCGGATCGCCGTGGGCGACAAATCAAGTCCCACCAACTCTCGAACGTACGGCGCAAGCAACAATTCGGTGTCGCCGATGCCGCAGCCGAGGCTCAGAACCCGGTGTCGCGGACCGGCGCCGGTCGTGCGCCTGATATGCGAGGCAAGATGGGCTCGAAAAGCGCGGATGGCGGGCCGGGCGAAATGCTGTTGCGCGAAGCCTGAGTAGAGTCGCTCATGATACTCGAGTTCGGATTCCATCTTCGCCCATGTGCACAGGCCTGCTCGCCCTGTGAGTGCCCTATCTTTCTTCCCCGGAATTCATCAACGAATCCCAACGCGCGCCTGCTTTCTCTGTCACTTTGGACGCGTCGCGCGCGAGCAGAAGACGATCGCGAACCAGCGCCTGCGCGGCTGCGTCGACTTTGCGAAGATACTCGTCCCGGCCGTGGTAGCGCTCCTCGATCGACGGGCGCGGGTCAGTTGATTTCTCCCGCTCCGTGCGGTTCTTCGCGAACGGGATCATCGATCCCACCATGTTGTAGATCACATCCGGCGCGCCGATCTTCGGGTCGCGCAGGTTCCATCCGGTATAGGTTGCCAGCGGTACCACTTGCTCCGGAAGGCGGATGCCGGAGATTTCGTTGCCGTCGCGGTCCACTTGGGGAAGCAGAATCGGAAACGGTTTGCCAACTTTCGGCGGCTCAAAGGCTACTATGCCCTTGGTCCGGAACTCGGGGCCGAAGTCGAGATGCCATGCGAAGTAGGGTTCCTTCGGCATCGCAATGCCGGGGATCTTCGGGAATGCGAGCGCGCCCCGCGCCGCCAGTTCATCCTTGCCGATGCGGGGAATGCGGGAGTCCGGCGGCGGCGTGCCGTCCGTAATCCAGGCGTTCATGGCGGCCAGAAGCGCTCGCATCGCGAAACGATAATCGGCCGGATTCGGCCGGTTTTGCGTCACTGTGCGGACCGGCTGCGCGTTGGCGCCGTGCTGCGTTCCCGCCAGAAAATAAATTCGCGTATTCGGGGCCGGCGCTGCGTCCTTCTTGCCGTCAGGCGTCGTGTGTATGAGCGAGGCGGCGCGCCCCCAGTATTCGTACGACCCGTTGGTGTAGAAAATTTTCGGGACAGTCTTGGACTTGATCGCGTTCGCCAGGATCCCGTCCGTCACGCCGGCGTCGGTTTCCGGCTCGTCGGTGAATGGAAAGATGTCGGTCGGATAAAAAATATTGAGCAGCGCGTGCCCGTCACGCGAGGGTTGCGCGAAGCGGTGATTGAAACTCCCGCGGCCCGCTCCCGCCACATGCGCCCAAAGGCCGTCGAACACCTGTCGCCCCTGCTCATCCGCGTTGAAGCCGTAATACAGAAACGTGCGCAGGAACCGGCCGCTCTGCGACGTTCCGAAACCAATCGCGCGTTTGGCCTCGCCGCGCTGCTTCATGTACGACATGTAATCCCGGATCGCGGTCGGGCCCAGGCCCACCAGCGCCGGGTCCTTTGCCTTATACACGACTTCGTAGATGCGCCCCGGCTCGAACCCCGCGTCGTACTCGGCGTGCGCGCCGTCGGCGCTGAACCTCCATTCGCCGCGCGGGATCGTTGTGCGCGGCGACGTGGCCCGGTCGCGCACCGTGAGCGTCGCCGAGTCCGGATCGGCAACGGCGTACGGAATCTGCGCGCGGTCCCCCAGCGACGCCGAAGTCGCGCGCTTCTCCACGACGATTTCCGAGCGTACCAGCCCGGTGAGCCCCTGAATCACTGGAGCGTAAAGCTTCAGTATGCCGGGCCTGTCCGGCACGTCGAACTCCCAGCCCACCCAGACCAGCGTGTAGCCGGCCTCGAACAGCAGCGCATCGCCGAAGTCCTGCGCGGCGCGCAGCTCGCGGCCCTGGCCCAGATCGAACATGCCGACCATCCCCTTGCCGCCGCGGTTCGAAATTTCGAGCAACGCCGTGCCGTTGCCCTTCGCCGGATCGCGCGGCCTCAGCACGAAAATATCCGCCGAGAATTCCACCAGCCCCTTGGCATTCCGCGGCGCCAGATCGATATCGGTGATAATCTTGTTCGCCGGAAGCTTCGGGTCGATCGCGAAGTAGGCTTTACCGGTGATGCTCTCGTAATTGAAAACGGGCAAATCGGCGCGCTCGATGACCTCGATGCGTGTAACAGCGGCCTGGGCGAGTGCGGTTGCCAAAACAGCGGATAACAAGG
>QHXU01000161.1:3465-5139 GCA_003223065.1 Acidobacteriota bacterium | reverse complement strand
CCCGCATCGTCAGATCCGCGAACTCGCCTCGCGCGAACTTGGGAAACGCCGCTGCCGCGATCATGGCTGCGTTGTCGGTGGCGAGACCGGGAGTGGGGAAGAAGACCGGGTAGGGAAGGTGACTTTCTTCCGCGGCTTTCTTCAGGCCGGAGTTGCACGCGACGCCGCCTGAAATGATCAGACCCCGCGCGCCGAACTCCTCGGCGGACCGGGAGGCGCGGCGCAGAAGCTCGTCGATCACCGTGCGTTGGAAGGACGCGAGCAGGTCGAGCGTGGCGCGCGGCGTCACCTTGAGCCAGTCCTCCACCGTGGGGTGATGATTCGCCTCCAGCAGCGCGCGCCTTGCGTTGATTTCCTCGGCCATGTCCCGCGCCTCCACCCAGCGCAGCACCGCGGTCTTCAGGCCGCTGAAGCTGAAGTCGAGCGTGTTGCCCTTCAGCTGAAGTCGAGCGTGTTGCCTTTCATTCGCGCCGGCGTGAACGGTATCGCTCGCGGATCGCCTTGGGGCGCCAGCTTGTCGATCACCGGCCCGCCCGGATAGCCGAAGCCCAGGAGTTTAGCGACCTTGTCGAACGCCTCGCCGGCGGCGTCGTCGCGAGTTTTGCCGAGCAGCCGGTACACAAAACCTTCCCGCACTTCAAAAAGATGGGTGTGGCCGCCGCTCACTACCAGCGCCAGCGCGGGAAACTCGATCTGGTTCTGGCTGGCCACCGCATGAATGTGCCCTTCGATGTGATTCACCGCGATGAGCGGAAGTTCCCGCGCCAGGGCGAGCGCCTTGGCGTAAGTGATGCCCACCAGCAGCGAGCCAACCAGTCCCGGACCCTGCGTCACCGCGATCGCCGCCAGGTCCTCCAGGCGCGTGGATGCTTCTTCGAGGGCCAGGCGGACCGCCGGCACGATGGCGCGCAAGTGCTCCCGCGAGGCGAGTTCGGGAACCACGCCGCCGCATCTGCGAGGAGACCACCGAGGAGAGGATGCGCGCGCCGTCCTCCACCACTGCCGCGGCCGTTTCATCGCACGACGATTCGATGCCGAGGATCCGCATTACCTTCTCAGTCTAGCTGTGCGATTCCACGCCGTGAGCCTGTAGCGACGGCAACAGCTCCGCAAGCTTGTCGTAGGTCTCCGCCGCGCCGTGCTCCATGCCGGACTTGATGACAGCGTCGCGAACCTCCCGCGACGGGTAGAGCACCGTGGCCGTGAGCGTGGTCTTGCCTCCCCCGCTCGACCAGGACGGTGGTTACCCGCGACTCGCCCCGTGAAAGCGGCTGTTGATGGGGTTGCGGTGCCGGTCGTGTACTCGGGACCGCAGGGGACGTATGAGGGCCTCGACCAGGTTAATGTCGGCCCCCTCCCAGCCGGCCTTCGAACGTATTCCGACCTGCAACTCGTGATCACTGCCGACGGAAATAGCAGCAATTCGGTGACGCTGAGATTGAAATAGTGTGGAATCGGCGCGGGGTTCCGTGAGAAAAGAGAGTCATGGGCAAACCAGCACAAAAGATCACTCCGTTTCTCTGGTTCGATCACCAGGCCGAGGAAGCGGCCAGGTTTTATACTTCGGTGTTCAGGAATTCAAGAATTGAAGCGGTCACGCGCTACGGCGAGTCAGGCCCCGGCCCCAAGGGCAGCGTCATGACCGTGGCCTTTGAACTCGACGGGCAGAAGTTC
>QHXU01000161.1:2807-3394 GCA_003223065.1 Acidobacteriota bacterium | reverse complement strand
CAGGAAGTGGACCAGATGTGGTAGAAGCTCTCCGCCGGCGGCCAAGAAGTCGAGTGCGGCTGGGTAAAGGACAAGTACGGGCTGTCATGGCAGATCGTCCCTAACGTTCTGTTCGAGATGTTGCAGGATAAGGATGCGGAGCGAAAGGAACGCGTGATGAAGGCGATGTTGCAGATGAAGAAGCTTGACATCGCGCGTCTCGATGCAGCCTATCATCAGCGTTAAGATCATCAGGTTCCGCAAAGGGCCCGCATTCCCGGTCGAAGGTGCTTGCTAGCCTGGACTGGCCGGATGTTCGAAAATTCATGCGCTCGTTAAGGTGGCGACCTTAAAAATACGGTAATGTTGCCCTACCATGCGCTTTTTGGGAAACACTTTACCCCCGGCTCTATCTTTTGAGAAACCTAACCCGGAAAGGGCTGGCCACAGGGAATGGACCAGTGGTGGGTAGCCGGGAGGAATCAGAAACCTGGAAATGCCATTCGGTTTTCTGCAGGGCCGGGGAGCTGTACGGGTCTGCAGCGTGAATCAACTGGCCTGCGCGCTAGTAGAGGCGCAGGCCGCAACAACAACGTATAAGTATTTAC
>QHXU01000161.1:0-2800 GCA_003223065.1 Acidobacteriota bacterium | reverse complement strand
TATAAGCACTTACTCGGAGCATTAATTCATGAAGAGGCTCGTGTCATTTTTTACGCCCGTGCTGATCGCGGTCTTTGGTGTTTTTTGGCTGTTCACGGCCGTCGTTCTGCTTTGGAACCTTGTTATTGTCACGTACCAACACTCGCGCGTCGACTTCCACACTCCTTCGTATTGCGCCCAAGGTTTTGCCGCTGGTCACAGCACTGCCAGTCCAGCGTAAGGCGCCGCGCGCATAACAGGGCCACGCCGCCTCGCGACTCCTGAGTTCCGGGTGAGGACGCCGGCCCATGCATCAGAAGAGCCAGATTCAAGCGCTGGATCGGACGCAGCCGATTTCTTCCTTTGCGTCCCGTCCTTTCTCGCCCGGATCGACAAGTCCGTGGATGCCGGGTGGCCAGCGCCAGCGAAGCTGGTGTTACCGTTACACGCCGTTCGGAAGTGTAAAAATCCGTAACAACAGCATCACGATTTAAATCTAATTTACCGTTAAAGTCTTCATGCTCCGGTGAACGTTACGGAGCAATCACAGCCCTCGTTTGGTCATCAATTCCCCTGTTGACCTCAAGTGTTCGGTAGTCTCAGCGTGCCGCTGGCCGTTACTGGAAGTTTGCAGCGCTTTGATTGAGGAGAACGACATGGGCGCCAGTCGAAGGAACCTGCTTCCGCGGTCCGTCTTGCTGCTTGTCCTGACGGTTGCTTCCAACGCACAATCGGTCGACAGACCTGTTTGGATCGCGCTGTTCCCGGGCGACCTGGAGCCGATCCTCCGTGACGCTTCCGTTCCCATCTGGGGCCGCGAGGAGGGTGTCGTCATCGCCGGGCCTTCCAGTGACCAGCTTGATGTGCTGCGCGCGCAGAGTATCGAGCCGATCTTTAGCGCGCCCGACAACGGCGAGGGAATTCAGGTCCTCAGCCACGACAGCTACTTCACACCGCCAGCCATTCCCGGCCTGGTCCGCTTCCAGATCAACGATCGGGCGATGCTGTATCTCATCCCTGCGGGGCTCGAGATGAACCTGCCGCGGCTCAAGCTGCATGCCCTATTCCACGGCGTGCCTCGCGTCGCGCTCCCGCCGGTCCGCGTCCATCCCGCCGATGCTAACGTAGCTTTGGACGGGCCGCGGATGTCGTCGGCCCCCATCGGGGCAGTGCAGCAGATCGTCGAAGCCCCCATCGGGCTCGTGCAGCAGATCGTCAACGCCACCAGCCAGGCGAGCTGGTTCCAGTTCGTCCGCGACCTGTCCGGCGACAGCGACGTGACCATCCCCGGCTACTGCACTAACTGCCGCATCCGCACCCGCGCCTCCAAGTACATGTTCCCGATCAACAACACCGGCAACCCGCCCGGCAATCCGTTCGCGACCGAGTACCTGGAGAACAAGGCCGCGGGCTGGGGCTTCGCCGGCCCGAACGCGGTGCGCGAAAGCTATACCTCGGCGAACTCGGGCTGCACCACCCAACAGGGTTCGAATGCCTGGCAGAACGTCGTCTTCACGCTGCCGGCCCAGGTCGACTACGCACAGAACCAGCAGGTCATCTTCCTCGTCCACTACGACACCATTTCGGAGAACGCCGCCACCGACGCCAACAACGCGCCGGGCGCGGACGACGCGATCTCGGGCGGCTCGGCGCTACTCGAGGCGATGCGGCTTTTCAAGGACTACGCCTGGCAGTACCCGGTCAAGTTTCTGTTCGTCAGCGGCGAAGAGGTCGGGCTGTGCGGCTCCACCGCCTACACCCGCATGCACCCCACCGCGCCGATGTGGCGTGTGCTCAACATGGATCAGACCGCGTTCGACGGGAACAAGGACGGCCTGATGAACGTTTACAACTGGAACACCACCAGCTGCCCCTCGTGCGTGGCCTTCGGCGATGCCTTCGTCCAGGCCAACGCCGACTACGGCAACATCATCAATCCCGCCAACATCGTGCGCAACACGACTATGATGTGCTACACCGACCATTGCCCCTTTTGGAATGTCGGCGTGACCGCGATCGATCTCAATGAGGACCTCACCCACAACGACCTCTGTCCGTGCTTCGATTATTCTCAGAACTCGACCTGTCGCGACACCGTCACTCAGACCTATCCCGTCGGCAGCTCGACGTTGATGTTCGATCAGAACTATTCGTGGCCGACCGAGAAAACGGCCATCGCGCTCATCGCCAGCACCGCCCGGCCGCTCTACGCTTGCCCGGCATCGGGCGCGACGCTCAGCGCCACCACGGGCGCGAACCAGGTCCAGCTCACCTGGCCCGGCGTGCCGCCGGTGACCAACTACGTCGTGGAGCGGGCGAACGGCGGCTGCAGCGGCACCTTCGCCGGCATCGCATCGACCACCACGGCCTCGTATACGGATAACGCCGTCACCGTCGGCTCCACCTACGGGTATCGCGTCCGTACCTGCCCGTTCCAGGTGAGCAACTGCGTCGCGGAGACCGTCCAGAGCCAGAGCGGAACCACTGTGACGCTGAGCTCCTCGCCCAATCCTTCCACGTTCGGTCAATCGGTGACGTTCACCGCGACGGTCACCGGCGCCGGCGGCGTGCCCACGGGCACGGTCACGTTCGGCGAGGGCTCCACCGTCCTCGCCTCCAACGTCTCCGTCGACGGCGGCGGCCATGCCGCTTTCAGCACCTCTACGCTCGCGGTGGGCAGCCACACCATCACCGCCACTTTCACCGGGACCAACGGCTGGCCGGGCGCGAGCGGCAGCGACGCCGCCTCGCCCCATGTGGTGAACCAGGCCGCCGCCGCCACTACCAACACCACGCTCTGGGCTTCGCCGAATCCCTCGGT
>QHXU01000116.1 GCA_003223065.1 Acidobacteriota bacterium | reverse complement strand
AACGACAGCACCATGCTCTCGGTGAGGTCCTGCCTGATGATGCGCGAAGGTCGCGCCCCCAGCGCCATGCTCAACGATGTCTGCCGCCGCCGCTCCATGCCGCGAACGAGCATGAGATTGGCCACGTTGGCGCAGACGATGAGCAGCACAAATCCGGTTACCGCCATCAGGATCTGAAGCCATCGCTCGTATCGTTGGCGCATGCTGCTGATGCCAGCGCCTCCGGGGGCGAGGAATAACGTCTGCCCGGGGAATTTCGCGCGATCGCCCGGGCTCATTTCCCCCCAATGAGAGCGGAGCCACTGCTTCAGTTCCACCCGCATTTCCGCTTCGATAGCCGCGGGCCGCGCGCCGGGCACGATGCGGCCTATCAACTCCAGCCAATGTTGACCATACTTGTTCAGATCGGCTTCGCTCTCGACGTAGGGTTCCGTGTTGAGCGGCAGAAAGAAGTCGGGTGGAGTCCCACGCAGAGTGTCGCCGAAGAAACCGGGCGGAGTGATTCCCACTACCGTAAAGGGCTTCTCATCGACATTGAAGGTGCTGCCGATGATGGACGGATCTGATCCATAACGCTCCTGCCATAAACGATGACTCATGACGGCGACCGGCGGCGCGCCGGGCTGATCGTCCGCGGGGTTAAGCGTGCGCCCGGCATACGCACCGATTCCGAACATGGCGAAGTAATTGCCGGAAACGAACTCGCCTGCGTAGGTTTGGGCAGCCTCCGAGTTGCCTGAACGCCGAACGCCGAACAGCAGATCGACTGCCGGGAAAGCCGCCAATTCGGAAAAGCCTTTGGTGTGGTCTCGAAGGTACTTGTACAGATCATACGAGACGAGAGAAAATTCCTTGTCCTGGCTATACGCAGCCAGGTAGCAGCAATGAGCCTCTTTCCCCAGACGGTACAATTCGTCCGGCCTCGCAACCGGCAGCGACTTGAGCAGAACGGCATGGGCCAAAGTAAAGATCGAGGTTGTGGCGCCAATGCCCAGCGCGAGCGTGAGCATGGTCGCGACGGTGAACGCCGGGGACATTCGCAGCCGTCGCAGCGCCAAGCGCGAATCCCGGATCAGTGTTTCCACGAACGGGAGGCCTCTTTGGTCCCGATAGCTTTCCTTCATTGCTTCCACGGATCCGAACTTCAGTACGGCCTCACGGCGCGCGTCCGCAGCCGACAAGCCCGCCTTAAGATTCTCGGACGTTTGAAGAGCGAGATGTTCTTCGATTTCAGCCTGCAGCCGCTCTTCATTCCGTTGCGCCGCAGCCCAGGAGCGTAGCCGCCAAAAGAATCGCCGAAGTGACCTCATTTCAGATCTTCCGCCTTGACGGCAAAGAATCGCCCGATGATTGCCGCCGTCTGTTCCCAACCTCGTGTCTCGGCCTGCAATTGTTTGCGCCCGCGGCGCGTCAGCCTGTAGAAACGCGCCTTGCGGTTATTTTCGGACGCTCCCCACCCGGACGCGATTGAGCCTTCCTGTTCCAGTTTCAGCAAAACGGGATACAGCGTGCCCTGATTTACGGTGAGAAGTCCGCCGCTGATCTGCTCAATACGCCGGGCGACGCCGTAGCCGTGCAGGGGCCCGAGCACGTCGAGTGTTTTCAGAACCATTAGCGCCAGGGTTCCCTGCAGGACATCCGCTTTCTCTTTCATGGGCCTTTATTCGGGTTTCCAACAGGAAGTATGGCACACGTTCATTGGGAAAACAACACGACGGCGCAAGGGCGCGCACCACGAGAGAACCGATTCAGCACACTGAACCGCTCCCTGTGGCCGCGGCCCGGTTTGAGGGGAGCCGCGACGCGGGGCGTATACGCGGTTTGAGGAGGCCTCCCTGCCGTTTGTTTACCCGCAACGGCGCGGGACCGGCGCTGTACCGGCGACATCCATCACTCGCACACATTGCACGGTGGTGACTAGTACACCGGCTTAGTGGAATCGGCCCTCTGATGGAAGAGCGCTCGATCTCCTTGGCTATAGAGTGGCGCGCGGTGCGCGGCGGGCGCAGTGAGTAAAAGCGGTAAGTGAAGCAGCGGCTGGAGAAAAAATCATAGATCGGTGGTTACCTGCGGATAGACGCGCTGGTATGCTTCCGCGTACCTGATTTCCTTCCGGCCGGAATTTCGAACGGCCTGCGTGCCGCGGCGCCGAGCGAGATCGGTGTAATACTCCCACAGGTGCTCCTGGGCCTCCATCGATTCCATGGCTTTGCGCTTGCGCTCGAACACCGGCGTGATATCGAGCAGCACTTGCGGCTTGAAGCCGCACTGCTCGGGCTGCTGCGGCTCAAACATGAACACCGGCGGCGCCCCGAGTTTTTTGCCTTCGGCCGGATAGCCCGCGGCTTGCGCGTAGATGCGAGTCTTGAGAGTCAACTGCGCCGCTTCAGGATGATCGCTGTTGTAGGGATCGGCGAAAGAGTGCGTAAGGATAAACTCCGGCTGCCAGCGCCGGTATTCGGCGACCATCTCATGGATCAGCTCGTCCGACACGCGCAGAGGATAGTCGCCCGCATCAAAGAAGCGGATCTCCGCGCCGAGGATGGCCGCCGCCTTCTCCGATTCGGCCTTGCGGGCGGCCTTGACGCGGTCGAGCGTCATGCCCGGCTCTCTCCACAGCCGCTCGGACTCGCCGCGTTCGCCGTAGGAGAGGCACAGGATCCGCACGCGACAGCCGCGGCTGGAGTAGAGCGCGATCGCGCCTCCGGCCCGCCACACGAAGTCGGCAGCGTGGGCGCTGATGACGAAAACAGTAGTGTTCAAAGGGTCCATGATCGATTGATCCCGAGCTATCATAGCGAAAGATCGCCCGATGTTCGTTTTCGACCCGTACTCTCCGGAGATGGATTCCAATCCCTTTCCT
This sequence comes from Acidobacteriota bacterium, assembly GCA_003223065.1. Taxonomy (GTDB): domain Bacteria; phylum Acidobacteriota; class Terriglobia; order Bryobacterales; family Bryobacteraceae; genus Palsa-187. The sequence goes on along the minus strand of QHXU01000116.1, from coordinate 7,444 downwards.
GCTTATGAAACACTGCGGGAGCAATATCCCTGCATGTGGAGCGAGCAGGCCAGGATGTGGATTCTATCGCGCTACGACGACATCGCGAACGCCGTGCAGGATTGGCAAACCTACTCTTCCGCCAAGGGCAACATGATGGACGAGTTGCCAGGCCGCACGGGATTTACATTGGGAAGCACCGATCCGCCGCGCCACGACCGCCTGCGCGCGCTCATCATGGGGGCGTTCACCAAGAAGAGCCTGGAATATCTGGCCGAGCCGGCCAGGAAACTCGCTCGGCAGACGATAGACGAATTCGCGCCGAAGCGGACTTTCGATTTCGTCACGGATTTTTCCAGCCGCGTAACGGTGGGCACGCTGTTCCTGATGATGGGCCTGCCGGATGAGGATCACACGACAGTAAGGCGAAGGGTTCTGCTGATGATCCAGTCGGACAAGGCGACCCGGCAGAAGGGACCGGAGCACATCGAGGCGTTCCAGACGCTGGTCGATTACGTACGCGGGCAAGTGGCGAAGCGAAGGCTCGCGCCAAAAGACGATCTGATCACCAAACTCATTGAATCGGAGATCGACGGCGACAGGCTGGCCGAGAACGAGATCGTGATGACGTCGATGACGCTGATCATGGCAGGAGTCGAATCGCTCTCGAGCTTCATGAGTATGATGGCGCTGAACATGCATGACTTTCCCGACGCCCGGCGCAAGGTCATCGCGAATCCGGAGCTGATGGCGCCGGCGATCGAGGAGTCACTGCGCTACAACACGTCGGCCCAGCGTTTCCGGCGGGTTCTGATGCGCGACGTGGAGCTGCACGGGCAGAGGATGCGCGCCGGCGATTTCGTCTGCCTGTGCTACGGGTCAGGCAACCGCGATCCGCGCAAATTCCCGAACCCGGACGTGTACGACGTGGAGCGGAGGCCGCAGGGACACCTGGGCTTCGGCGGCGGCAAACATCTCTGCCTGGGCACGGCCATGGCCCGCCTGGTGACGGAGACCGCGATGCGCGAGTTTTTCGCACGCATCCCCGAGTATGGGCTGACCATCGACAAGTTGAACTGGACGTCATCGACGACCTTCCGCAGCCCGACCTCGTTGCCCTTCGCCATCCAATGAGCATCTTCGGCCGAAAGGAAAAGGCAACCGCGACGGTGATCTACGTGTCACCGGCGGGCGATGCTCGAGAGATCGCGGTGCCGGTGGGCGATTCAGTCATGGAAGGCGCCATAAAGCACGGGGTCAACGGCATCGTCGCCGAGTGCGGCGGCGCGTGTATGTGCGCGACCTGCCACGTCTATGTCGACGAGACGTTTCTCAACCGGCTTGATCCGATGGAAGCGACCGAAGACGAAATGCTGACCTGCACAGTGTCGCCGCGACGTCCGAACAGCCGGCTCTCCTGCCAGATCCGCGTCACGCAGGAACTGGCGGGCCTCATCGTCCGGCTGCCCGAGACCCAAGTGTAATGCGGGCGCCCGTGGTCATCATCGGGACCGGGCAGGCCGGGTTCCAGGCCGCCGCATCGCTGCGCGCGGAAGGCTATGACGATCCGGTCGTGATGATCGGAGAGGAACCGCACCACCCTTACCAGCGCCCTCCGCTGTCGAAAGCCTTCATGACGGGCAAACAGGATGCCCAAAACATCTTTCTGCGGCCAAGCGCCTTTTACCAAGACCATCGCATCGATCTCCTGGCCGGCGAGAAGGCGGTCGAGATCGACCGCGCGAACCGGCGCGTGAGACTTGCGTCAGGCTCGAATGTTGCGTATCAGACCCTGGTCCTGGCAACTGGAGCCCGCGTCCGGACGCTTCCCATCAGGGGCGCGGAACTTGACGGCGTTTGCTATTTGCGGACAGTCGACGATGCCATCGATATCAAGACACGCCTCGAGGACGCACGCAACGTGGTTGTGATCGGCGGCGGATTTATCGGTCTCGAGCTTGCGTCGTCCGCGCGCTCGTTAGGAAAATCCGTCACGGTGGTGGAATTACAACCAAGGCTGATGGCACGGATGGTAGCGCCTCTGCTCTCGGAATTTTACCGGAAAGTTCACAGCGGCCAGGCGGTCGAGATCGTGCTCGGCGCAGCTCCGGTGGAGATCCGCGGCCAGGACGGAAGGGCGCGTGAAGTCAGGTTGAGCGACGGCACGCTGCGTCCAGCCGATGTGGTGGCGGTGGGGATCGGCGTCCTGCCTAATTTCGAATTGGCGCGCGATGCGGGTCTGGCGGTGTCAAACGGCATCGCCGTGGACGCATATCTGCGGACCGGGGACGAGAATATTTACGCGATCGGGGACTGCGCGGAGCATCCCAATGTTTTCGCGGCGGGGCGTGTGCGTCTCGAATCGGTCCAGAATGCGGTGGACCAGGGACGCTCGGTTGCGGCAGCGATCGAGGGCCGCCCGCATCGCTACGAATCGGTACCGTGGTTCTGGACCGATCAGTTCGACGTGAGGCTCCAGATGGTGGGACTTTCGATGGGACACGACCGCATCGTGACTCGGGGAGATCCGCAAAGCCGCAAGTTTTCGGTTTTCTATTTCCGCAAGGGCCGGCTCATCGCCATTGACTCTATCAATCGCCCCGCCGACCACATGATCGGGCGGAAGCTGCTGGCGTCGGGCGTGGCGTTGACGCCGGATCAAGCTTCGGATGAAAGCCTGGACTTGAAGAGGCTCCCGCCGGCCTCGCCATCCATGTAGCGGCGCACGCCCCAAATCAGCAGGCATCCGATGAGACAGTAAATGGCGGAAGTGGCGCTGAGGCACGCACTCATGCCGAAGCGCTCCGAGCCGATGGCCACAGCCACGGGAGCGATCCCGCCGCCCAGCCAGCCAAGAGAATTGAGGACGCCCGCGGCCGCGGCGCGCCTTTCGACGCGGACCACGTCATAAAGCGACGCGAAGATATTGGCGTCATACATACCTTTGAAGTAGCCGAAGCCGGCCATGGCGATCACCACCACGGGGACGGACAACGTCCAGCCGGTCAAGAAAAGAAAGGGCACGCCGGAGATCAATCCGAGAGCCTGAGTGATCATGCGGCCGCCGCGGCGCCGTGTGATGAGCCTGTCGGCGAGCAGGCCGCCCGAGATGACTCCCAACACGGATGCGACCTGGAGATACGCGGTGGCGTTCAGCCCGGCCATCGATAAACTCATTCCGAATTTCCGGTACAAGAACGAGGGCATCCATGTGAGAAAGATCATCGCCACAAAATTCGCGCCGATGAAGACAGCGATGAGGATGAGGACAACCTTGTTGCCGAAGATTTCGGCGAGCGCGCCGCGATCGGGCGGGCTGCTTTTCTCCGGTTGAGCGCGCGCGGGCTCGCGCAGAAAAGCGAGGAGCGCCACGGCCAGCAAGAGGCCCAGCGAGCCGAAAAGAACGAAGCTAGAGCGCCAACCGCGATACTGCGCCACGAAGCCGGCCACAGTGCCGCCCGCAATGGTTCCGGCGTAGACGCTCGACTGGTGAAGCGACATTGCGCGCGAACGGGTATCTTTGCCGTGGTAGTCGCTGATGAGCGACATGGAGGCGGGAAAGTAAAACGCTTCGCCGAATCCTCCCAGGGCGCGGAACAGAACCAATTGCCAATAGGAGTGCGACCAGGCGGTGGCCGCGGTCACGACCGACCAGAATGCCAGTGCGCCGAGGATGAGGCCCTTCCGCGAAAGGCGGTCGCCCAGCCAGCCGGCGAGCGGACCGATCAGCGCGTAGACCCACATGAAGGCGGCGCCGACCACGCCCAGTTGCACGTCGGAGAGCCCGATTTCGGATTTCAGAAGCGGAAACACCGAAAAGATGGCCTGGCGGTCGGCGTAATTGAAGAGGCAAACCAACCAGAGCATCGCGACGACCCACCATTTGTAGCCTCGGTTGGATGGTGCCATGGTTCCGACTTAATTGTATTCAGCCGGGGATCGTGAGCGAGTTCTACGGGAAGCAGAGTTGAGTCCGGGCGAACCGGCCAATCCGCGTGCTCGTGCTACGATGAACCCAAACAACGCCATGACGTTCCCCGCTCCGGTCCCGGAAATCCCCGCGGCCAACGTCGACAAAGCCGCAGCCTACTATGTCAACACGCTGGGCTTCACCTTCGATTGGGGGGACGACCAAGGCGGCATTGCAGGCATCTCAAGGGGGAATTGCAGACTGTTTATCACCAATCGCTCCTTCCGAGAGTCCTACGGCAACATAGGCCCTATCGTTTTCTGGCTCAATCTCGACAGCAAGGTTGAAGTGGACGAACTCTTCGCAGAGTGGAAGGCCGCGCAAGCTAAGATCGTTTCCGAGCCCGAGGACAAACCGTGGAAGCTGCGCGAGTTTATGGCCGCCGATCTTGATGGCAACCTCATTCGTGTCTTCTATGATTTTCGAGGCGACATGCAGGAGGACCACACATCCGCATAGTCGGCTAGAGTTAACCAGCCGGGGCTTATCGTCAGCAAGCGGCTAGTTCCGCATGGTTCAAGGTCGATCCGGAAACGATCCACCGTAACGAACAACGCCGGCCGGCAGTGCGAAGCCGGCCAGTCCATCGGTGAGCGGAGCGCAGTTTCCACGTTTCTTTACTCCGTTCTCAGGCCCTCCGGAAAGTGCATTGGTGTCGCTGTCCGGCTAAGAGGCCGCTGCAAGCGGGCCCCAATTCATTGACAAATGATTCGGATGGCCACTGCATGTGGCCGTATGCCTGACGCTTCATTATAGCAAGCTTGACCTTTATGTCAAGCTGGGCTAAAGTGTCAATAGGGCGTACTTGCAGGGACGGTGATGATTCCAGATTTCGATGCCGACGGTCTTTTGCCTCCGGGAGACTACGAAGTCTCCTTCGACGACCTTCGTCAATCAGTACTGGTGGCGGGGAACGGGAATCGGAAAGGGCATTGGGACGCAGCCTGGAGAACGCAGCTCGTCGATAATCTGGAGGTGCTCACCCGCCAGCTTTGGTCGGTCGGCATCAACGACATCTATGCTGACGGATCATTCGCCGAGGACAAGGATCATCCCAACGATATCGACGGCTATTTCGTTTGCGACCTTGGCCGTCTTTCGAGCGGAGACTTACAGCGTCAATTGAATCTGCAGGACCCATCCAAGGTATGGACTTGGGACCCTGCTTCGCGCAGGCCGTACCGCGGTTATCCGAAGAAGCAACTGCCGATGTGGCATCGCTACCGGGTCGAGCTCTATCCCCATGTTCCCGGCCTCGGCATCGGATGCGGCATTTTTGACAAGTACGGCAATGAACTGGAGTTTCCGTCCGCCTTTCGGCAATGCCGACGAAACGGCAAGCCGAGAGGCATCGTGAAAATCAAATATGGAGGTCAGCCATGATTCGCAATGAAGCTGAATATCAAGAAGCCTCGGCTCGTCTAGCTGACGAGCGACGGCGCCTCGCGGAGCATCGAGCACGCCTGAAAGAGGCGGGTCTGGGCGAGGAAGACATAAAGCGTGTCATCGATCCTATGGAATCGTTCCATCTTCAGTTGAAGGAGGAAGTGGAAAGCTATGAAAGGCTGAAGCGCGGAGAATTTGAAGAGCTTGAGAATTTTCGCGGGTTCGGCCACCTGCTCATCTCGCTTCGCATCGCCAAGGGGATGTCCCAGCGGGAACTGGCGAAACGGCTCGCGGTCCACGAATCACAGATATCCCGTGATGAACGGAACGAGTATTTCGGCATCACGCTTGAACGAGCGGTGAAGATTCTCGACGCGCTTAACGTCCGGCTTCACACCAAAGTCGAAATCGAGCCACCGCGAGCAATGGCAATTGCATGAAAGCAGCCCGCGCACACGAAGAATCCAGGGCGGAGCATCCCGCGACTTCCGGCAGTCCTCAGGATCAACGGAAGGAGGCACGCGACCAGCTTACGCTGATTCTGAGCTTCTTCTCACGCGTGGACGCCAAGGCGTCGGCACTGCTCGCGATCAACACAGGCATGCTGGCAATACTGGCTTCCAACGCCCCGCCCATCGGCACCATGTCGGTATTGTCTTACGTGTTGGCAGGAATTACCGCGGCGGTGATCGCTGCAAGCCTGTGGTCTCTCTACCGCGTCGCATTCCCGGCGCTCGATGGCGGCCATGACTCGCTTATCTACTTCCGGGAGATCGCAAAACGGACAGAATCCAACTTTATTGATGCGTTCACGACTCAGGACGAAGTCCGGCGCGTCAAGGATCTGGTCGGCCAAGTGTGGCGAAATTCCTGCATTCTAACCGCGAAATTCGATGCGCTGAAGCGGGCGTTCCTCCTCATGGCGCTCGCGATCATTCCATGGGCGATAGCCGTCGCGATGTTTTCGTCGCAACATCCGGGTGTTCGTGCTCTGATCACGAGATAAGTACGATGGAGGACGAACTCACTGCGGCGGTCAATTCCATAGTCAAGACGGGCTGGGAATTGCGCGCCGGCCAGGTGATCCCCGAATCGGAAGACATCCCCAGGTACGCTTTGCATACTTCTGAAGCAATCTCCGGGAACAACGCGCCTCATCAAGGCGGCGGGAGGGGAGATTCGCAGTTTTGACGGCGACCGGGGTGATGGGGGTTTTCATGGGGAAGTCCAAGAACACCACCGCGGCAAAAGCGGCGTTGAATATCAACTACTTCTTCACGAAAGTGCTGGAGCCCGCGTTCCTGTCTTTCTATGAGAGGCTCAAGGACTCCCCTTTCAAATTCGCCCAGTCTGTCGGGATCGACACGGGCGAGATTCGCGCCGTGCGCGCCGGAATACGCAACAGCAACGACCTCGTGTGGGTGGGCAGGGCCCCCAATATCGCCGCGAAGCTGAGCAGCATTCGCGAACCAGGATATTCCACCTACATTACTGAGGCCGTCTACGAAAAGCTTCACGACAGCGCGAAACTGTATGGTGGCCAGGACATGTGGGAAAACCGCTCATGGGCAAAGGGCGCGCCTTACGGCACCGGTACGGTCTACCGTTCTTGCTGGCGGTTGAAGCCATCGTATAACCCCTGAATTTGCGATTGCCCGCCAATCGTTAACGAAACCGATATGAGTTCATCCGCTGACGAGCATGGAACTCGCACCGCAAATCGCGCGTCAATTCGCGACCTACGCACCCATGCACGGCAGGACCGCAGGTTTGCCCTCCTGCTCGAAGCGTGCCTGACAGATCCGACGATGAGCAAGGTGTTACTGCTTCACAGAACGGAGCTCTTTCCCAGACTGGAAGTGCCGGATAGAAGGCTCGACGGTTACGATAGCGGCCGGCGGGCTTCCGTTCCTGAGCCATGCTCCCAAACAGATTCGCCGCAGCTTGAAGATATTGCCGGCAAATACGCAGCCCACAGCCCCCATCCCGCTCGCATCGCCGAGGCCCAGCAGCGGGTACAGTGCGTCGAAACTGCCGTTTCAGAACCGACGCAAGACGCATTCGCTCTGGCTGTCCTACATGGTCGCACGCTTGCCGCGGAGCCACGTT
>QHXU01000115.1 GCA_003223065.1 Acidobacteriota bacterium | reverse complement strand
GCCGATGACGTAATCGAGCGCAGTGCCCCGCCCGTCCGCGTTGCCGCAGTTCGGATTTGCCCCGTGGTCCAAGAGCCATTCGAGAGCCACAGGATCCACTGCCTCGCAAGGCGCGAAGATGATGGGGAAATCCCGGTTCCACTCGGCGTTCACGTCCGCACCGTAGGATACGAGGAGTTCCATCATGGGGATACGCTGGCCGTTGAGGGCAGCCCGCATCAGCGGCCCGTCGCCGCCCTGATGCACGTCCGATCCGTTTTCGATCATCCATTTCGCCATAGCCAGCCTCTCGGGACCGGGTGACGCCCACGGCACGCGGCATTCGGCAACCCATGTGAGCGGCCCGTTTTTGGCATAG
>QHXU01000114.1:1823-11702 GCA_003223065.1 Acidobacteriota bacterium | reverse complement strand
CTACCCTTTCCGCGGACCGGATGCGTCCTTTACGCTGAGGAAATCGTACCAGAAAATAGCCTGCCACAAAAAATAATCAAGCAATGGAACAACGAAACCGGGCAATCAGGAGCGCCCTTTATGCCTTTTCGCGCTACGCGGATATCTGCTGCTCATGTTCGCTCTGCTTGGATTTCGCGTCCTGCAAATTGCAGGCGTGGTGCACGGCTAAGCGCGGAAACTATCTACTGCTGTTGACGCCGTGCTATGTATACTTCCAGAGATGAATGTGCCGCGGTTTCTCATCGGCTGGTTTGTGACTGGAATCTGCTTCGCGCAACCCTCGCGCGTGCCGCCGAAACGGTCGTCCCAGATCGACAACGGGTTCGGCATCAATTCCAACCTCCCGCGCGAGCCGTATCTGCCATGGGACCGCTGGTGGTGGACCCGCATGTTCGACGCGGGCGTGAGCTGGATCCGCATCGGACAGTACGAGAACAGCTCGGAGCCGACGAGCTGGGACTGGGTGGAACAAAAGCGCGGCATTTTTGCGATTGCGCCGGAGGTCGACGATTACGTCGATTCGTTGATCGACAACGGCGTGAAGGTGCAGGTGCAGCTGCTCTATGGAAATCCGATGTACACGTCACCGGGAGGGCGGCGGCCCGATCAGATCACGCCCAAGCCGGGCGGATTTCATAATGACGACCGCAGCATCGACTCGGTCTTCTGGCCGCCGAAAACTCAGGATCAGATCGCCGCGTTCATCCGCTACGTGAAATGGATGGTGAACCATTTTCGCGGGCGGATTCATTACTATGCCCTGTGGAACGAGCAGGACATAGGTTACTGGAATCCGTGGGGAAATCCCGAGGAGTACGGACGCCTGCTCGCGGCGTTCGCGCCGGCCGTCCACGAAACCGATCCTCAGGCGAAAGTGATCTACGGCGGCCAGGCCGACCCGAACAGCGATTGGGCCAAGCGCGCGCTGGACGAGTGCCGCTGCGCATCCGGGATCGACATTTTCGCCTATCACACGTATCCCGGTTACGGGCAGAACATGAATCCGGAGTCTATGGATTACGCTTACGGGACGGAGTCGCCTGAAAAGCTGCGGAATCTGGTGCGAAATTATCCGGCCATCCGGAAGGACATCGAGTTCTGGGATGACGAGTTCAACTCGATCCCATCCTGGCGCGGGTCCGATGAGTCGGTGCAATCGAAGTACATACCGCGCGGGCTGATTTACAATCACGCGGCCGGCGTGCGCACGTTTGTGTGGATTCTCGCGGCAGGCGTCGACGGCAACGAGTACGACGACTTCGGCTTCATCCACGGCCGCCGGGAGATGCCGGATGATTTTACGCCACGGCCGGTGTACTACGCGCTGCAGAACACGAACGCGCTGTTTTCGGATACGAAATTCGATGCCGGGATCGGGATCGAGTCTTCGGACGTACCAGCGCTGCGGCGGCAGGGGCGCGCTCCGTTTTTGCATTACGGGTTCCGCAGCAAGAATGGCAAAGCGATTATCGCGTATTGGGTGGCGGCGCACAGCGCCGCGGGTGGAGCGTTTCCGCCGATGGCGGTGAATCTGAAGTTGAAGAACAGCGGCATCCGGAAACCGGTTCTCATCGATGTGGTATCGGGCGAAATTTCGCCGCTCACCTGGAAGCAAGGAACCGCCGATACGCTCGAGGCGCTGCCACTTCGCGACAGCGTGATGGCGATCGCGGACGCGAACTACTTCGATTGGCCCGTGCTGCCCGAGGCGCCGAGCGGGCTGGTTGCGCAGGCGTCGGGCGCGGGGGCAGAACTGCGCTGGGTGTTGCACGAGGGTGCGCCGTCGAAAGTCGCCATCGAGCGGCGCGCCGGCAATACCGGACGTTGGGAGCGGGTCGCGACTCCGCCGGCGGGCATGCAGTTTACCGATGCCGCGCCGCCCTCCGGCCGTGTGGTTTGTTATCGCGTTCGCGCCATCAACGCCGCGGGCGAATCGGCCTACTCCAACGTGGCTCGCATGAGCCGATGAAAGCGCGCTACACGAGATCCGCGCGAACCGTTCGTAATAAAATGAAGCCGTTTGACGGAGTGCTCAAGCGCGGTGAGCCGGCGGCAGGAGGAGATGTGAACCATTTTTGGGCAATGACGGCGATGGCAGCGATGCTGATTTTCGGGGGCTCAATAGCGGCTGGACAGGCAGCCGGTTCAGCGCCGAAAAAAGACAGCGCTCCGGCGGGCAATGCTGAGAAGGGCAAACGCCTTTACGAAAACTACGGCTGCTACCAATGCCATGGCCATGCGGCCCAAGGGGGAAGCGCCGGACCACGGCTCGGCCCGGGTCCGATACCTTTTGTGGCCTTAGTCGCCTATGTCCGCCATCCCTCAGGCCAGATGCCGCCGTACACGAGCAAGGTCGTCTCGGATCCTGAACTGGCGGACATTTATGCGTTTCTCAAGTCAGTCCCGCCGCCACCGCCAGTGAAAAGCCTCCCGCTGCTCAATCAATAAGTAAGATAAGGATCCGGAGGAGCGGTCGGGATTCCAACAGCCCGGGTACTATCTTTCTCTCCCTGTAGAGTCAATGTGATACGGATCGCGCAGCACCGTTAGTTTGCTAACTCCTTAGTACTCTGTGTGTTGACAAGTATTCCGCGAGATCTCAAAATATCTGTTCGCCAGTCGACGAAGCCGTTAGGGGAGGACCGCTTGGGAACAGTCAGTCAGCTTGCGAGAGCCGCGGACGCTCACGAGCTGATCATCGATATCGGCGGAATTCCGGTCCTTATCCGGACCCTTAGCCCCGAGTTTGTGCGGCTCTTGGAGGAACGCTACGGAAGGTTCGTCAACGCAGACACGACGAATCCCATGTTTGAGTTCTACGTCGAGCTGGCCCAGCCCCCTACGTGCAACCCGGACGAAGACGTGCGGGTGCGCCTGGAGTCCGGACGCTGGGTCATGGAACGAGGCGATTTCCACGCGCAGTGGGATCCGAAGCGCCGCCGCGGATGGATCTGCCAGAGGGCCAATCCGCACTCGATCGACTCAGTATTGCGCATCGTCCATTCGCTGATCCTGGCCCGCGAAGGAGGATTCCTGGTGCATGGCGCCAGTGCGGTCCGAAACGGGCGGGCGTTTCTTTTTGCGGGAGCATCGGGTGTTGGGAAGACCACCATCATTCGCCTGGCGCCGCCCGACGCAGTGCTCCTAACGGATGAAATCTCTTACCTGCGGCCGCGGGATCCGGGCTACGAAGCCTTTGGGACCCCGTTCGCCGGCGAGGTTGCCGGGATCGGCGAAAATGTCCGCGCGCCCTTAGCCGAGGTTTATCTTCTCGCACACGGGCGCGAAAACCGGATTGAGCCGATCAGTGACGCCGAAGCCACGCGGGTGATGCTTCAGAACATCCTCTTCTTCGCGCCGGACCTCGAACTGGTGGGGTTGATTTTCCGATCGGTATTCGAGCTTGTAAGGCGGGTTCCGGTCCGCCGGCTGGTGTTCGCGCCGGATGCCCGCGTATGGGAGTTGATAGTATGACTCCTCACTCCCTGTCATAAGAGCGCTTCCCGAGTAACGCCGCGATTTACAGATTCTTTACGGCGTCTGTACGACTTCTCACGCCCTTGAAGTTTATTCTCGCCTTGTGGGTAACACCCTCAAATAACCTTCAAGGAGAAAAAGACAATGTTTAAGCGATTAGCGATTCTGGCGGTACCAACCGCCATCAGCATGTTGACCATTTCCCCGCTCACGGCGGAGCGGAAAGACAAAGACAGTGACGACGACGGCGTCACATTCAAAATGGTGGTCTCAGGTGGGGCGAAGGGATGCCTGCCCAATGCGAGCGCCACTGTGCGGATCAGCCCAAACGGCCCTAACCAGAACATGGACGTATCGGTGCAGGGCCTTCCCGCCAACACTCCCTTCACCGTCTTCGTGCTTCAACTCCCCAAAGCGCCGTTTGGCGTTGCCTGGTATCAGGGTGACATCGAGACGGACAAACGCGGGCGAGGCAGCAGCCGGTTCACGGGCATATTCAGCGACGAGACGTTCGCCCACGCCGTGGGCAGCGGAGCGGCGCCGGTCGTGCATGCCACTGGAGCGTTCCCGGACGCCAGCCTGAACCCGATATTCGCTCCGGTGCACATGTTCCACCTCGGCATCTGGTTTGACTCTTCGGAAGACGCTGGCAAGGCTGGTTGCCCCAGCACCGTCACTCCCTTCAATGGCGACCACACTGCAGGCATTCAAGTCTTGAACACCAGCAACGCCCCCGACGACCATGGGCCGCTGCGGTTTGATGCGGCAGAGCTAAGCAAGAAGGACTGATTTCCGGCCGAGTAAGAGCGACTGCGAGATTCTGGAGCTGGATCGCGCGACAGGGCCCGGCTCCTATCCTTCTTAGTCACATGGATGCATTCAAGCCTGTGGTTGAGCACTCCTTGGGATACGAGGGTCAATTCATTTGGCTGTGCCGGTTGCACGCGCCGCGTTCGCATCGAACGATCCCGAGAGAGCCATGTAGCGATGAGCGCGTGTCCGATCTGATTCCCGCACGAAGATGACGCAGGCTCCCTCACGCTGCAATACCAGGAGCCGATCCCCCGGCTGAAACAGTTCCCGCTCTTCACGGTTATATCTCCGGGCCGAGAACCGTTTCACCACCACGCGCAACTGATCACTCATGCAAGTTCATCCGTCCTCCACAAATGGGCTGAAAAACACCCGCTGCAGCCGGAGCCGGGATTCTTGCGGGCGCGAGCGCGCCGCGAAGATCGCGTGGAGGAAGGATTGGAGTTTGAGGAATGAGGCCCTCCGCCACTTTCACATTCATACTAACGCCTGAGACGCCCGCGCACAACGATGTGCGCTCGCACGGTGCGGGGAGGAGTGGTCGCGTCGTCTACGAATCCTCTTGTTTAGGTGACTCAGTGCCGGCGAGCAGGTCCAGATACTCCGCAGAGGCCTTATCGTAATGAGCTCGTGCAGCCTGTACAACGTTCTGTTGTTTCTTCCATTGAGGCGAGTTGGGCGGCAGGTTATTCAGCAACAGCAGTTCGCGCCTCCAGTTTTGAAGAGCGGCGTCACGCCGGTTTTTCACCTCCTCCATGGTCGGCATCCTCCGTGTACCTCCCGTCTGATCTTGTAAGTTAGAGAGTCGTGAGAGGGTGTCCCCGTTACAAGGCTTTTTGCAGCCGCGGGTTCACAAGGATGGCAGCTTCAAGGCTGAAGATCAACTGAAAACTGTGAGTAAATGAAGACTCGTGCAGCATGCCGGCTCAACGCCGTTTCCGAGGCATTTTGACGGGAAGCGCTTCTTCAATCCGGACGCGCCTCAGGCGCGCGGCTTTCTCGATGTCCTGCGATGGAAGCTCGCCAGCCGGCCGGAACCATCCGCCCGCTTCATTTCCGACGTTGAGCCATCGAAACAGCCGTCAAGCGTTGAAGACAATGAACTGCGGGTTACGCTGATCAACCATTCCACGCTGCTCGTCCAGCAAATAGGAATCAACATTCTGACCGATCCGATCTGGTCCTGGCGAGCAAGTCCGGTTACCTGGGCCGGCCCGCGGCGCCGCCGGATGCCGGGAGTGCGGTGGGAGGATCTTCCCCGGATAGACACCGTGCTCGTTAGCCACAATCATTACGATCATCTCGATCTTGCCAGCTTGCGCGGGTTGGCGGACCGTGAACAATCCCAATTCATCGTTCCGGCCGGCGTCGCCCGGCTGCTGCGATCCCATCGCATCGGTCCGGTCCACGAACTCGATTGGGGCGAATCACTGGCACTCGTCCGAGGCACCATTCACAGCGTGCCGGCGTTGCATTTTTCGGCCCGGGCATTGTTCGACCGCAATCGGACTCTGTGGTGCGGGTATGTCATCGAGGCGGCGGGCCGGGTCGTCTATTTCGCGGGAGACACCGGTTTTGGCAATCATTTCGCCCAGATCCGCGAACGATTTGGCGCGCCGCGCCTGGCCCTGTTGCCGATCGGAGCGTACCAGCCGCGCTGGTTCATGTCGCCGGTGCATATGGCTCCTGATGAAGCTGTCAGAGCACATCAGATCCTGGGCGCCGAAACCAGCATCGCGATCCACCACGGAACGTTCCAACTTGGCGATGAAGGCATCGACACGCCGAAGAAGCGCCTCTGCGAGTGCTCTCCGGACGATTCGTTCCTGGTGCTGAACAACGGCCAGTCCGTGAGGCTTGCATGATGACTATCGACAAACACGCACTCGCATTGACCAGCATCATCGGCACCTCGCTGGACGTGCTGGGAGCCTTGTATCTCGCCTACGATCTGCTGGGTGGAGAACACGGACCTTTGCGGACCCTGACGCGCGCGGTCACTTACGGGACACTCTTTGGAACCGGCTACGGCCTCGCGCTGGGGCCCGTGTTCGGCCTGGCGAGCGGTGTTGCGCATGGCATCACGCTCGCCTGGGAGTATTCGCGCGCTTCCCGGAACGAACCGCGGCCCGGGTTCTGGCTGGATACGGTGATGAGCGCGATTCGCGGGTGCGGCTTCGGTTTGGGCGCGTCATATTTATTCGGCGCGCGGTTCGGCATCACCTTCGGCGCCTTGAGCACGGCCGGCCAGGCGGTCGCTTACCGGCTGGGTATCCGGCCGACCCTCGACTACAGACCCGCTACCCGCCCGCGTTTGAGCCGGGTGCTTTTGTTGGCCGCAGCGAATCGCACGATCGGCTACACGGCTACCGGCTATGTCAGCAGCCTGGCCGCGCACGAGCGGGAGCACGCGATGGCAGTCGGACTGAAAGCGGGACTCGCCATCGGTGTGGTCACTGCAATCGCCGGCTCCTTCACTCCCTTCATCGAATGGACGGCGGATCACGTACCCGAAAGACGGATGGGTGTTTTCGGCGTTGGCCTGATTCTGGCGGGTTTCACTCTTCAATCCGTGCAGTATTGGGTGGCGCTACTCGATGTGACCGTTCGTTAGACGAAATTGGCCACCTCGGCTGCGGCACCGTGCCCGCCGTGCCTCACTACAATATATCCAGTGTGGTTATAATTGATCCCATGAAGGAGCTTCCCGTTCCCACGTCGCTACTTCCGCTTCCGCCGGCGACATTTCACATTCTGCTATCGCTAGCGGAACAGGACCGGCACGGCTACGCCATCATCCAGAACGTCGCGGCGCGCACCGGCGGCGAGTTGAAGCTTAGCGCCGGCACTCTGTACCGCTCCATCCAGCGGATGCTCGAGCAGGGGCTACTGGTGGAGACGCGCGAGCGCCCCAGCCCGGAAGAAGACGATGAGCGCCGCCGCTATTACCGGATCACGCCCTACGGCGAAGCCGTCGCCCGTGCCGAGGCGCGGCGGCTGACGCAACTGGTCAGACTGGCTCGTGAAAGCGGATTCGCCGCCGGGAGGGCGTAAATGCGTCTTTACCGGGCGTTGCTCCTCGCGTATCCCGCTTCCTTCCGTGCCGAATACGGCGAAGAAATGTGCGCAATATTCGAGCAGCGCCGGAGGAATGCATCGAGCGCACTTCTGGTATTCGCGCTGTGGGTTGAAGTTGTATTCGACGTATTCTTAAACGCCGTTCGCGTGCATGCCGATATTCTGTCTCAGGACCTTCGCTATACTGCCCGGACGCTTCGGCGCTCACCGGGATTCACGTTCACTGCGATCGCCGTGGCCGCCCTGGGCATTGGCGCGACCACTGCCGCGTTCACCATGGTCGATCACGTCCTGCTTCGACCGCTCCCCTTCGCGGATCAGGATCGCCTGGTCAAGCTGTTCGAGGATCATTCTTTTGCCGGGATCCGGTACTTCGACGTTTCGCCGGCGAATTATCGCGATTGGAAGCGGATGTCGACTTCCTTCGATGCGATGGGTGTGTACCGGGGACTCTCGGCAAACCTTGTGGGCCAGGGCGAGCCGGAACGCATCGACGGCGCTTCCGTCAGTGCCGAGATTTTTCCCATCCTTGGCATCAACCCGGTGATCGGCCGCTTTTTCACCGCCGAGGACGACCGTGAAAACGCTCCCGGCGCGGTGGTGCTGAGCTTCGGGCTGTGGCAGCGGGAATTCGCCGGAGATGCCTCCGTTCTTGGCCGGAAAGTGGTTCTGGACAACCAGCCGTACACCGTCATCGGAGTAATGCCGCCCGTTTTTTATTTCCCCAGACGGAATGCCCAGCTCTGGACCGCCATGCGCTTCGCGCCGCGCGATTTCGAGGACCGCACGGACACGTTTCTGTACGGTATTGCCCGGCTGCGCCACGGAGTTTCCATCGAAGAGGCGGGAGCGGAACTGAGTACGATTGCCGCCCAGCTGCAGCAGGCCTACCCGAAGGAGCTGGCGCGCGTCGGCATTAGCATCCGGGCTTTGCACGACGACATTCCGGGCCAGGCCCGCATGATGCTGCGAGTCCTGCTGTGGGCATCTGCATGCGTCCTGGTGGTGGCGTGCATGAACCTGGCGAACCTGCTGCTCGCCCGCGCGCTGGCGCGCCGTAAAGAACTCGCCGTGCGTGCGGCGATGGGAGCGGGACGCGAGCGGCTGGTCCGCCAGATGCTAACAGAGAGCCTGATCCTCGCCGCTGCCGGAGGAGTGCTCGGCATCCTGGTCGCAAGCCAGTCGCTGCCTCTGCTGGCTCGGCTGGTGCCTGTGAATCTACCCATCCCCGAGATTCCTTCGGTCGACATGCGCGTGCTGTGGTTCGCCGCCTCGATCACGATCCTGGTGGGGATCGGTTTTGGCGTGTTCCCCGCGCTGCGCGCATCGAATGAGGGCATGCGCGAAGGCTCGCGCTCCGGTGTGGGCGGCCGCAAAGAAAGGCTGCGCCGGCTGCTGGTGGTCGCCGAAGTGGCGGGGTCCGTTGTTCTGCTGGTTTCCTGCGGGCTCCTGACCCGCGCCCTGTGGCGAATTCAGGCCGTCAACCCCGGCTTCCGCCCTGAAAACGTCCTGACGCTCCGGACCGCGCTGCCCATGCCGAAATACGAGCGCATGACCGCGCGAGAGCAGTTCTACCTTCATGTTCTCTCTGAGAGCCGGCGTCTGCCCGGCGTCACCGGCGCGGCCTACATCAGCTTCCTTCCCATGGGGGATGGCGGAGGCGTGTGGCCCGTCGAAGTCGAAGGCCAACCCCAGCCGTTGGCGCAGCGCCAGAACGCCAGCCTGCGTTTCGTGACGCCGGGATTTTTCTCGGTGATGGGCATCCCTCTGCTGGCGGGCCGCGATGTCGCCGAATCCGACACGAATGAATCGCAGTACGCTGCCATTGTCAGCCGATCCTTCGTGCGCCGTTACTGGCCCGATCAAAACCCCATGGGGCTCCGGATGGATTTCGGAAATCACGTGCGAACGGTGGTGGGCGTAGTGGGCGATATTCGCGTCCGCGGACTGGAGAGATCGAGCGAGCCGCAGGTCTATCTTCCCTACAAGCAGGCGGAGGGCGTCGGGCCGTGGTATTCGCCCAAGGACCTGGCGGTTCGGGCCGCCACGGATCCGGCGGCGCTCGCGCCCGCGCTGCGACGCATCATCCACGAGGCCGACCCGGAGCAGCCCGTCTCCGATGTTCAGACGTTCACCCAAATCGTCGACGGAGAAACCACGATGCGGCGCGTCCAACTCGGCGCTTTGGGGTCATTTGCGGTGATCGCTTTTGTGCTCGCCGCGGTTGGTATTCATGGATTGCTGTCATTCGCCGTATCGAACCGCACCCAGGAGATCGGAGTCAGGATCGCGCTTGGAGCCCGGCGAAGCGATATTCTTCGAATGATCCTTCGCGAAGGAGCGGCGCTCGCCGCCGCAGGAATCGCAATCGGTGCGGCACTGGCTTACGGGGCCGGCCAGGAACTGCGCGCGCTGCTCGCGGGATTGCAGCCCGGCGATGCCGCCACTTTCGCGAGTGCGGCCGCATTG
>QHXU01000114.1:0-1756 GCA_003223065.1 Acidobacteriota bacterium | reverse complement strand
GCAATCCGGATGGAATAGAGCTCGAACCCGGGTATCTGGACAACTTGTGGGCCTCGCATGGCGGATGGATCTCAAGCACCGCCATTTTTCACTCCTCCTTTCGCCGTGTATTCCCGCCGTGGTTGCCAGTGCCTGTTTGGGGCTGAGCCCACGGACCGTTTGGCGATTCAATTGCGAATGTATAGAGTGACGGTGCTTCATGCCTCGCTCACGCGCCAGTTCGGTTGCAACGCTACTGGCAGTCACGACGCTGATACACGGGGATGTCGATGTCAGTGCTCTGATTAAGCGCTCAGTGGCTGCGACGCAAACTGACTGGGAGGCCGCTGCGCATTATGGGTATCGAGAGCGTGATGTAAAAGGGACCAGGGTCGAAACGTACGAGCTCACAATGATCGAGGGTTCGCCGTATCACCGGTTGGTTGCCCGGAATGATGAGCCACTGCAGCCCGAAGAGGACCAGAAGGAAAAGGCCAAGTTCGAGGCGGAAGTGACCAGGCGAAAACAAGAGAATCCAGAACAACGAGCAAAGCGCCTCGAAACATATCAGCGCGAGCGAGACGAGGACCATCTGTTCCTGAAAGAAATGGCAGAAGCTTTCACGTACCGATTGCTGGGCGAAGATCAGGTTGACGGACGGTCCGTTTTCGTGCTGGATGCGACCCCTCGCCCAGAGTACCGGCCGCCGAACGCGAAGGCCAAGGTGCTGACTCACATGCGGGGCAAATTGTGGATCGACAAGGCAGAGTATCAATGGGTGAAGGTCGAAGCTGAGGTAACCGCCCCGGTCTCGCTCTATCTGGTAGCCCATGTCGGCCCCGGCTCGCGCTTCGTCCTCGAGCAGATGCCGGTCGCGAAGGACCTATGGTTGCCCAAGCGATTCATCATGCAAACGAGGTATTCCGTGCTGGGCGTGCACGAGAAGCGGATGGAAGAAGAAAGTTACAGTGACTACCGGTTGCTTGAGACAGGCGCGGCTGCGAACTTGAGTATGCAGCCCACCGGATCGCCTTCGAGCATCGTCTGCCGGTGAGAAACTACGCCGCGCCCATGACTCCGCCGATCGCGCTCGATGCACCGACTGTGGCGAGCGTCGAGTCCGCGTTCGTGTAAATGTGCACCACGCCGGCTGTCAGACTACACAACAAGTAAAAATCTGTTTCTGCATGCCGGATTCATGTGGAGCGTGCAGTTCAGTTGCTACGCTCAGCAAGTTGCCGGCACGCGCGCTTCGGTGGGATACCGGTCCGCCGGGTGAAAGTCTGACTGGAACGTTAGACGCTTCCAGCACGATAGAGTCAAAGAACTAAAGGAGACACACTCGAATGCGATTCACAATCGGATGCTTCACCTTGGGACTTCTGACCGCCGCTAAAATCCTCGGCCAGCAAAACCAGTTCCAGGGCAGCGTTCCAACCGGAGAACCGTCATCCACCCCGATTCCGCTAACGCTTCACGAGGCGATCGAGCGTGGTCTGAAGGCGAATCTGGGACTGCTGATTCGCGATTCGGAGAACGAAACCGCCCGAGGTGAGCGTCTTCGGGCATTGAGCGCTCTGCTGCCGCAACTGAACAGCCGGGTGGGCGAGACGGTTCAACAACTCAACCTGGAGACTGTAGGATTCAACTTCCACTTTCCGGGAGTTTCCATCCCCACCATCGTTGGTCCGTTTCATTACACCGACGTGCGCGCGTACGCTTCATGGACGGCTTTCGACTACGGCGCGCGGAAGAATTACAGAGCGTCTCAGGAGAA
>QHXU01000451.1:508-3195 GCA_003223065.1 Acidobacteriota bacterium | reverse complement strand
TCAGGGCGTCCATCGGGTCGACTTGCGAGGCACGAAGCGCGGGAATCAATCCGGAAACGACCGCTGTTAGCAATGCAAGCGCGGCTGCAAAACCGAGCACAACACGGTTCACGGTCACAGGGTTTCCCGGCGGCATCTCAATCGGGTTGAACACGCGAAAATAGTGCACGGCGCCTTCCGCGAGCGCCATCCCTGCCAAAGTGCCCGCGGACGAAAGCAGCAAAGCTTCGCTCAATAACTGCCGTACCAGCCGAACCCGTCCGGAGCCCAGGGCCGCCCGTACCGCCAACTCCCTTTGCCTGGCAAGGCATCGCACCAGCATTAGATTGGCGAGATTGACGCACGCGATCAACAGCACGAAAGTCACTGCGCCGAACAGAACCAGGACACTAAGCCGCAAACTCGGACCCGTGAGATAGGCAAACTGCTCCGCGAGCGGGTAAACAACAGCGCTGCGCTCCATTCCGGGCGGGTCTTTACGGACTTCGTTCCGGCGCAGAGCCTCTAATTCCCTCTGCGCGCTTTCGATCGAAACTCCCGGCCTCAGGCGTCCAAAAACCCCGACGTTGGCATGCTCCGGATCGCGCTCAATCGCGCTATCGGGCGTAATCAGCATCCACATTGCCGCCGCATCCGGATAGAACCTGAATCCCTGCGGCATGACGCCGGCGATGGTGCACACATCCTCGTCCAAAGAGATGTGTCCGCCGGTTACATCCCGCTGCCCGCCAAATGCTTGTGACCAGAAGCGATGGCTCAATACGACAGTGCAACCCCGTTCGAGGTCGTCCTTTTGAAACGTGCGCCCGAATTCGGCTTGCACGCCGAGCAACGGAAAGAAATCCGATCCAACCGGCATTGCGAGCACGTTCCGCGCGGGCCCGGCGCCCGTGACGATATGACCGCCGGTCGCCCACGTGGCCGGAGCCAATTGCTCGAAACTCCGGCTTCCGCTTTTCCAGATTTCAAAATCGCGATAGGAATCAAATACCGGCGGCCCGGCCGGGTTTCGCGCCAGTCTCTCCCAGACAACGACCAACCGGTCGGCATTCGGGTACGGTAGCGGATGGAGCAGCACGGAATCGACGACGCTGAATGTTGCCGTCGTTGCGCCGATTCCCAACGCCAGGGTGAAAACTGCGACTGCAGTAAAGCCGGGCGCCTTTCGAAAGGTCCGCACCGCGTAGGTCACGTCCTGTTTGATGCGATCCAGCCAGCCAAAACGCCAAACGTCCCGCAGGTCTTCTTTGAGCATCGTCACATTTCCAAACATCCGCCGCGCAGCGTATCGGGCGTCCTCTGGAGAAAGCCCGGTCGTACGCCGTTCTTCGGCTTCGAGTTCCAAATGCGTGCGCAATTCCCGGTCGAAATCCTGTTCCCGTGCTTTGCGCCGCCGCCATCGCATCTCAGCTTTCCTCGACGGGCCACATGATCCGCGCGACCGCGCCTGTCAGTCTCTTCCACTTCGACTCCTCCCTGACCAGTTGTTTCCGCCCGGCCGCGGTGAGGCGATAGTATTTGAATTCCCTCTTCAGGTCCTTCCCCGCGGGCTCCCATTTGGCGGCAATCCAACCTTTGCGCTCCAGCCGGTGTAGCGCGGGGTAGAGCGATCCGTGCTCGACTTGCAGCAAGTCTTCCGTGGTTCGTTGGATGTGCTTGGCTATTTGATGCCCGTGCGCGGGGCCGAACAGCAACGTGCGCAGGATCAACATGTCCAGGGTGCCTTGCAGAAGTTGGATTCGATCAGACGATTCAGCCGGCATGATGCTGGAGGACATTCTACCCGAAACAGACCCACGCTAGGTAGACGCTCTACCAAGAGTGTCGGGCGTTTATCGGAGCCGCCTTACAACACATCCGCAAAGCCGCGTTTCAGGTGCCTGAAGAACAGCCCGCCCAGCACAAATACGGCAGCGGAATAGGCCGCGAGCACAGCCAGCTCTTCCCAGGATGGCCACCGCGTCGAAAGCAGCCTCTCGCGGTAGGCGCGAACAACCCACGACATCGGATTCCACGCTACCAGCGGTCGAAACCGCGGCGGGATCTGCGCCTCCGTAATGAAGATCGGCGTGATCCAGAACCACAGCGTCATAATCACGCTCAACACCTGCGCCGTGTCGCGCAAATAGACGTGCAGGCTTGAGACGATCCAGCCCACGCCCACCGCCAGCAGCCCCACGAAAAACATGTAAACGGGCAGCAACAGGACCATCGGGCTGATGCTGTCGAGCGTGATCGCCACCGCCGTCACCACCAGCGCCAGTCCGATCAGGTGGTGAATCAACGACGAGAGAAAAATCGATACCGGCACCACCTCCGATGGAAAAACCGTGCGCGTGATCAGATTGGCCTGCTCCACCAAAGAGCCCGCCGAGCGCGTGACCGTCTCCTGGAACAGCATCCAGGGAAGGAATCCGCAGAACAGGAACATCGTGTAGTTCTGTGTGACCTCCCCCGGCGGCGGCGACACTTTCAGGCAGACCTGAAACACGAACGTCCAGCTCGCCAGGAGCACCAGCGGGTGAATCACGCCCCACAGCCATCCGGCGGCCGAGCCCACGTAGCGCTGTTTGAAATCGCGGCGCACCAGTTGCGCGACCAGGGCACGGCGCTCCACCAGGTTGCGCAGGAAAAGGCGTCCCGGAATACGAGTCACGATCGTAGTGTACACTCGAATTAATGCGGTT
>QHXU01000451.1:0-377 GCA_003223065.1 Acidobacteriota bacterium | reverse complement strand
ATACGCCCACCGAGAAGCTCACCTACGAAGTCGAGTGGCGGCTGATTCGCGCCGGCACGGCGGTGGTGGAATCGCAAAAATCGCACACGCAATTGAAGCTCGAGTCCGCAGGAATGGTATCGGCCCTGTTCAAGGTTAACGACACCTATTCGGTCAGTTATGAAGATCCTTTCTGCGCGACCGGCAGCCTGATGGATTCCCTCGAAGGAAGGCGCCATCGCGAAACGAAAGTAACCTTCGACCGCAGCCGCAATCACGCCACCTTTCTCGAGCGCGACGTCATCAAGAACACCGTCATCCGCACCAACGAAATCGACGTGCCGAACTGCGTCCACGAGGTGGTGGGCGCGCTCCTCGAATTGCGCGCCATCCCCATC
>QHXU01000450.1 GCA_003223065.1 Acidobacteriota bacterium | reverse complement strand
TGCAGCGGAGCAGCACCCCGATGTTGGACACCCATCGGGACTTATCCTGTAGATAGTCACGTAGGAACCCTTCGGCCGCCGGACTCGACGGACCATTGAACGATGCGTCTTGATTACGTGTCCCCGAAAATGTCAATAACTGCAGGGGAGCTTTCATGGTTGAAGAAAATATGGAATTTCGCTTTTCGCCAAAAACACGATAACGTCCGTTAGAATTCGATTCCTATGGCTAGTCCTAAGTTAACGACGGTCGGCGAGGACAAATATTCGCGTAGTTGCCGATCCGCAATTCTGCTGAACTCACAATGTGGCTGTAAATACAGGTGCGGTCTCAGATGATAAGTGAGCGCGCCTTGGGCTCCCATGAAATTGAAGGCTGGCTTGTCGAGGCCGATGTAGACATCGTTGAACTTCGACGAAGCCCATCCCGAACGGATGCCAACCCTCAGAGCTCTTCGTGAAATGTCTTCCGTAGCCCAACCCAACCTCCCCAACGTAGG
The DNA here is from genome assembly GCA_003223065.1 of Acidobacteriota bacterium. Classification (GTDB taxonomy): domain Bacteria; phylum Acidobacteriota; class Terriglobia; order Bryobacterales; family Bryobacteraceae; genus Palsa-187. The sequence continues at coordinate 4,286 of QHXU01000450.1, read as the reverse complement.
CGCCCTTATAAGCCAACATGTCAAAAGCGTGAATGGTGAAAACGCGGAACGGGCCGGCCGCGAAAGACAGCTTCAATGAGCCTTCCATCGTGTTGCTGCTGTCGATGTCCTCCGGCTGTCGGTTTAAATAGGCCTCGATTGCGGGTTCGATCCTGAGCTTCTTCCAATCGCGGGCGCACGTCACCATCACACTGGTATCCTGCAGGCGCGCTCTGTCGGATGTCCTGTCCAGGGCGAGATTGCTCCAGGCAATTACGGTGAACCCGGACGCGGAAATCCAGGCGGACGGCTGGATGAGGGGCCCGTTGGTGAGCACAATGCCGCGCCACACATAGGCCGAATTGAAGTCGGTCTCCGCACCATAAGCGAACTTCTGATGGCCTCGTGGGGCTTGCAAGGAATCCTGCGCGAAAGCGCGGTGCCAGAGCAGAGCGAAAGCGAGGGGCAGGGCGACCACCGCTAACTTGCTCATGCGAACTCCGCTCCTGGAGTGTAGCTTCGAAAACGAGGTTCTTGCAGGCAGGTCGCTTGCCACACTATTGGCTGGTAATTATCCCAGGCGGGACCGCGGGGGCGTCGAGGGTGATTGTAATTAATTCGACATTAATTCGACGGCGAGGGCCTCGAAGAGTAAATCGATGAGCTCTGTCCCGGCCGATAGGATTTTTCGGAAACCGCAACACGACGGCTTGGTACTATTTTAATTTCGATCGTCTCTAAGAGTGCCTGTATTTTGGGTAGTACTATGCGCGTCGGTGCTGGAAAGTCATGCCGGCGGCGCTCAGGCTTGACCGCATGAGTCGGTATCGACATTCCACCAGTACCGTCCATCGAATTCCACTGTGGTTGACAGGATTCAAACGGCGGATCGCTTGGCCGATGACGAACCGCGCGTGCGGCCGGTAAATCACGGTTGAAAAGACGAGACATAGCTGCCAGCTGGCAGGCGCAGCGGCAAGTGCAAGCCGCTTGCCCAAGTGGAACCCGTTTGCTTCAAGTGGAACCCGCCTTGCTTGACGAGAACCAGTTCAAGGCCGCCAGCAAGCCAAGTGCAGGGTGCGAGGCAAAGCCAAACGGAAACTGGCGCTGCATTTGAGAGGAGCCATGTGCTCAGTCGAACCTCATTGGTGATGCAAGGGCAGACGCCCTGGGTGCTGGCGAGAGCGCGCGCCCGTGGCGCGGCTTCTCTCTCGGGCATGCCCATTGGAACACGCTTATCGTGGTTCATCCAGCAAGAGGCCGGCGAGCGCGTCGGCCGCAGAGCAGGGGGCTGTCCCACGATGGGTTTTCAGACTGTCCAGCGAATTCTCGGACCTTACACTCGCCGCCGCAACCGTGGCCGGCGTGTGAGGTCGCTTTTTGCATCAGGTTAACCACAGACGGGGGTTTTCTGTATGGCGAAGCATCTCGAAGAATGGGTCACTTGTGAGGTCCGTGGGCTCAAAGAGAAGGGGTTGAGATGGCTCTCGACAGAGTACTTCTTTCGGGATCCAGCGCGTCCGATGTTTTCTGACTCAACCTACTTTTTTGCGCCTGCTGACGGAATCCTTCTCTATCAGCAGACCGTGATGCCGGACGACCCCATCGTCGAAATCAAGGGCAAGACCTACTCGTTGCGTGACGCTATGCGCGACCCTGCTTACAACTATCAGAGCATCGTGGTCGGCATCTTCATGACCTTCTTCGACGTCCACGTGAACCGCGTTCCCTTCGCGGGATACCTCTCGTACAAGGAGCTGGAGGCAATCCACACTTACAACTACCCCATGCTCCCAGTCGAAAAGACCCTGGTGGAGGATATTTGCATCAACCTGAACGAGGCCCACTATCTCCACAGCAATCAGCGCATGATCAACAAAATCTACGCGCCGGCGCTCCGCCAGCACTATTACGTGCTCCAGATCGCCGACTACGACGTTGATTCCATCATGCCATTTCATTTAAAGCAGAACCGGTCCTTCGCGCAGAACCAGCGTTTCTCACAGATCCGCTACGGCTCGCAAGTGGACCTGATCGTGCCCCTCATGGTCCCCTCAACTGTCCGGTTCGGTTTTGTGCCGGACCTGCAACCCGGCATGCATCTCGAAGCCGGAGTGGATCCGGTGATCCAGATTGAATTTCCAAAGAGCGATTCTGGTCGCTTCAGAAAGCAGGCCACCCAATATGAACCGCACGAATGATGACGAAAGCGCCGTGAATACGGCCACCCTTACAATCAGCAACCCTACGCCCGCGCCGGCTCCGGAAACCGTCGCGGAGCCCCCGAATGAGATCGTCAACCCGGCCCAGTTGGACAAGCCGGCGTTTCTGATGAACGTTCCCTTGTCGTACGCCACGGATGTACCCAACAACCCCTGGATGTTGGATCTATCGGAGGAGGAACGCAAGCCGCAGTTTAACAAGGCCCTCCGGCAATTCCTGCAGGTGTACCACTTCCTGTCGGCGGAGTCGATCGTCTATCTGCTGCCGGCGCCCGGAACCTGTCATCTGCAGGATCTCGTCTTCACGGCCAACCTTGGCATCGTACTGTCACACCTTCCCAAACGCGGCGCGGCAATCGTCTCAAACTTCACCTCCGAGCCGCGGGTCGGAGAAGCGTGCGTCGGGGTGCCCTTCTTCGAGTCTCTGGGATTTTGCACCNGTTTGAAGGCGAGGCAGAGTTGAAGCACCTGTACGGCAACGTGTACGTCGGAGGTTACGGGATCCGCTCCGACATCCGGGCATACGAATGGATGCAAGATAGCTTCGACATGAAGGTTATTCCGCTCAAGGAAACTGAACCGTACCTGTATCACCTGGATTGCACCGTGTTTCCCGTGACGCGGGAAACTACGCTTGTGGGCACGAAGTTTTATACGAGCCAGGAGATTCAAGAGCTCGAAAAGTACACAAACATCATCGATGTGTCCGAGGACGATTGCTTCTTCGGGATCTGCAACTCAGTGCGGCTGTCCAACATGATCCTGAATTCCTCGCACATTCACGAACTTCGCGCTGGAACCGAAGATTACATTGCCGAGCGCAACAAGAACAGACGTCTTGAGGACATCGCCGCGGATCTCGGCTTCCAGCCGGTTTTCTTCAACCTGAGCGAGTACCATAAGGCAGGCGCGCTGCTTTCCTGCATGGTCATGCATCTGAACCGTTACTCTTACGAGTTCGTTCTCCTCTAGAAAAGGCACGGTCCGCAATGTGACCTCTCGAACCTTGCAACTCCAGATATCGGCGAAAACGATATGGACCATCGCGCTCCCGCTCGCCGTTTCGGGATTCCATGAGACGATCATTGAGGTCAGCGACACGGCCTTCCTGGCCAGAGTGGGAGTAATCGAGCTGGGCGCGGCCGCACTGGCGTACTCCATCTACCACACGGCCAAATTCTTGATGATCGGCCTGGGCGATGGAATCCAGATCCTCACGGCGCGCCGCGCAGGCCAAGCCAGGCCGGAGGCGATTGGCGATGCCTTCAACCACGGGCTCACTCTGCTCCTGGCCACCGCGGCCGTTTTGTTTGCCGGCCTTCGATACGTGGCCCCTTGGGTCACCGCCTCAGTGCTGCGTTCGACCGAAGTGCGGATCGCAGTGGATCAGTTTTTGGGCATCATTGCGTTCGCGGTCTTCTTCGACGCTCTGAATTACGCGTATGTGGCGTTCTACTCCGGAATAGGACGAACCAGGGTGTTCATTGCGGCCACTGGCGTGATGACCGCCATCAACCTGGTGACCGATTACGCTCTGATTCTCGGGAGGCTCGGATTTCCGAGACTGGGGATAAGAGGCGCGGCGATCTCATCGGTAATCGCCGAGGTGACCATCTTCGTCTTCCTGACCGCTGCCGCTCTGAAGCAGGGACACATCCGTAGGTTCGGTCTGTTCCGGCTGCCCAGGCCGGCAGCGTCGCTGACAAAGCTGCTGCTGGAGCTCTGCACGCCGCTGGCCCTGGAACGATTGGTCGGCACAGCTCGCTGGTTCCTGTTCTTTGTGGTCATTGAACGCATTGGCGAGACCCCGCTCGCCACCGCCAACATCATCTACAGCTGCTACGCGGTCTTCCTGATCATCATCGACGGTTTCTCTGAGGCCAACTGTACCCTGGTGAGCAACCTGATCGGCCAGGATCAGCCGGAACGGATGAACGCGGCCATCCGGAGCGTCATGATGTGGACCGCAGTCTGTATCGCGCCTTTTCTGGTGATCGCGGTTCTGTTCCCCACAGTTGTGCTATCGCTGTTCACCGCCGACGCCAGCCTGCTGCACGGATCCGTAAACAGCCTGCGCGTCATCGC
>QHXU01000461.1:2454-2932 GCA_003223065.1 Acidobacteriota bacterium | reverse complement strand
GGACTGGGTCAGCTCGACGATGCCGAAAAGAATGAACAGGAAATTGAGCGAAAGATTACCTGTGATGCCCGGCCCGCTGATTCTTATCCCGGAAGAGAAAATGGCCACCATCAGGAAGCCGCCGTACTTGAGAAGATCCGGCGAGTCCCAGCGGGCAATGGTGCGTGACAACACAACCGCACCCAGCAGCGCGGTGAGCGTAATGAAGCGGCGAGCCTTGGGTGTAAGCGGGCGCGTCAGACTCATCTGGTAGGCCATGGGCACGTGGTGTACCACCGTAATCCTGGTAGGAATAGACGCTCTTTGAAGGGCTTGCATCGAGTGCCGGTTTGGGCTTGCGGACAGAATGGCTCTGCCAGTCCCATGGTTTGTTGCGACAAAGTGTCTCAACGCCCCCCTTCGTTGAGTTGCCAGAGATCCTTCGGACAGACATTCGGTAGTTATCCAGGACGCAGTAGCGGCTGGTCTTATCGCCAAG
>QHXU01000461.1:0-2408 GCA_003223065.1 Acidobacteriota bacterium | reverse complement strand
CACGCTGCTTTCGATTGGGTTGCCACGCTTCCTTGCGGAGGTGTGGCGGATCTTCAATGAATACGAAATTGCGGGCTATGTCGCGCGCTTGAAGCCCAAGCCGCGGAAAACACTGCGCAGCCTGCTGTACCTGCGGTGAGCTTATTCCAGGTCTGGCAACTCCTCGCGTGGGATCAAGAGACGGATTGACCGTCCTTGGCCTGGGACGCGCTCAATGAAGCCATTGGCCTCCAGCGTAAGCACCATCTGGTGCACCGAAGGCGGCGTGACTCGAAAATAACGCTGCATGTCGGCCTCTGCCGGCGGCCTTCCGTTCACCTTCGTGTAGTAGTGAATGAATGCCAGGTACTGGCCTTGCTTTTCGGTGAAGCGTGTCTTCATGGCGGAGAAGATTGTCGAGGCTAAGCGGACCGCCAGTCAGCGCCTACCACGTATTCTTCTACCGGGACCTCTGGTCGCTCCGGCGCGACATCATCCGAACCGGCTTTACTCACTATCCCGCGCGTTCCGCCGCTTCGCCCGCGTCCCTGTAAACCTCGTCCCGGATAATACGTTCCGTGGCTTCGTTGAGATAGGAGTGCAGCGCGGCCTGTAATTCAAGGTATTCCGGCCAAAGCGTCTTGTCCACAAAGGACCGCGGCGCGCGCACCATCACCGTGGTGTAACGCTGGCCCTTATAACGATACGGTTCGAGCCCGTATCTCCTGCAAAGCGCGGAAAAGAGGCGCCTCTGCCATTGATCAGCCATGGAAAACTTCGTCTCAGGTAGAGGTTGCGTTTTAACTGCGGCGTGGAGCGCTTGCCGTATCCGCTGAATCGCGGCCGCCGCAGCTTGGCGTTCGCCTGCGGTCGAAGCGCCCTCGAATAATGCGGTAATCTTACGCAGCTTTTCGCGGAGCTGTTGTTCGGTTGTCACGGGTTCAACGCTGAAGGATAGCGAACGTGGAGAGCCCGTGGAAATTGCCCGGTAGTTCGTTGAGATTTGCGACTCTCGCCCAGAGGCGTGGTAGCCTCTGGGCAATGTTTCCAAGCATTGAAAGGAGAGTCGCTAATGAAGAAACCATACCAGATTGCAGCGGGCCGTGCGCTCCAGCGGATGCGGCAGTGGGCTGAAGAGAGGAACCCGACCGTGCAGCTTGTGCTGCCGATGGTCGAGATTTTGGCGCTCGCAAAACGAAGCGCGGGCGAGTTGGTGCGGGAGGCGGGACTGCGTGTGATCCTGCTGGCGATCCAGCAGGAAGCCGATGCGCTGACCGGAACTCGGCACCAACACGGACCGGATCGCCAGGCGCTCCGCTGGAGCCGGGAAGATGGCTTCGTGGTGGTGGATGGACAAAAGGTACCCATCGAACGCAGACGGCTGCGCAGCAAGAATGGGGGTGAAGTTCGTTTGGGCACCTATCAACTGTTCCAGCAAACCCGAACCCTGGAGGACGAAGTCTGGTGGAAGATGCTGCGCGGATTGACCACGCGAAACTACCCGCTGGTGACGCGCAGCTTCGCAAAGTCCTACGGCATTGAGAAGTCAGCCACCAGCGAGCGGTTCATTCAGGCCAGCCGGGACAAGCTCAAGGAGCTGATGGAGCGGCCGCTGAGCGAGCTGAAGCTGTGTGCCATCGTCATCGACGGGACTCCGTTCAAGGGCCGACAGATGATCGCTGCGATTGGCGTGGGAAGTGACGGCAAAAAGACGGTGCTCGGTCTGCGCGAAGGAGCCACGGAAAACGCCACGGTGGTGCGCGAGTTATTGGAGGAGCTGGCACGGCGCGGCTTGGATTTCTCCGCGCCGCGGCTGTATGTGCTGGATGGCGCCAAGGCGTTGCACTCGGCGGTGAAGCGGCACGCGGGAGCGGCGGCGCTGATTCAGCGTTGTCAGATCCACAAACGCCGGAACGTGTTGGATCAGTTGCCGGAGCAATATCAGCCGGGCATAGATAGAAAGCTTTTGGCTGCGTATGCGATGGCGGAATACGCCGATGCCCGCCGTGCCCTGGACCAACTTCATCAGGAGTTGGACCGCATCAATCCCAGCGCAGCGCGGAGTCTGGAGGAAGGGATGGAAGAAACGCTCACCGTTCATAAGTTACGAGTGCCAGAGCTGCTCCGGAAATCGCTGGCCTCCACCAACATCATCGAATCGGCCTTCTCGGTGGCCGAGGATCTATGCCGCCGAGTGAAGCGTTGGCGGGAGGGTGACCATCGGGAACGCTGGGCGGGTTCGGCGCTGCTGCTGGCGGAAAGCAAATTCCGCCGCCTCAAAGGCTACCGGGAGATCCCCCAGTTGCTCACCGCTCTGGCCGACCTCCACATCAAGAAGGGACTTGCCGCCAAGTCCAAAACCGCGTAACGTGTTCATTGCCGAGAGTCGCGAATCTCAACGACGTTCCGGGCAATTTCCAACCAAAAAC
>QHXU01000460.1:4249-4768 GCA_003223065.1 Acidobacteriota bacterium | reverse complement strand
TTCCAACTTTTTCTCTCAAAATTCCTTAATGATTGTGGGCCCGCGATGGATGCGAACTCCCGACTCCTGCACCGAGACAGATTCAGGCACTCCACCGAAGTTGTCGAGGGGGAATACATGATTAATCCCGCAATCTTCTCGGACTGAACCGGCGCGCCGAACATCACGCAGCGAAAGAACGCGCAGTCTTCGCGGGCTTCGACGCGCAATAGAACCGGCGCATCCTATTCAGCGCAACCGCAAGACCGCGCCGCCATTCTCATCGGTGTAGCGCCCGTTATCGATCTCCACCTTCCCGTTCACAATAATGTACGGCATGCCTTCGGGAAATGAGAGCGGTTTTGTGAAGGTCGCCGTGTCCCGCACCTTATCCGGATCGAACACCAGCAGATCCGCTGCCATGCCCGGAGCGATACGGCCTCGTTCATACATACGCAGGAAATTCGCCGGCAAGGAGCTCATCTGTCGGACTGCCGCCTCCAGCGAAATGATCTTTTCTTCCCGGACGTACTTGGCCAG
>QHXU01000460.1:2861-4216 GCA_003223065.1 Acidobacteriota bacterium | reverse complement strand
CGCGGATGGGCGTAAGTGGCTCTGCCGGCATCGGTAGGCGGCGCGTCCGTGCAGACACTCACCCAAGGTGTGCGAAGCGCCAGCACCTTCTGCTCTTCATTCATGCTCTTCGGATTCACCGTCACCGACCCGCGCTGCACTAGGTCGAAGAAGGCGGTCCAATCATCGGCGCCGCGGATCTTCGCGATCTCGGCCACTGATTTGCCTTCGTACTGTTTATCCAATCCTTGCCCGACGCCTACTACGAGCACATTGTCCCAGTTCTTTCCGACGTGCCGATACCAATTCTCCCAATCCGAGGTGTCCTCGATCTCCCTGCGCAAATCGGAGCGCACCTTGGGGTCGCCGAGAGTCTTCAGAAAGGGAGCGCTGCCTGCGGCGTAATGACGCGGATGAATGAACGAGGTCAGGCCGATGCCATTGCGGATATAGGGATAAATATCAGCCGTCACGTCGAGACCCCGATCACGGGCGCTTTGAATGAGCGCAATCGCCTCTTTCATCAGCGGCCAGTTTTCCTCGCCAGCGGCTTTTAAATGGAAAACATGCGATGGAATGCCCGCCGCCTCGCCAATGTGAATCGTTTCGCGGATCGCTTCCAGCACCTGATTGCTCTCATTGCGCATGTGGCTCATATAACTGCCGCCGTATTGGCCGACCACTTTGGCCATCGCCACCAGCTCATCGGTTTTGGCGTACGTCCCGGGAGGATAGATCAGTGCCGTGGACAATCCCACTACGCCATCACGCATCGCCTCCGCCACCAGCTCCTTCATCCGCTCAAGCTGCTCCGGCCGATGACGACACGACGCACCTGCGCCGCGCCCACGTTGTGGATAACGTTCATCGGAATACCCTTTTTTTCGAGCAGGCGGAAGTATTCACCGAACGTTCGCCACTGGTATCCGGCGGCGGTTTCCGCGGGATCCCGCACACGATCACTCCGCGGCGCTACCGAGCCCCCTTCGCCGGCCATCAGAGTGGTGATGCCTTGCCGCAGCTTACTCTCCGCGCTTGCGCGGTTTACCAGCAGAGGAACGCTGGTCGTGCCCATCATGTCGATAAAACCCGGCGAGACCACCTGGTCGTGAACCTCGATCACCCGTTTGGCTTTGCCATGATCAAGTTTTCCGATTACCGCTATCCGGCCATTACGGATACCGATGTCGGCGCTATACCATGGATTCCCCTGCCCATCGATGATGTGCCCGCCCGCGACGATCAGGTCGAATTCCTGGCCCCGCAAAGCGGAAGCAGCAAACGCCAAAAGGCATGCCAGCTGAAAGCTGCGGTGACTCATAACACTCAGAATTCAAACCGTAATCCGAGTTGGATCCGGCGGGCCGCCCAGAAAT
>QHXU01000460.1:0-2708 GCA_003223065.1 Acidobacteriota bacterium | reverse complement strand
CATCCTCTCGTTGATCCGGGTTCTTTTGGCTAACGATGCATCGTAGGAGAAACGGGGGAGGCCGCGGACGATGCCTCGCGTCGATCCTGTGTCGCTGGCCAGGAGGTAACGCCGAAAGCTGTTGAACACGTAATCCGGATTTTGAAAAAGGTTCAAGCCCGTGCCGCCCCTCGCGGGATTCGCTCCGGTACCAACATTGTTCGCTCCGGCACTGTTTTCATTGCGGCCGCTGTCAGCCCGAGGATCGCGAATCAGCGGCGCGCTCTCATTGCCGCTGGCACCAAACGCCTGGCCACCCGCGGTCACTGCGAGCGGAAGTCCGGAAAACCAGGTGACGACGCTCGAAATGGACCAGCCGCCCGTAATGCGATCCCATCCACGGGCGCCGCCGAACCTGTGCCCCTTCCCGAACGGAAGCTCGTACACGCCCTGGGCGTTGAAACCATGCTTGCGGTCCGATTGCATGGCGGTATAGCAATAGCCCACATTGTAAGGATTGAAGCAGCCGCCGGCTCCCGCGTTATCCTGGCCGGCGTCCCCAGTGCCAAGATTGCGTGAGAAGGTGTAGTTGGCCGTCAGCGTGAGACCGCGCGAATAGCGCTTGTCGATTTGAGCGAATACTGCGTTGTAATTGTTTAGCCCGCCATAGGTCTGTGTGATGGTGGACCGGATTTGACGATTGTTCACTGGCGCCGGAAGCAGCGGATCAAGCGTGTTAAGCCAGAAGTTAGCGACCACGCCGTTAATGATGTTGACTGCGTCCTTTGTCGCCAGTGTCACCGTGCCCCCGGGACCGACATTATTCTCGAAAAACGGCTGGGGATTGACATTCGCGGCCGGTACGCCGGAGCGCAGTTGTGTCGCCACGGCGTCGAACGCCTGGGCGAAGGTTTGGCTGGATTTGCCGCTCATGTCCTTGATGAAAAACGGCGCCGCGTTAAGGTTGGCCGTCAGCGATAACCGGCGCCGAATCGTCCGAGATAACCAATCTCCAGCACCATGCTTCCCGGCAGTTCGCGCTGAATCGTGAGATCCACGCTGTGCACGTAGCCGAGCTTCATATTCGGATCGAATCCCAGATCGTTGCCGTCGCCGAACGGTATCGCCGGCGCATACGGAATTGGGATCGTCGGCGAAACCGGCGCAACAGGAGCCGCTCCATCGATACCGATGCGATAGAAATCGCCCTGCCCGTTTTTTGGCCCGTTGGTGATGGCGGGCTGCCCGAGCAACGCGCTGCCGATCATCGGATATTGCACGATCCCCACCGCGTTGAGCCGTGCGAAACTCATGCCCCATCCGGAGCGGATCACGGTCTTGCGGTCACCAAACATTCGTCCCAAAGGGCCGTCTCTGAACGATGGGTTCCAGGCGACCGCCAGGCGCGGCGCCGGGGAATACTGGTTCGGAATCTCGCCCACACCCGGGTACATGCTCAGGGGTGCATATGCGAACCCTGGATTATAGATCTGTCCCTGGCGCGCCGCAGCCGCCTTCGCGTTCAAGTAGTCGTTTGTGTAGATGATCTTGCCGTCAGACTGCTGAACCAGGAATGCCCGTCGTCCTTGGTCTTCACTGAACGGGTATTCGACGCTGAAGTTGAGGCCGAGGCTGAGCGTGAGCGAATGCGTCAGCCGCCACGTGTCGCTGAGGTGGAATCCCAGCGCTTCCCAGCGTCCGGAATTGACAATCTGCTGTGGCGGCAGTGGGTTGCCTTTCTGATCGCGCGCGACAAACATATTCACGTTGTCGACGATTCCGAGCACGTCGGCATAAAAGGCGTTCCAGTTCGACAGGTCCGCCGAGAGGATGCAGTTCGCCTGGTTGGGCGTCGAGCAAGTGGGAGGGCGCAGTGTCGCCGGGATCACCACGTTCGAGCCGACGCCAACCACCGTCTGCGGATAAACTACGACTCCGCTTTTTTCGAGCCGTGAATGATAGAACCAGGGAAATTGAAAATTGAATCCGCCTTGCAGGATATGCTTGCCCTTCGTCCAGGTGACATTATCGAGAACCTGGGGCGTCCGCGAGATGCCGACCTGAGGTCGCGCGGCGGGCCCGATATCGTACGGACTGTCGATGCCGGACAACGACACAGCCGTACCTGCGGCGGGCAGCAGGGTCTGCGGAGGCAGGCGATTAAATACGATGGTCGACTGGAAGTAGCCGGCCCGAAATTCATTGACGAGTGTCGGACTGATGGTGCCGGTGAGAGAGAAATTGTACAGGCGCGGGTCGTTGGGAATGGTGGACAGCGTCTTAATATTGTTCGCGCCGCCACGTATGTCAATTTGAGTAGTGTCCGCGGATCGCGTCTGTGCCCAATCCCATAAGCCGCTCAGGTGCCAGTTCGACGTCAACAGAAAATCTACTCGAGCGAGAGCATTATCGTTGGCGATGTCGGTTTTCGTTGGACCTCGAATGCCAATTGTGTTCAGACCGTCGCCAACGGAAGTATCATTGCCTTGAGGTAACAGCGCGAACTGCTGCGCGATAATCGGGCTCAGGCCCAACCCCCGCGGATCGCAGGGTTGACCGCCGGTCGTGCCGCACAGCCGGGATGCTTGCAAATTGTAGCTGACGATGTTGCCTGTACCATCACGGAAACGCAAAATGCCTTGCCGAAGGCTGTCGCTAGGCACCGTTCGCACCACATCGGAGGATTGCGGGAACCGGCGCCGCTCGAGATTGGCGAAAAAGAATAGTTT
>QHXU01000455.1:506-3124 GCA_003223065.1 Acidobacteriota bacterium | reverse complement strand
CGCTGTTGCGGTTCAACCGACCTAGTTTTCACCTGCTCCATAGCTTACAACCTCCCTCTTTGGTCCGACCTCGGGCTCGGGTACAAATTCAGACGAATGTTCCCAGTCTTGACGCATTCAGCATGGAACCCGCCGGTCGACGCTGTCAAGAAAAACAAGCATTGTAACGGTTACCCTGACTTACCGTGGTCCTCTCGACTCCGACCAGTCCCCGATACACAACCACAGCCCTCATCATTGCTAATGAGTTGTTGTCTGGGTACAGGGCGGTGGTCGAAAGAGGGGTCCCATCAGCAAGGCCAACTATCGTAACTCTTGTCTTGGCAGGCAAGCGCGAAAGCGATTCTGACAGTTGACCGGGCTTTGAACGTGCTCCCGGACGGGGCACTGTGTTTCGGATGAAGAGGCCTCCCGGAAACGTGATCTTAACAAACCCGTTGCTCAACTCCGCCTGGGCACCAATCGAAGCGGAAGTCGTCCGGCCGGAGCAGATCACCCGCGGTAGTGTCCGACGGTTTCGCCTCAGGCATCGTCGCTTTGATCCGAGCATGACTAGTGAGCAAATAGCTTGCCAGGAGCCCTCCCATCGCTATCAGACAAACCACGAGCGACAGTACGCCGATGCGGCCCAGCCTACTTGGTAATTAAAATCGAGCTAGTATTTAACCGCGCGGCAGTTTGCTCGAGGAAGTGTGCGCCTCTGCGTCTGTCTGCTGTTCATTTCTTCTTGTTCTCGCGGCTGCGAGCCTGCTGGTCTTCAACAACTCATTCGGCGGGACGCGGAGCAACAGCGCCGTAGGAATCGCTCGGGACACTCAAGGCAACATTTACGTGGCCGGGCAGACCAACTCCGCCAATTTTCCGGTTCAGAATGCTCTCCAGAACCATCCTGGCGCGGCACCGCTTTTGGCTTCATCGGACGGTGGCCAAACATTCAGCCCCTCCGCGCTTGGCGCCGCGATTTCGGTAACCTGGATCGTCGCCGCTGCCGGCGTGCCTTCGGTTCTTTACGCCGCAGGCGGTCCGTGGAGTTGCTGCTCGCGATCGCTGCGAACCGATGGGTTTGCCACCGGAGGAGTAGTCGATCAAGATCACGATTGACATGCATCCACTCAAAGATCATCTCTACGGCAACGCGAAAACGGCCGGATGGATTCTGCTGGCGGCCGCCGGATTTCTGCTGTGGATTGCGTGCGCCAACGTCAGCCATCTGCTGCTAGCCAGGTTGACGGACCGCGATCGCGAACTTGCCATTCGAGCGTTTCTGGGCGGCTCTCGCGCACGCTTAATCGCGCAATTGTTCACCGAGAGCGCCCTTCTGGCGGCGCTTGGCTGCGGCGGCGGCATGGCGATCGCTTTCGTGTTGCGCCGCTCAATTCTCGCGCTCACACCCTATAAGCTTACTGGTCTCGCTAGTCTTCCATTCGATGGGCGAGTACTCGCGTTCGCGGTTAGCGTGGGCGTCGCGACTGTGATCCTGTTCGGAGCGCTCCCCGCGTTTCGCGCGACTCAGGCTCGCCTGGCCGCATCGATCAAAGCAGGAGAAGCCGCGACGGTGGGAGGACGCGGCTCGGCTCGGATTCTCTCGACCCTGGCAGCCGCCGAAATCGCGATCCTGCTGATTCTTTCTACCGGGGCGGGCCTGACACTCAAGAGCTTTTGGGGAATGCGGTATCGGAATCTCGGAATTTCGCCGGATCATCTGAGCGCCGCGACGGTGCGCCTCTCCGGTCCGCGATATCGCGATGATCTCCAGCGCTTCGAATTCACCCAGCGGCTTCTCGAACACGCGCGATCGATTCCTGGCGTCGAATCGGCGGCTGTCACCGACGCAATCCCGCCTGGGGCGTGGCACGCGACCAACGTCTTTGAGATCCAGGGGCGCGCTCCGGTTCCGATGGGATCGGGCCGCCGGCCCATCGCGCGTTTTCCGCGAGCGAGCCCCGGCCTGTTCGCGATCTTCCAAATCCCGCTGCTCAAAGGCCGTCTGTTCGATTCTTCCGACCGGCTGGAGGTCGCGGTCATCAATCGCGCGCTCGCCGAGAAGTATTTTCCGGGCGAAAATCCGATTGGTCAACACGTTCGTTTCGGAGGTCCCGATACGCCTTGGTTCGAAATCATCGGCATCGTCGGCGACGTCAAGCTCTCCGGACTGAACACCACACCGGAACCGGCCATCTACTATTCCTACAACCGCCAGAACGCTTTGTGGGAAATCGGCCTGATTCTCAAGTCGTCGTTTGACGCGTCGATCCTTGCCGGGGAGATTCGCAGGGCGGTTGCCGCCATCGATCCCAACCAGCCCATCAGCACCATCGAATCGGTGAACGCGCGACTTTCGGATTCGGTCTCCAAGCCGCGCTTCGTTGCGATGCTGCTATGCGCTTTCGCCGCGCTCGCCGGGATTCTCGGAATCGTCGGCGTGTACGGAGTCATGTCATGCCGCGTCCGCTGGCAGTTACGCGAACTCGCCGTCCGCCAGGCTCTCGGCGCACAGCCCCGCCACGTTTTGCAGCTGGTGCTCGGCCAAGGATTAGCGATTATCGCCGTCGGGATCACCGCCGGAACCGCCGGGTCGCTTGCGCTCTCGCGGCTGCTGACGTCGTTTCTATACAATG
>QHXU01000455.1:0-475 GCA_003223065.1 Acidobacteriota bacterium | reverse complement strand
TCGCGAGCCTGCTGGTGGGGGTTGCCGGCACGGCCGCTGGGTTCCCGCACGTCGTGCCACGAAGATCGATCCTCTAATGCTGCTGCGTTACGAGTGAGCCACGCAACTTGTCGTGGGACATTAACGTCCGTTTCGGAAAAGCCGTTTCTGGGCCGTTCTGCGCGAAACCGCCAAGTGCGAACAACTGCTCGCAAACGCTACGGCGTCAGGAGCCGATGGGTATATACTAATTCGTTAGTATGCGTCTGGACTTATTGTGGGCTCTCCGTTGGCTGCGCAAGAATCCGCTTTTCACCGGGGCCACGGTCTCTATTCTGGCAGTGGGGATCGGCGCGAATACGGCCGTCTTCAGCATTGTGGATGCCGTCCTCCTTCGACCATCGCCGTACCTGTCTGCCGAACGTCTGGTGCGTATCGAAGAGAGCAGCACCAGCCGCGGGTTGTCCCCCGTGCCGGTCAAGAATTACCAGCGCTG
>QHXU01000113.1 GCA_003223065.1 Acidobacteriota bacterium | reverse complement strand
ATGCATGTTCTGACCAGCTGTGTGCTCCTCGCGTCGAAGGTCTGGGCTCAGACTGACGTCGAATACCAGAGTTGGATGAAGACGGCTGTGGCTACCTTGGCCAGTTTACGGAAGAACATCGAAGCGAAACAAGGAAATGCCGTTGCTGCCGACGCACAAAAGCTGGAGACCACGTTCAAGCAGGTCGAGGAGTTCTGGCGAAAGGGGAACGTCGAAGACGCAGTTAACCTTAGCAGGCAGGCCGAGTCCGCAGCTGCCGCTATCTCCAAAGCAGGTTTGGCAGGCGACATGGAGCAAGCTTCGGGAGCGGTTAAGAACCTGGCGGCGGTCTGCAGCAGTTGCCACAGTGCACACAGGGAGAGAGCACCGGGAGGCGCGTTCAAGATTTCCATGGCCATCTTGCCGAGCGTGCCGGCGGCTGCGCAGGAGCGTGTCAGCCCACACGAGAAGACATCCGTCACGATCGACGGCCGGCAGATCACCATAGAGTATGGGCGCCCCTACGTGAAGGGGCGCAAGATCTTCGGGGAACTGGTTCCCTTCGGTGAAGTGTGGCGCGCCGGTGCAGACGAGGCGACCGTGCTGACGACCGAGGCGGACCTGACGATCGGCACCCTGAAAGTACCCAAGGGCAGCTACGGGTTGTTCGTCATCCCACAGGCCGACGGCTGGACGCTGGTGGTCAACAAAGTGGCCAAGCAGTGGGGCGCCTTCAGCTACCAAAAATCAGAGGACCTTGGGCGCACCGCCATGAAGGTCGCAACGGCCGGCACACCGATCGAGCAATTCACCATTTCGCCCGAGGCGGCCGGCCCCAAGAAGGGCGTTCTGAAGATGGCCTGGGACCGAACTGTGGCCACTGTGGATTTCTCGCTGAAATAATCCTGCTTCAATTATTCCGGCAATAGCGCTACTATTGGCGGTTGGGAGGTGTCAACGATGGCCACGCCGGGGTGGAACGTGAGCGGGCAATACTACGAAACCTGCAGTTGCGACTTCGTGTGTCCCTGCGTACCGGGGCAGATGACGGTCAGACCGAGCAAGGGATCTTGCACGTTTGCGATGGCATTCAAGATCGATCGCGGGAGTTACGGCAACGTCTCACTAGACAGCCTGGGCTTCATTATTTTGGGATTCACGCCCGAGGCGATGGGAAACGGGAACTGGTCGGTCGGTCTTATCGCCGATGAGCGGGCCAGCGTCGATCAACGTGAAGCCATCACGGCGATCGCGAGCGGTTCCGCGGGCGGGCCGATGTCAGCTCTATCCGGTCTCATTGGAAAGTTTCTGGGTGTGGAAACGGCGCCGATTCGGTTTGATCGCAATGGAGCCAATTGGTCCGTGAAGGCGGCAAGCCTGGTTGACATGGCGGCTGAGGGCGCCAAGGGCATCAATCCCAATTCCACGGAACCGCTGCACCTCGACAACACGGGCCATCCGGCAGCGGATCGATTCGCCCTCGCCCATGCGTCGAAGAGCCACGTGCACGCGCTCGGCCTGAGGTGGGACGACGCGACCGGCAAAAACAACGGGCAGTACGCGCCGTTTTCCTGGCGGAGTGCTTAGTTCACTGCCGGCCGCGGCTCTCCGCCGCCGCGACCAAGCCCTCATCGCGGCCTGCATTGTTCTCATCACGGGACTCGCCTGGGCGTATCTCATCTATCTCGATCATCGGATGTCGTCCGACATGGAGCACGACAAGATGATGGAGGCGATGGGAATGACGATGTATATGCCGTGGACCGCGGCTGACGTCTTTTTGACCTTCGCCATGTGGTCGGTGATGATGGTCGGCATGATGGCGCCAGCTGCAGCGCCCGTACTGCTGCTGTTTGGGACGGCGCGGGCCGCACGCGGCGATCGGGGTGCGTCGCTGGCGGTTCTCATATTTGGACTCGGATACATCGCCGTATGGGCCGGTTTCAGCATGGGCGCCGTGCTCGCTCAGTGGACATTACACCAGGCAGCGATGCTGTCCGCGACAATGGCGGCATCGAGCCCCCGTCTGGGCGGCGCGATTCTTATCGCCGCGGGCGCCTATCAACTGACTCCCTGGAAAGGCAAATGCCTGTCGCATTGCCGAAGCCCGCTGGGGTTCCTGATGACCAACTGGCGCGACGGAAAACTTGGCGCCTTCCAGATGGGGATACACCACGGGGCGTTTTGCCTTGGCTGCTGTTGGGCGTTGATGTGCGTTCTCTTTGTAGTGGGAGTGATGAACCTTGTCTGGGTCGCAGCGCTGACTGGCTTCGTTCTGATCGAGAAGACCGGACCTGCCGGCGTCATCATCGCGCGTGCCGCGGGCGCAGCCATGGTTCTCCTCGGGATCGTGGCGATTCTGGTGGTGAAATAGGAGGTCAAATGTCCCGTCTGGAAGGCACGCGGCTGCCGTTTTTCGGCGCAGCGAAAATTGCACCGCTCGAGGACGCAATTGCGATCTCTCGATTGTCATGACAAACCGATTCGACGCGATCATCATCGGCACAGGGCAAGCCGGACCGTTCCTCGCCAAGCGCCTGGCAGGGGCGGGCATGAAAGTTGCGATCATCGAACGCAAGTTGTTTGGCGGCACGTGCGTGAACACCGGCTGCATCCCGACCAAGACGATGGTGGCGAGCGCCTATGCTGCTCACATGGCACGGCGCGCCGCGGATTTCGGTGTGGCTATTGAGGGCAGCGTGAGCGTGGACATGAGGCGCGTCAAGGCCAGGAAGGACGACGTCTCCGGGCAGTCGAGGATTGGGCTCGAGAACTGGCTGAAGCAGATGGAAAACTGCACTGTTTACGAGGGCCACGCCCGCTTCGAGTCTCCCCGGGAGGTGAGCGTGGGCCAGGACAGGATCACGGCCGATCGGATCTTCATCAACGTGGGTGGGCGCGCGGTTTTGCCTCGAATGCCTGGACTCGAGCAGATCGATTACCTCACCAACAGCTCGATGATGAACATTGATTTTCTTCCGGGGCACTTGATCATAGTGGGCGGCAGCTATATCGGGCTGGAGTTCGGGCAAATGTTCCGGCGATTTGGAAGCGAAGTCACCATCATCGAGATGGGGCCGCGCCTGATTCATCGTGAAGACGAAGACGTATCCCGTGCCATCCAGGAAATCCTGGAGCGCGAAGGCGTCAACTTCCGCCTGAATGCGAAATGCATCGGCTTTTCCAGGCGACGCGAGGAGATTATTGCACAGGTGGACTGCGCGAGCAGCGCTACCGAGGTCACCGGAACGCACCTGCTGCTGGCAGTGGGCCGGCGCCCGAATACCGACGACCTGGGCCTTGAAAAAGCCGGCGTTGCGCTGGACGAACGCGGCTACATCGTTGTCGACGATCAATTGTCTACCACCGCGCCGGGAATCTGGGCCCTGGGCGATTGCAATGGGAAAGGCGGGTTCACGCACACGTCCTTCAACGATTCGGAAATTGTAGCAGCCAACCTTCTGGATAACGACTCGCGCCGGGTCAGCGACCGTATCCCTGCCTACGCGCTGTACATCGACCCGCCACTTGGACGCGCGGGCAAGACGGAGGCGGAGGTCCGCAAGAGCGGGCGGCAGGCGCTAGCCGGCAAACGCCCCATGACAAAAGTCTCACGTGCCGTGGAGAAGGGCGAGACGCAGGGGTTCATGAAGATCGTGGTGGATGCGCAAACACGCGAAATCCTGGGCGCCGCCATCCTGGGCACCGGCGGTGACGAAGCTATTCACTCGATCCTTGACGTCATGTACGCTAAGGCGCCGTATACCGTGATTCAACGTGCGGTCCACATTCACCCTACGGTTTCGGAGCTCATCCCGACGATGCTCGGCGAACTCCAACCCCTCACGGGCTCGGATTAAAGTCTTTCCCCGTAAAGATCCGATCTGAGGTTGGAAATGAGCCGTGAAGCTTCGATTTCATCGAAGCTATAGGAGGCCAGGGTTTGCCGGACCATCTCAATGCCGCCTTCGAACTCCGGTTGGACCGCCGCGTTTATGCCCAACCTTCGTAACTCCGCAATATTGTGTTCGCGCATCGCGCGGGCGATCACGATGAGCGATGGATTCATCTTTCGCGCGCGCTCCACACTCAGCCGGATCGTGCTCTGCTCAGGTATCGTCAGAACGATGACTCGGGCATTTTCAATCTGAGCCGCGTGGAGGATTTCTTCCTGGGCAACGTCACCCCACACGGCGGGAACGCCCTGTGCCTGCGCATCGCTAAACGTGGCATGATCCCATTCGGCGATCACAAGCGGAATTCCCGCGTCCCGGAGGACACGCGCGACGGCCCGCCCGCCTCGTCCGTAGCCGGCAATAATGACGTGTCCTTTTAGCTCCATCTTGGGTAGTTCCACGGCTTTCACATCCCGTGCTGGCCCGCGCCACTGTCGCCACGCCCGTCCGATTGGGAGTGCGGCGCTCGAAACCAGTGGGGAAAGAGCCATGGTCACGATCGTGCAGCTCAACGCAAGGTCGTAGGTTGATTTTGAAAGCAAGCCTGCGCCGAGTCCGGTCCGGGCCAGCACAAAGGAGAATTCTCCGATTTGGGACAACCCTATCCCTATGATCCACGGCGCCATGTTTCCGTATCCGAACGCCCGCGCCAGCCCGCCAATAATTAAGGATTTCCCCAGGAAGATCAGCGAGACCAGAAGAGCGATTTGCCTGATATGGGCCACAACGAAGCTTGGATCGAACAGCATTCCAACGGTGACGAAGAAAAGCAATCCGAAAATATCTCGAAGGGGAACGACATCGCTAAGCGCCTGGTGGCTGAATTCGGATTCGCTCAGAACCATGCCGGCGACAAAGGCACCCAAAGCGAACGACAAACCCGCGCTAAATGTACCGTATCCTACGCCGACTCCGGTGGCTACAACGGACACAAGGAATAATTCCCGCGACCCCCACGCAAGAATGCGTTTGAGCAACCAGGGCAATAAGCGCGTGCCGAGAACAATGACTGCTATTAGAAAGGCGGCCGCAATCCCGACCTGGCGCGCAAGTTTAGGAAGCACGTTGTCCAAGCCGCCCAACTGGGGCAGGATGATGAGCATCGGGATCACGGCCAGATCCTGAACCACAAGCAGGCCAATCATGACGCGGCTTGCAAGGGTCGACGTTACGCCTGCAGCGGACAGCGTCTTGAGCACGACCATAGTGCTGGAAACAGAAATCATGGCCCCCAGCCAGACCGCCTCCAGCCGTGGTATTCCGAAAATGAGCGAGCCGGCAGCCGCACCAGCCGCGCACGTGAGAACGATTTGAAGGGGTCCGCCAATCAGAGCGATCCGACGGACCGGCTGCAGGTCGCGCAGCGAGATTTCCAGCCCGAGAGAGAAAAGTAACAAGGCGACGCCGATTTCGGCCAGAAGTTCGATGTCGTGTATCTGGACAACGGTTGGCCCCGCCGTGTAAGGGCCGACCAGAACCCCGGCGATTACGTAGCCGACAAGCAAGGGCAGGCGAATTGCGCGGGCGAGCACCCCGCCCAGCAAACCCGCGACGACGATGAGCACGAAGTCAGAAGCGATGCCCACGTGCCACTGTCTCAGGAGTCACTATGACCGTTGGTCACCTGGCTACCAAACCATCCAGATGCCAGAGCAGCAGAACAAGAGCCGCCACGCCGGCGAGCACTTTAAGCGTGAAGACAATATTCTGCGACAGGCTTAGCGGCTTCGGATCGTAATCAAGGTCCTTTTTCCCGGCTTCTTTAGTCTCTTGTTCGTTTTCTGGGTGCGAGCTTTTTTCAGACGGCATTGCAATCTCCTTCGTTCCCCAACAGGGGCACAAGACTCGTGTCGTAGGCCGGCTCTGCGCAATTTCAACCGCGCGAACCGGCGCTTAATGTCACGGATCAAATCGGCCAGGAAGGAGGAGAGCGGCCCAGTTTGGAAAGCGGATGGGCGGGACTGCGACGCAAAGAGCCGGGCCCGGGCAGCAATTCAGCCTTGCTCAATAACGGCGAATGGACTAGTTTCGATTGGTGAGCACTGAGGTGTTTCAGGCGTAGCGGAACGCCCCCGCCACTTTTGAAAGATTCCCGCGAAGGGAATGCGATGGCGCTAGGCGTGTTTGCTGTTGCGGCCGGATTCACCGAAGCATGGGACTGCTGGGAATCAAGGTCAAAGCCAGGGATCCCGGGGCTTGCGGCCAAAAGGCCCACAGCCACAAGCAAGGCCAGCAATTTCCACCCGAATGTCGTTTGTGGCTTCAACTGAATTGCCCGCTCTTTCCAGTTTACCGGAAGATGGCGATCCAAGCCGAAAAAAACCACCACCAGCGGGATCAGGGTCGTGGGCGGTCTCCTCCGTGGCGATCCGCCAGGTATGCGGCAAGCTGGTCCAGCGTTCCGGTAGCCCTGCTTCATCGAGTCGCGCCCTGCATTTCGAGCGGGGCTCATGGGGTGCCGCGTCACATTCCCTTGCTCATCCGAAAAGGAGACAACGAACACGACATGCTTTACTCCGACCGCAAGGCCTGCATGACGTCGACGCGAGCGGCGCGGGCCGCCGGCAGCACCGATGCGATGACCGCGGCGGCCAGCAGCACGAGCGCCGAGCCGATTACGGGCAAGGCGTCCGGCATGCGTACATCCTGGAAATAGTTGCCCGCGAGAGAGCCGAGCGCGAATCCGCACGCCGCGCCCGCGGCGATGCCCGACGCCGCCATCAAGGCGCCTTCCGCGATCACGCCGGTCACGAGACTCCGCGGCTGAGATCCGATCGCCAGCCGTATTCCGAACTCGCGCGTACGGCCGCTGACCGAGAACGCCAGCACGCCCGCTACGCCCACCACCGCAATCGCGAGCGCGACGGCTGCGAAGCCGCCGAACACCAGCGCGTTCAGACGATCCGGCGTGAGCACTTCGGCCCGGATGTCTTCGAGCGTCGCCGCGCGCTCAACCGGCTGATCGACGGACAGGTCGCGGATGATGCGCGTGACCGGCGATACGAGTCTGTACGGATCACTGCGCGTGTGAACGAACAGACGGCCGCCCCATAGCTGTTCCTGCTCCATTGGCTGATAGACGGTGAGCGCCGGGCCAGGCACCACGTTCTCGTCGTCAACGTCGGCTACGACACCGATGATCCGCCGGGGCGCCAGGCTGACGTCGATGAACTTCATCACCGGATCGGTCCACATCATGTGGCGGTTAACCGCATCCTGGTTCGGGAACATGCGCTGCGCCAGGCTCTGGCTTACGATGACGACCAGTTCACTGCCGTTGCGGTCGGCATCGGTGAAATCGCGTCCCGCGATGATGGGGACGCCGAGCGCCGCGAAAAATCCGGGTGAAACGGTGCGGAACCGCCCGCGAGGATTGTCTTCGCCGGGCGCGCGGACGTGGCCATCCGCGGAGAATTCGAAGCCGGGACCGAAGTTGCCAGCGTCGCGCCACGGGACGACAGTGCCGACGGCGACGCGGTCGACGCCGGGCAGTTCCGAGACGCGGCGGATCGTTTCCTTGTAAAAGCCCTGGATCTGATCGGGCGTCCGTCCGTAGGTGATCACGGGCACGTTCACGGCCAGCACGCGGCGTGTGTCGAATCCGGTCTGGGCGGCCTGAAGCGCGAGCAGCGTCTTGAGCAGCATGCTGGCGCCGGCCAGCAGCACAAACGACGCGGCGATCTGGGTCACGGCGAAGACGCGCTGGCGGCGGCTCGCGGTGCCGGTAGTGCGCAGGCTGCCGCTTGCGAGTGCGAATCCGTGCGACGCGTCAGCCGAGGGCAGTCGCGGGACCAAGGCGAGAAACACGGCGGCCAGAAGCGCGAGCCCCGCGCCGACCCAGAGCATGCTTGAATCGACCGTCAGGTCGAGAGCGCGGACGGAGAAGCGCGACGCGTAGCGGGCGAGAATGGCCACCATCGGGCGCGCGCTGAGGACGCCGAGCGCCGCGCCGGCGCCGCAAAGCAGAAGGCTTTCGGCCAGCAGTGTCCGGCGCAGCGTCCCGGTGCTCGCGCCGAGCGCCGCCCGGATCGCCAGCTCGCCTTCGCGCCGGACCGTCCGCGCGAGAATCAGGTTGGCGACATTCGAGCACGCGATGACGAACACCAGCGCCGACGCCGCGAGCAGCACGAGCAGCACGGTCCGGGCGCGCGAGGTGATCTGATCGCGGAGCCGCACGGCGTCGATGCGGAAGTCGGCCTTTGCGGAATACGCTTCGGGATGTTGCTTGACCATCGCGCCGTGGACCGCGCGAAGCTCGGCGCGCGCCTGCTCGAGATCGGCGCCGGGCGCGAGGCGGCCGAACAGCTCGGTCATGCGATGGACGCGTCCGGTCACCATCGTTGCCGACAGATGATGCGGGCTGGTCACGACGTTTGCGATGATCTCGGTTTCCGCCGGATACGGTATCGACGGTTCCAGAACGCCCACGATGGTGGCAGGGCGCGAGCCGAGCCGGATGTTTCTGCCGATGAGAGAAGGATCGCTCTTGAGCGCGGTGGTCCAGAACCGGTAGGTCAGCACCGCAGCCCCGGCGGCGTTGGGCCCGTCGTCGCGCATGTCAAGCAGGCGGCCGCGCACGGGGTGCAGGCCCATCACCTCGAAATATGATCCACCGACGACGCCGGCGCGGACCTCGCGCGGTTCGCCCAGGCCGACCATTGTAAAGCCGATGGTGGAGAAGTCGCCGAACGCGCTCAGCGTTTTGACGCGCTCTCGCAGATCCTGGATTTCGGGCACGGAGAATGTGGTGTTCTCGGCGCCGATGCCGCGCGCGCTTTGGCGGATGTAGATCAGCCGGTCCTCGTCGCGGTTGACCAGCGGGCGTAGCAGCACGCCGCGTACCAGGCTGAAGATGGCGGCGTTGGCGCCGATTCCGAGCGCCAGCGTGAGCACCACGGTGACCGTAAGCCCTTTGGTGCGCGCGAGCGACCGGACCGCGAATTTGATGTCGTTCAAGAAGTTCATGGCGACTCCTTTTTTGGAAGTTGCTGCAGATAGTCGTTCAGGCGATCGAAGCTCTGCTCCCAGAAACGGCGATATTGTTCCACCCAGTCTGCCACGTCCTTGAGCGGCCCTGCCTTAAGCCGGCAGGGCCTCCACTGGGCTTCGCGCCCACGCACGATCAGGCCCGCGCGCTCGAGCACCTTGAGAATCCTATCGCTTGAACGGCAAGGGGCAAGCTCCTCACTCAGCGCGCAAAGCAGAGATCGGATCAACTGAAGCGGCGCGCACAGCGGGAATGAAAGCAGCAATGAGCGCAACGATTGCCAGCATAGCGGATACGGCGACCAAAGTGGTGGGGTCCAAGGGCGAAATTCCGTAGAGCATGTGCTTGACATAGCCGACCGCGAAGCCAAGCGCCAGCGCGCCCACAAGAATTCCCGCGCCCGCAATCCTCAGAGCGTCTGAGAGAACCATCCGGATCACGGCGCCGCGTTGCGCGCCGAGTGCCAAACGGACCCCGATCTCGGCGGTACGTTGAGCAACGCTCGATGAAAGCATTCCGTATAAGCCGATCGCGCTAAGAAACAGAGCCAGAAGCCCGAACACGTTGCTCAGCATCGTGATAGCGCGCTGGCTCCCGAGAGCGGCATCCATCTGCTCGCGGAGCGTCGCGAACAGCACCAGGGGAATAGTCGGCGCGATCTCGCGTAGAGCAGTGCGGTATGCGGCAATCGCGTCTGCCTTCGTCCGTGAGTTGATCAGAAACACCAGGTTTCCGGTTGAATCGGACGAATCGCTCGACAGGGGTACATACACGGTGCGAGGAGGCGGTTCGCGAAGGCTGGCGAACTTCGCATCTTCCGCAACGCCGATTATGCGGCAGGAAATGCCTCCTGGAAACCGATTCACGTCCGTGCTCCGTAAGTATTGGCCCACAGGCGCCTGGTGTCCGAACAGGAAGGCTGCCGCTGCCTGATTCAAAACGCAGACATCGCGTTTGCGCTCATTCCTCTCAAACTCGCGCCCTGCCAGAATTTTCGTACCCATCGTCCGGAAATATCCCGGACCGACGTAGTTGTATGCCATGAGGACGCTCTCCGAAGGATTGACGCCATCCGCGATGGCTTGAAACATTGCCGTCGGTTGCGAACCGGTCATCGGGGTGTACCATGTCACAGCTGAGGACTGAACGGCGGAGGACTGCCCGATCCGATCCACCATTCGTTGATACAGATCCAGTCTGGCTTCGCCGCGCTGCGGTAGGCGGTTGAAGGGTGGTGTCTGAATGGTGACGTGGTCCAGGTCGAATCCGGTCTGCTCGCTCCGAAGCCGCGTAAGGCTTTCTGAGAGCAGCGACGCGAGGGTGACCAGCACCAGAGATAGCGCGATCTGGACCGGAACGAAGGCTCGGCCGATTGCGCGCCTCCGTGCGCCCACGGTCCGGGCCTTCAAAAGCATGCCGGCATCCGACCGGCCTGCACGCCACGCCGGGAAAATGCCGAAAAACAGCGTCGTAAGAATCGCAAATGCTCCTGTGACCAGGAAGACCATGCTGTCCGGCTGCACAGACATCCCTGTATGCCAGTTCGGGTCGCGGAAAAACTGAAGCAGCAGCGGGGTTCCGTACCAGGCTGCCGCGGCTCCGAGTGCGGCGCCGGTAGCGGCGATTACAAAGCTTTCCGTCAAATATTGACGGATCAGACGCCACTGCGCGGCCCCTATGGCGGTTCGAACAGCGAACTCACGCTGGCGCTCATGAATCTTGGAAAGCATCAGGCCGCTCACGTTCACGCAACAGAGCAGCAGGACCACCGCGACCAAACCTTGCATCAGGAAAAGAGGCGCCGAATATGTGCGGCCGAAAAACGTCGGCAAACCGGTGCGGGCGGATTCGACTTTCAGCCTCGCTGCCTGGAAAGCGGGGGTACGCCGAAACTCCGGCGGCATGAACGCGGTGAGCAGGTCCTTTTCCCGGACGCCGAGTTCAGCGTTCGACGCGCTGATCGATACGCCGGGCTTGAGACGGGCGATTGCCGCGCAAAAGGCGGTTGACGCCGGTGTGTTCAGATCGTCCCGGCCGGCAAGAACCGTCAGGTATTGCAGCGGCAAGTAGAGCTTCGGATCGATCCCCGGCCAGACGCCCTGAAAGCCTCGTGGCGCCACGCCGATGACCGTTACGAGTTCGTTGGACACTTTAACCGGCTTGCCGATGATGCCGGAATCGCCGCCATAACGGTCCATCCAAAACCCGTAGCTCAGCACAACCGGCCAGCCCTCCGCGGGACCGCCGCGAATGTCATCGGAAGGCGCAATCAGTCTACCGAGATGCGGAGTGATTCCAAGGAGCTCAAAACTGTTTCCGCTGACGAAACCGGCAAAATACTGGCGAAGCGTTCCGTCCCGATCGTCCATCGTGACGGTGTCCTGCCTCCACGCCGAAATGTCAACGAATGAGTTCTGTGTTCGCCGGAGTTCCTGCAACATGCGATATGGGACAAACGACGCTGGCCGCGGCTGCCTGGCATCGATCACGCCGATCCGGACGAGATGTTGCGGATCCTTCACGGGCAGGCTCCGCAGGAGCAAACCGTAAAGAAGGGTGAACACCGCTGTATTTGCGCCGATTCCCATCGCCAGCGTGAGGATCGCCGTGAGGCCAAAAACCGGACTTTTTCGCAATCCGCGGATTCCAACAACAAGATCCCGCCAGCAATTTTCGAGCATGGTAATGAACTCCTGATCGCGAACATTCTCGACCACGGCCTGGCTGCTTCCGAGTTTGATCCGCGCGAGCCTGCGAGCTTCCTCGATCGAAACGCCGGGGCCGGCCTTGTCCTCCGCGTGAAGCTCGAGATGAACTTGCAGTTCGGCTTTCAAATCCGCGTCATCGCGAAAGTGCCGGAATGCATTTGCGACCCGCGTAAGCCATTGCCTCATTTTTTGGCCCGACATCCAGCTGATAGTGGAGAATCTACCTGTAGATCATCCACTACGAATTTATGTTATCGTAAGTGACGGCACATGGGGAAGAAAGCAGGCGAGAAACTGGAACTGCTGCAAGGCACCTTGGACATGATGGTGCTTCGGACACTCTCCGCGGGGCCTGCCAATGGGTATGAAATTGCCAGGGCGATCGAGCGCCTTTCGGATGAAGTGCTCGCTATCGACCACGGCTCTCTCTACCCGGCGCTACAGCGCCTCGAAAGAGGAGGTGTCATCAGCGGCAAATGGGAGACCTCGTCCACCAACCGCCGCGCCAGGTATTACCGTCTCACTGCCGACGGACGAAAACGTCTCGCGGCTGAGCGTTCGAGGTGGGAGCAGATGGCGGCCGCCATTACGCGCGTCATGCGGCCGGCTTGAATAACGTTCCCGTTATGGGGTCTAAAATTAACCGCAGAGATGCACGCTGCGC
>QHXU01000454.1 GCA_003223065.1 Acidobacteriota bacterium | reverse complement strand
GGACATCAACCACGTAAACCTGGCGACGGTGGCTCGAAAAGCGCAGGACCCGAACCAACGTTCGCCGTACATTCAACAATACAACTTCGGCATACAGCGCGAGCTAGTGAAGGACCTCGTATTCGATATTTCCTACATGGGGAATCGCGGGTTGAAACTGCCGGCGTTCCGCAACCTGAATCCGAACACGTACACTTTCAATGCGCAGGGCGCGCCGGTGGTCGGGCTGCGTGAACTGGATTCGCTCGGACTCCGAGGCGACATTCAGATCCTGGAGAACCTCGGGATTTCCAACTACAACTCGTTGCAGACCAAACTAGAGCGCCGGTTTTCGAACGGCTTCACGCTGCTGGCTTCGTACACCTACGGCAAGGCGTTCACCGATTCGGTGGACCATCTTTCGACCAGCGGCGCCGGCAACGGCGTCGACGTGGGCGAGTTCAAGGAACCGCAGGATCCCAAGCACCGTCGCCTCGAGTACGGGCCATCCGAGTTCGACGTGACGCATCGTTTCGTGCTGTCCGGCGTGTGGCGGCTGCCGTTCGGCCGGGGTCAGTCCTATGGCAAGAACTGGTCCCGCGGGGCAGACCTGTTTCTTGGCGGATGGGAGTTCTCGCCGATCTTCACGGCGCAGACCGGACTTCCGCTCACCATCAATCAGTCGCAGACCGTGAACATAGGCGGCGAGCGCCGCAGCCGCCCGAATCGAATCGCGAACGGAACTCTGCCTGATTCCCAGCGCACCGTGGACCGGTGGTTCGACACGAATGCGTTTGTGGCCCTCGCTGCGACGCCGGGGCCGGGCTTCTTCCCGAACCAGATTTTCGGAAACTCGGGCGTCGGCATCCTGCGTGGCCCAGGCCTTGTGAACCTGGACTTCAATTTGGCCAAGGACTTCGCAATCAGGGAACGGCTGTCCGCCCAGTTCAGGGCGGAATTCTTCAATGCGTTGAATCACTCGAATTTCGGTGTGCCCGGAGTTACGATCGGTGCGGGTTTCGGCCAAATCGTCAGTGCGTCGGACGCTCGCATCATCCAGTTCGCGCTGAAGCTGCGATTCTAAGCACGTAGCGAGTTAAAATAAGAGCGGATGCGTGTTGGTCCGCTCTTCCTCGTTTCGCTCTGCTCGACGTTTGCCTGGGCACAAGAAAAGTACACCGGCCCCCGGCCGCCGAAACCGGATGTCGTTTATCTGGCTCACGCCGACAACCTGGTCCCGACTGAAGTGACCGAAGCGAAGGAAGAATCCAAGAAGGACGAAGTCACCTACACGATTCCCGGCGCTACCTCGCCGGCGCGTACTCCGCTCGCGGAACCGATCTTCATACTTCAGACCGACAAGTTCCAGCCCGAGCAGCTCGAGCTGTACCGCATGGATGTGAAGAACGGGCGGCGAGAAGTGACGATGTCGCAGAAGCGCAGGCGCGGCGGTCCCCGGCCCTTGCGATTGAGCGTGACCCGTCTTGAGCGCGGCCTGTACCGCATCGAGGCGAGTGAGACACTTGAGAACGGCGAGTACGCACTCTCACCAAACGGCTCCAACCGCGTCTTTTGTTTTGAGGTTTATTAACCCATAACCGCTGGACGCTGGCCGTTGCTAGAATCAAGCTTATGTTTCTAGGACTGGAACACACCGCTATCGCTTCGCCGAGCCCCTTGAAGCTGGCACAGTGGTACGTGGATCATTTGGGGTTTCGCATTAATTTCGAATACGATGGCAACTATTTCGTGCGTGCCGCCAATGGCACGGTCCTGGAGATTATCCCTTCGGAAGGCCCCCGCGGGGACCAGAAAATGCGTGATCCCGGGATCCGCCATCTGGCGATCGCCGTGGCCGACTTCGATGCGGCTTACGCCGCTCTTCGGGAGCGGAGTGTGAACTTTCTGGGCGAACCCTATGTCAACCAGGGCAACCGCCTGGTGTTCTTCACCGACTGCGACGGGAATCTTGTACATCTCATCCAGCGCGAGAAGCCGCTCCCCTAATTAGGCCACCCTTGTTCAGCGGCGTATTCAAAGCATTTCAATATCGCGATTTTCGCCTGATGTGGATGGGCGCCTGCACGTCTACCATCGGCACCTGGATGCAGACGGTGGCGCAGAGCTGGCTGGTCTACACACTCTCCCAAGATCCGTTTTATCTGGGTCTCGATGCATTCCTCGGCCAGGTGCCGATCGTTCTTTTTTCGCTCGTCGGCGGCGTGATCGCGGACCGCCGCAGCCGCAAGAGCATGCTGTTGATGTCGCAGTACATCCAGATGACGTGTGCGTTCACGCTGGCCACGCTGTCGTTTTTCCACGTGGTCAAGGTATGGCATATCCTATGCCTTTCGTTTACAGTGGGCGTCGCCCAGAGCTTCGGCGGCCCTGCGTATTCGGCTCTGATACCGACGCTGGTGGGCATCGAAGACCTCCGCAATGCGCTCGCTCTCAACTCGATCCAGTTCAACCTTGCGCGCGTGATTGGCCCCGTGCTCGCGGGCATCACCTTGGCGAAGCT
>QHXU01000112.1:9794-11812 GCA_003223065.1 Acidobacteriota bacterium | reverse complement strand
TGGGGCGGAAGATTCTGTACGTGCCGATCGGACAGCTTTCGCCGACCAAGCTCAAGAAGATCCGCGTGGTGCATGTGCTGGATCGATATGAGCGAAGAGATCAGGCGAAAGACTATATCTGGTAAACCTGAACGCCTGCTGACCTGGTCTCTAAACCGCCGCCATGGCGGAAGCTGCCGGAGCGGCTGTGTGCGGAAGCGGCTCGAATTTCACACTCACCAGCTTTGAGACTCCGGGCTCCTGCATCGTCACGCCGTAAAGCGCCTGCGCTGCTTCCATGGTCCGCTTGGCATGAGTAATGACGATGAACTGCGTCTCGGCCGCCATCTCTTTGATGAGGCGTGAGAGGCGTTCGATGTTGGACTCGTCGAGCGGGGCGTCCACCTCGTCCAGGATGCAGAACGGGCTCGGCGTGTACCGGAAGATGGCCATCAGCAGCGCCATCGCGGTCAGCGATTTCTCACCGCCCGAAAGCAGCAACACATTCTGCAGCCGCTTGCCCGGGGGTGAAGCAACGATGTCGATGCCGCTTTCGGCCAGATTCGCTTCATCGGTGAGCCGCATTTCGCCCTGGCCTCCGCCGAACAGCGTGCGGAACATGTCGCGGAAATGGGCGTTGATTCCCTCGAAGGCTTCCTTAAAGCGGCGGCGCGACTCTGTGTCGAGCTCCTGAATCGCCTTCTCGGTATCGCGAATCGAATCGAGCAGGTCCTGACGTTGCGCATTCAGGAAGTCGTAACGCTGCTGCGCCTCCTGGAACTCTTCGAGGGCCTGCGTGTTCACCGGACCAAGCGCCTCGATGCGATTGCGGACCTCCTGATACAGCCGTTCTGCTTCGGCAACACCTGTTTCGTCCAGGATGGTCTCTTCGCCCGCGGCTATTTCAGAAGCCGGAACGTTCAGCTCCTTTTGGCTGGTTTCGTCAAGGTATTTGAGCTCGGCTTGCTTCTTCACTAACTCCAGCTCGATCTCCGAGCGCCGTTCCTGCGCCATCCGCGCCTCGATTCGCAGCGCTTTGAGCGACTCTTCGAGCGAGGCGAGTCCCGCACGCCCCTCGATCTCCTGCGCCGTGAGCCGGTCCACGTTAGCGACAGCCTCCGCCGTTTCCGCAACAAGCCGGGTGGCACGCTCGTCCAGCTCGATGTTATCGGCCAAGAGGCGCGCACGCTCCACTCCCATGCGCTCAAGTTCGCGCGCCAGCTCTTCGCGACGCGCTGTCAACTGGCGAATCTGCGCTTCGAGACGCGCGGCCGAAGCCTTCTCCGACCGGCAGCGCTCTTCGAGCCCGGCCAGCTCGGCGCGCAGCGCCGCGTGCTCTTCGCCTACGCTGTGCCCGTGAGTCTGCAACCGTTCGAACTCGCCGCGCGCCACTTCCAAAGCTCTTTCCTGATCGAACTGCGCCTGCTCTTTCTCGGCCACCAGTTTTTGGTTCTGCCCGCGCTGCGCCCGCGACCGCTCGTCCTCGCGAGCCAGACGTTCCAGCTCCAGGCGGGCTACCGAGAGCCGCGAACCTGCGCGCGCGTGCTCCTCGGCCAGCTTGCGTTGCTCATGATCGAGCGCGAGCGCATCTTTCTCCTGCCTTTGCTGCAGAGCCCGCAGCTGCTCCAGGTCCTCGGCCAGCGCCGCGGTGCCGCGCTCAAGCTCTTCGAGCCCGGCGATGAGCGCATCGGCTTCGCGCTCGTGCGATTCGACATGCGCGCTCAGCTCGCGCAACTCGCGCTTCATCGCCAGCGGTCCGCCGGCCGTCTTGCGCCCTCCGCTCACGGCGTGACCGTGATAACTGACTCCGTCCGCAAGCAGGAAATAGCAATCCGGATGCAATGGCGCCAGGCGTTGCGCGGCGCCCCGGTCAGAAACCAGGAAGCAACGGGCGAGCCGGGGAAGCAGTCCCTGCGGCGCTTGCGCAAATCCGTTGGTCAGGCGAACCGTATTACCCAGCAATCCGACAATGCCGGGTTCGGAAGAGAGATCGGGCGCGGGCTGTAACGCGTCGCTTGTTTGGGGCCGGACCAGGAATG
>QHXU01000112.1:0-9762 GCA_003223065.1 Acidobacteriota bacterium | reverse complement strand
GCCGTCGACAACCACGTATTCGAGCTCGTCGTGCAGAAACGCCTCGCACGCCTTTTCCCATGCGGGATCGACGACCTCCACGAAATCCGCCAGCACGCCATGCGGCCGGAATCCATCGATGTGGCCGTGCTCGAGGCCCAGGAAGAGACGCTTTACCGAATCCGTGGTGTAAGCGCGATGCGAGAGAATCTCCGCGAGCGAATCCTTCCGCGCCTTCTGCCGCGACAGGATCTCGCGGGTTTCGTCGAGTTTCTGGCGCGCGGCGGCGGTGCGCGACTTTCGCTCCGCCATCTCCTCTTCGACGCGCCGCCGGCGATCGGCCAGCGATTCGAGCTCGAGCTGCTGGGCCGCGAGACGGGCGGAGTGCTCCCGACTCGCCTTTTCGAGGCGCGCTACATCGCCCTGCGCCGATTCCTCTTCCCGGCGGGCGCGCGCGGCGTCCCGTTCGATCGCGGCCAGGTATTCGTCGATCTGCGCCAGCTGGTTGCGCAACGTGGACGCTTCGCCAAGCAGCCTAAGCACCTGGTTTCGCGCAGTTTCAATTTCACGTTCCCGGCCGCGGAGACCATGCTGAAGCGAATCGCGTTCCTGCGTCTTTGCGTCGAGCCGGGCTCGCAATGAATCGCTCTCGCTCTCGATCTGTGCGACGCTGCCCGCGTGCGCCGCGAGGTCGGCCGCCTCGCGCTCGCGGCGTGCATCCAGATCGTGAGTCTCGGTCTCACCGGCGGCGAGCCTCTCGTCAATGCCGCCGATCTGTCTAGCCTGCATTTCGAGCCGTCCGCGCGTGCGTTCGGATTCGAGGTTGAGCTCCGCCACGCGGGCGCGCGCAGCGGTCAATTCGGATTCGGTGCGGTAACAGGATTCCTGAGTGCGAGCCTGCTCGTGTTCTTTTTCCTGAACCTGTGCCGAGAAGTTCTGGAAAGCGCCTTGCGCCTGATTCAGGTCGAGGGCGAGCTTTGCCGCTTCGCGTTCAAGCATCCGGAAGCGGCCGGAAACCGCCTGGCGAAGATGCGCCACCATCTCCTTCCGCAACTCCTCGTAACGGCGCGCCTTCGAGGCTTGCCGCTTGAGTGAGTTCACCTGTCTGCCGACTTCCTCCAGAATGTCGAATACGCGCGAAAGGTTCTGGCGCGCGCTTTCAAGCTTTGATTCGGCAAGGCGCTTGCGCGTCTTGTATTTGGCGATACCCGCGGCCTCTTCGATGATCGCGCGCCGGTCCGCGGGCTTGTTCGATAGAATCTGCCCGATGCGGCCCTGCTCAATGATGGCGTAGCTTTCCGGACCAAGACCTGTGCCGCTGAAAAGGTCCTGGATGTCACGCAACCGGGCCGGGTGGCCGTTGATGAGGTACTCGCTTTCGCCCGAACGGTACAGTCGTCGCGTTATGGTGATTTCTTCCGGCTTGGCGTGACCGTTCGCATGGCCCGTCGCGTGGCCATTTACCACCGCCACTGGCTCGCGCTCGTTACTCAGAGCCAGGTTGCCGGGCTCGGGGAGCGGGGCATGCGCTCCAGGATCCACCATGGTCAGCGTCACCTGCGCCATGCCCAGCGGCTTGCGCTCCCGCGTGCCCGCAAAGATCACGTCTTCCATGCGGGTGCCGCGCAGAGACTTAGCGCTCTGCTCGCCCAGCACCCAGCTGATGGCGTCGCTCAGGTTTGATTTTCCGCAACCGTTGGGCCCGACAATGGCGGCAACACCAGAGCCGTGGAACCGCATCTCTGTGCGGTCATAAAATGACTTAAAACCCTGGATGTCGACGCGCTTTAGTTTGAGCAAGTAGCCAGCCCCTTCCTAAATTTGAGACGTTCCTTCGGGGGTTGACTCCATGCTAAACCGAACTCTCCAAAAAGTAAAGCGCGCGCCCTACGGCCTATTGGGGTTCTTCTTAAGTATGCGCAATATCTAGGGCCCTACTTAACCTCCTTGCTGATGTCCTTAGCCATGTTCAAGTGCGCCTGCAGCGTCGGAAGCGTTTTGACGGCAAAGCCTTTAACGTTCGGATCCGTACCATTCTGAGCCTCCAGCTGGAACTCCCTGACATCCTGCTGGTGATCCTTCAACTGATCCTTCATGTAGGCTTTGTCGAAGTCTGCACCGGATAGCTTGGAAAGCTTGTCGACACGCGAACGGTGCTTGGAGTCGAGCTCTTCGGGAACGCTAATGGACTCCTGCTTGGCGACCTGCTTCAAATGTTCGTTAGCCTTCGAATGATCGTCGATCATTTTCTGCCCGAATTGTTTGACGGCATCGCTCGACGCCTTTTGGACCGCTATCTTGCCGAGTTCGACTTCGGTCAGGCCGCCCATCGCGGCGTCTTTCAAAAACTTCTTGTCGTCTACCTTCATGGCAGGGGTTGTATCGGCGTTTGGGTTAACCGTTGGGTCGCGCCTGCCCATCGGATCAGTTTGACCAGGAATGGGACGCTGGGGTTGCTGGCCCATCGGGGGCTGCTGGCCAGGGATTTGGCCTGGGGTTTGAGCCAAAGCGGGTTGGACGCACAGGCCCGTACCCGCAACTATCAGACTAAGTAGGAATGAATCTCGTCGCATAAGAGTATCCTTCCTTTCATTCAATTAGACGCTGGGGAGCCGGGGCAGATTTCCGGCCCCCGAGCCCCTCTGCAAAAAGGCCCATCCGCCCTGTAATAATCGAGGCTGGCTCCTGTCTTTAGTGGTGAACAGGAGGCGCAGGTGCGATTGGCACTCGGAGACGATCCCGTTTCGACGATTCCTAAACCGCTGGAACAGATGTTCGAAGCGCACCACGGCATGGTCTTCCGCACCGCTTACAGGATCACGGGCAATGCGGCCGATGCCGAGGATGTCTTGCAAACCGTGTTCCTGCGGCTCCTTCGCCGCGATCCCGCAGCTCCGGCGGAGATCGGCAATCCGGAAAGTTACCTCCGCCGGTCGGCCGTTAATGCGGCGCTCGACGTCGTCCGGGCGCGGCACGAGTCCGACACGCTTGAGCCGGAACGCTTGCCCGCGAGCGGTTCCTGCACCGAATTGCGCGAGCTTCGCGACACGCTGCGGCATGAGCTCTCGAAGCTGCCGGCGCGGACGGCGGAGATGTTTGCGCTCCGATTTTTCGAGGGCTACACCAATCCCGAGATTGCGCGGCTGATGGGGTTGTCGCAAATCGTCGTGGCGGTGACGCTGCATCGCGCTAGACGGAAGTTGCAACAGGAGATGACGCGGAAGGGAGCCACCCGATGAACACCCAGGATTTCGATCGCTTGCTGAACTCGATTCACGAACTCGCGCCGGAGGCCGAGACAGTCCACCAGGCCGCGGCGCATGTACGCGACCGCCTCCAGGCCGAGGCCGGTTCCGACGCCTCGGCGAACGTTGCGCGGCTGGCGAGCTGTGGTGACTTTCGAGCGTTGCTTGGGGCCTACCGGGCTGGCACGCTCAGCGAAGCCCGGCGGATGCTGGTGCAGGATCATCTGCACGCCTGCGTGGCCTGCCGGAAAGTATTCCAGGGAGCCGGGAAGGCGGCCGTAGTTCCGATCGGAGCAGGCAAAATGATTGTGCCGAGGATCGCCGCATGGGCGGTAGCAGCGGGCGTGATCGTTGCCGCGGCTATGACGCTGCCGCCGGTTCTCGACCGGGCATTGGCGCCTTCGGGACCGCGGGCAACGCTCGCGTCGGTGGATGGCGCAATCTATCGGGTTTCCGACCGCGGAGCGATGGCGCTCGCCACCGGCGCGGCGATCGGCGAGAACGAGGAGATCCGCACAGCGAAAGGCTCGCGGGCGGTGCTGCGCTTGCGCGACGGCTCGACGGTCGAAATGGCGGAACGCAGCGACCTGAGGCTATCGGAGCGGTGGAGAGGCAAAACCGTGCGGCTGGAACGCGGCGAGGTGATGGTGGAGGCAGCCAGGCAGCGCCGGGGCCGGCTGGTAGTGGCGACGCCGGACTGCCTGGTTTCGGTGAAGGGCACGATCTTCGCCGTGACGCGCGGCATCAAAGGCTCGCGCGTCTCGGTTGTCGAGGGTCAGGTCAACGTCGAGCATGGCGGCGCCACGAATGTGCTGCTCAAGGGGGAACAGACCGCTACCAGCCCGAACGTGGCGCGCACATCGGTGGCCGAGGATGTTTCCTGGAGCCGCAACGCGGCGAAATACCTGGCACAACTGGGCGAGCTTGCGGCGATCCAGAAAAAGATCGAGGCTATTTCCGGCCCAGGCCTGCGGTATGAATCGAAACTCGCGGGCCTGTTGCCGGAGAACACGGTGGTCTTCGCTTCGATCCCGAACCTGGGCTCGACACTAGCCGAGGCCAATCGCATCTTTGAAGACCGGGTGAGAGAAAGCGCCGTACTGCGCGAGTGGTGGAATGACGCGGAATCGCAGAAGCTGCGGCTGATTGTGGATCGCGTCCGCAGTTTCAGTGATTATTTGGGTGACGAGGTCGTGCTGGCGGTGCCGGGAGGCGGCGGGCGCATGCAGGATCCGGTGCTGGTGGCCGAGGCCCGGCGTCCGGAGTTGCGCGGCTTCTTGGAACAGCAGTTCGCGGCGATGAAAATGATGGGCGACGCCGCGCCTCCGGTTTTTCTGGATCGTCCGGAGCAGCTCGGCACGGCGCGTTCGCGAGGGCCGCTGGTGATGGTGCACGGAAACGTTGTAGCTCTCGGCTCTCAACCGGCGACGCTCGCCCGCGTTGCCGCGATATCGGATGCCGGAGGGCGCGGGGGATTCCTGGCGACGCCCTTCTGGGCGCGAATCTCGCAGAGCTATCAATCGGGCGCCGGGTGGGTTTTTGCGGCGGACATGGAACAAATCATCGCCCGCGACGTACAAGAAGAACATAAGGCCATGACCAACGCCGCGTCGAAGGCCGGGATTGACAATGTCCGGTATCTCGTGATCGAGCGCAAGGAGAACCTGGGACGCACCGAAAACCGCGCGGCGCTTAGCTTCGCCGGTACGCGGCGCGGCGTAGCAAGCTGGCTGGCATCGCCCGGGCCGATGGGGTCGCTCGATTTCGTTTCACCTGAGGCTAGCTTCGCCGGCACGTTCGTGGTGAAGAATCCCGGCACGCTGTTGCAGGAACTGATCGCGATGGCCGGATCGCAGCCGGAGGCAGCCGAGTACCTGGCCAAGTTCCAGCAGGAAACCGGGATAAATCTTCTGGACGACGTAGCGTCAACTCTTGGGGGCGAAATGACCGTGGCGGTGGATGGACCGCTGCTGCCAACGCCAAGCTGGAAAGTGGCCGTCGAAGTCGACAACCCTGAGAGGCTGGAATGGTCGATCGAGCAGGCGGTCAGAACGGCGCAGCGCGACTTGCCCGATGCGGGCGTGCAGTTCACTAGCGAGCAAGCTGGCGCGCTACGCTACTACACGCTTACTTCATCGAAGTCCTCGATGGAAATCGATTACGTGTTCACGGACGGCTACCTGCTGATCGCGGCGAGCCGCGGATTGCTCACGACGTCGATCCAGAGCCGTTCGACCGGCATGACATTGGCGCGTTCTTCGAATTTCCGCAACCAACTCCCGCAGGACGGCTATCTGAACTTCTCCGCCCTGCTTTACTACAACCTTGGCTCGGCTGTCGGACCCCTGGTGGATCAATTGAAGTCGAGCGGATTGATGACGCCGGAGCAGCAGCAGTCGGCAGCGCTGCTGACTGAGAATCGCGAGCCGGTCCTGATCTACGCGTACGGCGAACCGGACCGGATTCTTGTGGCGAGCCGCAGCGGATTCTTCGGCCTCGGCCTGGATACACTGTTAGGATTGAATGGGAGGGGACCCACGGCGCTGCAACAATTACTCCCTCCGGTTTTCGCCCAGAAAAAGATCCTGCGGGAGGCGGGTTCGTCGACGCGACAATGATGCTATGCAACCCCTGATCGAGCTCGCCGGATTGGGAGTGCGCTTCGGGGCGCGCGATATCCTGAAGGATCTGCGCGTTTCCCTTTCCGGCCGCACCATCGGGTTGCTTGGTCCGAACGGCGCGGGAAAGTCCACACTGATCCAGGCGTTACTCGGTTTCTGTCCGCTCAGCGCGGGCACGGCGAGCATTTTCGGTCACGATATCCGCCGCGAGCAGCGCCGGATCCGCACGCTCGTCGGATACATGCCGGAGAACGATTCGTTCATCGCCAACATGACGGCGGTGTCGTTCATTCGCATGATGGCCGAGCTGTCGGGACTGCCGTCCGAAGCTGCGCTCGAGCGCGCGCACGAAGTTCTCTTTTACGTCGGATTGGGCGAGGCGCGCTACCGGACGCTCGGAACATATTCACTGGGCATGAAGCAACTGGCCAAGCTTGCGCAGGCCATCGCGCATGGACCCCGGCTTCTGATCCTGGACGAGCCGACCAACGGTCTTGACCCGCCCGCGCGGCTGCGCATGATCCGGCTGATACGCGAAATGAAAGATTCGGGCGAGATGCACCTGGTGCTGTGCTCGCACCTTCTGCGCGATGTCGAAGAAACCTGCGAAGAAGTATTGATCCTCAAACAGGGCCGGATCGTCCATTATTCAAACCTGGAAGAGGAGCGGCGCGCCAACCGGCGTTTCGTCGAATTGGAAACGTACGGCAACGATTCGGGTTTCGCGGAGGCTCTGACGACGCTCGGGTGCGAGTGCGCGGTTGCGGGCGCGGGCCGGCTGAAGATGGTGCTGCCGGTGGGCTTCGAATTGCGCGAGATCTACCGCCTGGCGGCCGAGAGAGACCTGCAACTGCGGCGGATGAACTACCGGCGCGATACGTTGGAAGATATTTTCCTGAAAGCGATGGAAGTGTGAAGGATGGCGGTTTATAAACGCACTTACAAGGGCTACGCGGGCGCGCTGACGGCCGCCTGGTCACGCTTCCTGATCCTGCCTCGCTACAGTTACGCGAGGCTGTTCCAATCGAAGTTCCTGATCATGTTTCTCATGGCGTGCTTTTTCTATCCGTTGGGGTGCGCCGGTTTTATCTATCTTTCTCACAATCTTTCGTTCCTGAAGACGTTCAACATTCAGGCCGGAAGACTGCTGGATATCGACGCAAGATTCTTCGTCGCCTTCTGCACCGTGCAGGGCGCCCTGGCTTACCTGCTCACGGCGCTGGTGGGTCCGAGTCTGGTGTCGCCCGACTTGGCTAATAATGCGCTGCCGCTCTATTTCTGCCGGCCGTTCTCGCGCGCGGAGTATGTCGCAGGAAAAATGAGCGTGCTGCTGTTCCTGCTTTCCCTGATTACCTGGATTCCCGGCCTGATCCTGTTCGTGATCCAGGCAAGCCTGGCTGGTTGGGAGTGGACCACGGCGAATCTCTGGATCGCAGGGTCAATTTTCGTGGGCCTGGCAGTCTGGATTATGGTGCTGTCATTGATCGCGTTGGCGATGTCGGCCTGGGTGAAATGGAAGATCGCCGCAGGCGCGCTGATCATGGGCGTTTTCTTCGCCGGCGCGGGCTTCGGCGCCGCCATCAACGCCGTGATGAGAACCAAATCCGGAACACTGATCGACTTGACCCAGGTGATCGCAACTGTCTGGTCGAAGCTCTTCCGGTTCGATCCGACCACCGGCATCTCGGTCACGGATGCCTGGATCTCGTTAGGTGTTACTTGCGCGATCTGTCTGTGGCTGCTGGCCAGGCGCGTGCGCGCGTTCGAGGTTGTCAAATGAGCGGGCCGCCGCCGATCGCCGAAAGCCTGGTGGTGCTCGAGAATGTCTCGCGGTTCTACGGGGAAGTGCTGGGCGTGAACCGCGTGACGCTGTCGATTCCTCCGGGCATCACAAGCCTGGTCGGCCCGAACGGCTCCGGCAAAACGACCCTGATGAATCTGATGACCGGACTCGTGCGGCCGACGCGCGGCAAGGTTCGCGTGTTGGGGATCACGCCGGCCGAGCCCGAGAAGCTGTTCCGCCTGCTTGGATACTCCACGCAATTCGATTCATATCCGAAGGGCCTGACCGGGTATCAGTTTCTGTATTCATTCCTGCGCCTGTTCGGCATGGGGCACTCGGAATGCGACCAACTGGCGTGGAAGGCGATTGAGCGAGTGAATATGAGGGAGGCGGCGAACCGCAAGGTCGCGGCCTACAGCAAAGGCATGCGGCAGCGCATCAAACTCGCCCAGGCGATTGCGCATGACCCGCGCGTGCTGGTACTGGACGAGCCGCTGAACGCACTCGACCCTCTGGTCCGCGCGGAGACGATCGCGTTGTTCCGCGAGTTCGCGGCCCAGGGGCGGCACGTCATTGTTTCCAGCCACATTCTGCATGAAGTCGACATGATCTCGGATCAGGTGATCCTGCTGAGCAACGGCTACGTCGTCGCCGAGGGCAAGATTCAGAGCGTGCGCAGCGAGATCCGGGAGCACCCGATGCAGGTGCTGATCCGCTGCAACCGGCCCGGCGCCCTGGCGTCGAAAGTGTTCGAGCAGGACCACGTGGTCGAGGCTAAGGTTCATGCCGACGGAGGAGGCGTGCTCATAAAGACCCGAGACGCCGACCGCTTCTACCGCATGCTGAATCAGATCGCTCTCAACGGAATCGAGATCGAGAGCGTAGCGCCGGCGGACGACAACGTGAATTCGGTGTACGAATACCTGATCGGCGGCGAGGAGTCTACCAAATGATGCCGCTCCTCAACATAAAGCAGAGCTGGGCGCAGATTCGCGCGGTGATCCGGCTGGAGATGAGAAAGACGTTCTTCGCCAAGCGGGGCTTGTGGGTGTACGCGCTGGCGCTGGGTCCGGTCGCGCTGTACCTGGTCCATTCGATCGACATGTTGCGCGATCGCGACCGCCGGCAAGCACTGGCCGCAGCCCATCCGGCGTCGACGGAGACGCTGCACTCGATCACCCGGGGAATGACGCGCGACGAAGTGGTCGCCGCACTTGGCGAACCGTACACGCCGCCCGAGGTGTTCCACCGCCGGTCGCACGAGCGCGCCGTATACCGTTACACCGACGGCGAAGCCGATTACAGCTTCACGTTCTTTGACGACGAACTGGTGGGGATCGGCCGGCGCGAGCGTTGCAATCTGACGCAGGACTCGCTCATCTTTGCGACCGTTTTCCAGTTTTACTTCCTGAGGCTCGCGATTTTCTTCGGCTGCGTGGGCATCTTCATGAATCTGTTCCGCGGCGAGATGGTCGACAAGAGTTTGCATTTTTATCTGCTGGCGCCCATGCGGCGCGAAGTACTGCTGCTGGGAAAATATCTGGCCGGTCTGATCGCGACCGTAGTTATCTTCACCACCAGCACGGCGCTGCAGCTTTGGACCATGTCCTTGCATTTCGACGCCCGGGTGATCGACGATTACTTGCGCGGGCCGGGATGGAGCCACGTGGCGGGGTACATGGGAGTGACGGCGCTGGCGTGCCTGGGCTACGGCAGCGTGTTCCTGGCGGCGGGCCTGCTGTTCCGCAATCCGATTATTCCGGCGGCGATCGCGCTGGTTTGGGAAAGCGCGAATCTGTTCCTGCCCGCGGCGCTCAAGAAGATCAGCGTGATTTTCTATTTGCAGTCGTTGTGCCCGGTGGTGGCGCCGCCGGGCAAAGACATGCCTCCTCCGCTCGCTCTGCTGATTTCAGCGGCTGAGCCGACGCCGGCGGTAGTCGCGGTAACCGGACTGCTGGTGGTCACGCTGGTGGTGCTGTTGATGGCGAGCATGCAGGCGCGCAAGCTGGAAATAAACTACGGCGCGGAATAGCGGCGCCTACTTTCAGACGCTAAGGCATGGGCGGGGAAGTCCCCGGCCGCATGCTATAGTGAGGTTCGAGATTGTCCTGGGCCCGTAGCTCAGTTGGTTAGA
>QHXU01000453.1:2751-3219 GCA_003223065.1 Acidobacteriota bacterium | reverse complement strand
CGCGTCATCGAACTCGCGCCGAACCTGGACTCCGGCCACGGTAATCTCGGTGTCTTCCTGATGGACCAGGGACGGTATCGCGAGGCGGAAGCGGCAATGCTCGATGCGCTGCGTCTCCGGCAATCGCTGGAAAACCTGAACAATCTTGGCGCGCTCTACAATTACGAAGGCCGTGATCAGGAAGCGATCCAGTTTTACGAAAAGAGCCGGGCGCTGGGGCGGGCACACATCAGTCTGTACTTAAACCTCGGCGATACCTACCGCCGCCTCGGCCGGTATCGCGAATCCTGGGACGCGTATCGTCAGGGTAAGGCGTTGGCCGAGAACGAGGTTTCCGAAGACCCTCGGCGGTCTGCCTCCCGGGCGCGCCTGGCTCTGTTTTCTGCGCGTCTCGGCGACACCGGCCGAGCCGAATTCGAGATCGGCCAGGCCCTTCGCATGGCGCCGGAAGACGCCAAGGTCATGCGC
>QHXU01000453.1:0-2716 GCA_003223065.1 Acidobacteriota bacterium | reverse complement strand
GAAACAACGCGACAAGACGATGGAAATACTTCGGAGTGCCCCAGCGGCCATGCTGGGGGAATTGAGCCGCCAGCCTGATCTGAGAGAGTTGCAGCAGGACTCCCGGTTCATGGAACTTGTGTCGAGAAAATCAAGAGAGGAGAACGCTAAATGAGCACGGTTGAGATTAAGCTGAGCCTAGTTAATGGTCCCCCGAAGACGGTTAGATGTGATCCATCTCGCGTTGAATTAGACGTTGGGGACATATTGCACTTTCGTACGGACGACTCGCCTGTGGCCGCGGTCAATGCGGAGGTCCACGGCGTGGCCCGATTTGACGCCCACGCGGCCCAAGCGCTATTCGAGGATTTCCTCGCGGTAACGTCGGGTGAGTTTCGCTTCGGGGCAACGCTCACGCTAAAAGACGGCACGGTTGTTCTCTGGAAGCCGAACGGGGGCGGAGACGGAATAGTCCATTGATTCGCCGTCAGTCAGCCTCAAGCAAGGATTTCGCGAATCGCCGCTCTCAGAAATTCAGTTTCAGCGCCATTTGGATCTGACGCGATGTGCCGAGTCCGAGGGTGGCGCCGAAGGTCTGGAATACCCGGCCGAAGTTCGGTGTATTGAAAGTCGTATTCGGCTGCGCGAAATTCGGGTGATTCGGAATATTGAAAACTTCGGCGCGGAACTCCAGGGTTCTTCCTTCCGATAGTTTCGTATTCTTTAGCAGCGAGAAATCGATGTTTGCGAATCCCGGACCGTACACTGTGTTCCGGCCAAGATTGCCAAAGGTTCCGGCGGCCGGCAAGGTAAACGCCGCCGAATTCAGCCAATGATCGATGGTCTTGTCGGAGTTGTAAGGGTCGAGGCCCGCCACGGCGTTTGGCCTCTGATTCGTCAAGTTGCCGTTGCCGAAAGTGTTGACGCCGATGAACACCGTAACCGGGATACCGGTGTGGATCAGCCCGAGTGAGGCGACGCTCCAGCCGCTGACCAAAGCCCTAGGTAAGCCGTTCAAATGACCAAGGAAGGTGTGCCCCGCGCCCATCGGTAATTCATAAAGCAGACTGTATGCGAAATTGTGCCGAATATCACCGGAACTGTTGCCGCGCTCGGCTCTGAAATTATCGTCGTCCTGAGGCTGGCTCGAGAACAGGCCTTGATCCTGGACATCATCGATTCCGTGTGCCCAACCATACTCGCCCTGGAACACCAGTCCTCGCTTCAAACGCTGATGGAACGATAGCTGCATTGCGTTATAGGTCGACTGGCCCGTGTTGCCTTCGATCGAGATATTCGTATACAGCGGGTTCGGCCGGCGCCCCAAGGCGGGATCGAAGAAATTGATCGTGTAGCCGCGGCGCAGATTCAACCCGCGATTGCCGATATAGGCCACCTGGAAAGCGGTCCCCGGGCCAAGTTCCCGTGCGATGCTAAGGTTCCATTGTTCGGTGTAAATGTCGCGGCGAATCCAGTCGAAGCCGGCGACGGCCGGGGTCGGCGCAGTTCCTTGTGATAAGAAGTTGACGATCGGATAGGACAGATTGGGAATCGTCTGGGACAGCAGCGCGGTGTTGCCCGGAATATTGTTCACCGGAATCGAATAGGATCCAAAGCCGACCGGGTAGGCCTGCCAAAAGATTCCGAAGCCGGTTCGCACCACCATCTTCGAGGTGGGCTGCCATGCCAGAGCGAGGCGAGGCCCCCAATTGTTCTTGTTCGCCCGAAAGTATGGCGTTCCCGGCGGCGCGAGTTTACCGATCCGCACGTCATACGTCTGCGTCGTATCGAATTTTGCGTGAAGGACCGTTTCATAGTCATACCGCAGGCCGTAATCGACAGTCAGGTTGGGACGGAGCTTATACGTGTCTTGGAGAAAGAGACCGATTTGATCGGCAAGCGTGGTATGTCCCGGGTCGCCGACCGCGAAGCTGGCAGTGGACACTTTGTTATTGATGAAGTCTTGCAGGGACGTGAACGTCATGGTCGAGGTGTTCTTGCTGAGACGGCTGACCCAAATGTCGTAGACCGTACCGCCCCATTTGACGGTATGCGGTCCGTGGACCCAGGTGGTGTTCCCGCCGATTTGATAGCTGGTTGCATTCTGAATGCTGCGGCCGCGGTCGCCAGTCACCGTCGTCAAGCCGGTAACTGTTGTAAGCGGATAGGGTTCGTTGGAAATAATGTGGCTGCCCCACCGCTGGGCTCCTATCAGCAGCTCACTCACCAGGTTGGGGGTCCACAAATGCTGCTCGTGAATGGCGACATTGCTGGTGCGAATCGGGACGTTCTGAAAATCCAACGTGCCAATGGCGCTCGGCGTGACGCCGAAAAGCGGCCCGAACGTGTGCGAGTCGTTCACGTTCACGCGCACATACACGGTATCGCTGTCGGAAAAACGCTGATCGACCTTAGCGCTGCCGGTGTCTTCCCGAACCTGCGAAGTCTTAGCCGTCACGTAGTTGTCTACCAGCGGGTTTGGAGTGGGCGACGTTCCAGCCGGATACAGCGAGAGAATGGGCGCGAGCACCGGTGAGGTCTGCAACGTCTGCTGTCGCATCAAAGCGCTCGGCACGGTGCCGGCGCCGGAGATGCCGATGCGCTGCCGCGAGCCTTCGTAGTTGACAAAATAGAAGGTCTTGTTTTTGGCGATCGGCCCTCCGAGGTTCCCACCAAAATCGTTAAACCGGAACGGGGGTTTTACCTTGGGA
Source organism: Acidobacteriota bacterium (assembly GCA_003223065.1). Taxonomy (GTDB): domain Bacteria; phylum Acidobacteriota; class Terriglobia; order Bryobacterales; family Bryobacteraceae; genus Palsa-187. The sequence continues at coordinate 26 of QHXU01000453.1, read as the reverse complement.
GGAGCAAAGAAATTCCGCGCGTCCAG
>QHXU01000468.1 GCA_003223065.1 Acidobacteriota bacterium | reverse complement strand
CGTATCCGAAACGTGCCCGCCATATCAGGTGCGGTGCCGCCCGGCTGCAGCGACTCCAAGAGCGCGGGCATGTATTTCGCCATTGTGATCGGGCGGCAGCGGCGAGCAATTCCCGCTCTTCACCGTACGCGATTCACGAACACCGAGGCCTAGTCCTACCCCACCGCGTGTACTCTTGAATGAGACACGTTTTTGATGAAATCGTTCAAGAGTCTGCCGGCACTGGTTCTGGTGATCCTGTTTGTTGTCTGCCTGTTTGCATACTACTCCACGCGCGATTCCGGCACGCCCACAGCTGCGCAGAAGTCCGTTTCGGCCGAGCAGCCGCTCGTGGACACGAGCCTGCTGCAGAGCGCCGTGAACCTGGCTCCTTTGGCCGCCACGCCCGACGAACAAGGAGAAGCTCGCGAAGCATGGAGGCTGGCGGACCACGAGCTCGACCTCAGGTTTGCCGCGGAGCTGCGCGAAGCCGAGGCTGAGGCATCAGTGCCAGCCGCCGGTCCCCTTCGGCAATTGAGCAACCGCATCGCGCAGCTCCAAGTACGCGTCGACACGGACAAGAAACGAGTGGATGATCTTGGTAAAAACGCGGGTGAGGCATTGGACCATGCCCAAGCGCAGCTTGACCTCGATCAGGACGAATTGGACGACGCTCAACAGGACCTAGCGCGGGAGGGCGGAGACAAACGGGCCAGGCTTCAGCGCCTGCTGCGGGAGCACGAAGCTTCCGACAAAGTTGCCGACCAGAGTCTCAGGTTCGGCACTCTCGCCAGCACCGGAACTCTGAGCGAACAGTTTCGAGCGTGGCTCTCCCTCCGCGAATACAATCGCCAGTTGCAAGCCGCCGCCCAAGAAGCCGCCGCGCAAGCCCGGATCCTGCTCGATCGACATGACACGCTTGAGCGTCAACTGCCCAGCCAACCCGATGCGGCAGCCTCGGTGGCTCTCCTGCGGCGACTGTCTGCCCAACACAAGACGCTCACCGGCCTCGATCAGCGCGTTCAGGATACAAAACAACTTGTTATCGTCTATCAGCGCTGGAGCGCTCTCGTTCGAAAGCGGCTGCGCGCGATCTTGCATTTGATGCAAGGTTCGTTGGCGGCCATCCTCGGTATACTGCTGGCGGCGGTGCTGCTTAACAGCTTCATGCGCCGCGCTTTCAGCCAGATCGACCGGCGCCGCCTCCATCAAGTGCGGGTGATCGCCCGCATTACACTGCAACTGGCCGCCGTTTTGGCAATTCTGCTAATCCTCTTCGGCCCCCCGACGCAACTCTCCACCATTATCGGCCTCGTCACCGCCGGCCTCACCGTGGTCATGAAGGACTTCATCGTGGCTTTTCTCGGGTGGTTCACGCTCATGGGGAAGAACGGCATCAGCCTGGGCGATTGGGTCGAGATCGAAGGCGTCTCGGGCGAAGTCATCGAGATCGGACTGTTGAAGACCGTGCTCCTCGAGCTTGGAAACTGGACCGAGACCGGACACCCCACCGGCCGCCGCGTGGCCTTCTCCAACAGCTTCGCCATGGAACAGCATTACTTTAATTTCTCGACGTCCGGTCAATGGCTATGGGACGAGCTAAGACTCACCCTGCCAACGACGGGCGATCCCTACGAGACGGCGGAAAAGATCCGCGAGATCGTTGAGCGTGAGACGCAGGCAGATGCCGCCGAGGCAGCCAAGGATTGGCAGCGCGTCACTCATCAATACGGAGCCCGCGACTTCTCCGCGGGGCCCGCCGTCAATCTCCGACCCGCAGTCAACGGGCTGGAAGTGGTCGTCCGTTACATCACCCGCGCGCCGCAGCGCAATGTTGTAAAGTCGAATCTCTTCCAGGCGATCGTCGACCTGCTCCGCAAACCTGCATGAAGAGGCGGAGCGACGTTACCGAGCTTGATGCACGCTACGGGATGGTTGCGCTAGAGCAGCGGAGGGGCCGCGGCGGAACAATGTTCACGCGAACATGTTTAGATCGATTGCAAAGCGCCGTTCCGCAGAAGTATCGGACTGCCGATATCACCACTATATCGCCCTTTGCACCATAAGCGAGAACTAGGCCCACTGAATTTCGACGGCACTTCTCCGCGAACCCGCGTGGGTGGTTAGCTGAATTCCGACACCAAGAAATCGTCAGTGTACCGTGGGCTTGATGTTGTCCCCGGCGTGGAACTTCCCTTCACCCGACACTTGATCTTCAGCCTTGGATTCTCACCGCGCCCATGATGTCGCGTGAGTTGGGAGCCGCCCGTGGCCAAGCGGATGCCCTACCGCACACACCGCAGAGACGAGTCGTTGTACATGGGGTCCCAATGCTGGATCCCGTCGTTGAAGCATTGATCCCACGCGTTGATGTCGACGCTCTCGGGGGAGGACCGGTACCACCCGGCGGGATG
>QHXU01000467.1 GCA_003223065.1 Acidobacteriota bacterium | reverse complement strand
CAAGCCTGAGCGGGCGCCCAGTTGTGCGGAAGAAGTTCGGCCAGCCGGGTGATGGGATAAGCGGCGATGCGGGAGAGGACGTCCTTAAGCCAGGCGAAGGGATCGACACCGACTCGCTGGCAAGAAGCCACGCAGCTCCGCAGCACCGCGGCCGTCTTGCCGCCCTGATCGCTTCCAAAGAATACCCAGTTGTGGCGGCCGACGGCGACACTGCGAATAGCGCGTTCGGTGGCGTTGTTGTCGATCTCCAAGTCTCCGTCCTCCGCGTAGCGGGTCAACGCCGTCCAGTTCTTCAAGGTATAGCGCGCCGCCCGCCCCTCCGGGCTCTTCGGCAAAACTTCCGCCTGGATCTCCAGCAAGTAGTTATGCAACTTGTCCAGAAGGGGCCGCGATTGGAGCTGGCGTAGTCGAAGCCGATCCTCCGCCGTCAGCGGCCGCGCTCGCTTCTCCACGCGATACAGCTGCGCAATCAACAATAGCGCCGGCCCCATGCGCGCCTGATCCGTCTCCAAGGCTTTACGGAAATAGCGCCGGGCATGCGCCCAGCACCCGACCTCGATCAACCCGCGCGCCGCGTCTTTGAAGAAGGCGTCATATCCGCCATAAGCATCGGCCTGTAAGTAGCCGCGATATCCCTTGAGAAATTCCTCCGGCCCGGCGCGCGCTCGCGTCGCCGTGTAATCGTAGAGGATCACGGGATGGTCTTTATCGCCGCAGTACGGCCAGATGCGTCCGGTGCGGGCGAACGGCAACTTTCTATCCAGTACCTTCACACTGGTGTCATCGGTCCCGATCACCTTGGATTGGAACAAAACTTCTTTCAGAGATCCATACAGCGGCTTCAGCAGATTCGCGCATTGCGCCAGCCAGCCGCACATGGTCTTGCGCGAGATATCCACTCCGTGACGCCCGAAGATGTTCTCCTGCCGGTGCAGCGGCAGATGATCGGCGCATTTGGCCACGATCACCTGCGCCAACACGCTCGCGCCTGCCGTGCTCTTCTCAATCGGCTGCGGCGGCTTGGTCGCGGTCCTCACGGTGCAAGCGCAAGCGTACTTCCTGCACACATCCTCGATGACGGTCAGCTGCGCCGGAACGTATTCGTAGCGCTCGCTCGACTCTTCGCCGATCGGCCGCAAATCCTGCCGGCACCTATCGCAGTGCTTTTCCTTCTCCGCAAGATCATGCACAACGCGCTCGCGTTTGAGGTGCCGTGGCAGAGGCTGGCGGCCACCCATCTTTTTCTTGCGATCTACGGAGCCCGCGCCAGGGGTGGCGTCGTCATCCTCGTCCGTGGGATTGTCGCTGGACTCGGAAGCGGATGCCGTCGCTTGCCGCGCCTGCCAAGCCGCTGCGAACAGGGCCAGCTGATCTTCAGAAAGCTGCTCGCTTTTACGGTTGCGCTTAGCATCCAGCAACTCGCGCAACAGAGTTTCGATTTTACTTCGTTCGGTGAACTCGCGATCCAGCTGCGACATCAGATCCAGCACCATCTGCCGTAAGAGCTGGGGATCTTCCGGAAGATGATTCGGATCGAAGGCCACGAGTAAGTAATCAGTGTACCCACTTAATTACTCACTGACAACTGAAAAAAGGGAGCAAATTCGCGAGATTTATGCGGAACGCCGATAGCGCCTGCGCGGCGTGGCATGCTCCAGGTCGATCCCGCTCAGCAGCGCCCCTAATTCTTGTGCCGTAATCTCGCGCCGGCGCTCCTCGGCGCTCTCGTCCAACGGCACCGCGTATGTGCCCCCCTCCAATCGCTTGCTCCACACCGCGAATCCGTCACGATCCCAATACAGAATTTTGACGCGGTCCCGCCGCCGGCTGGCGAAGACAAACAGATGTCCGGCGAAAGCGTCCAGCTCCAAGTACTCTCGGACCAAGGCATGTAGCCCGTCAAAACTCTTGCGCATATCGCAGGCGGTCAGGCATAGGTACACCCGCACGCTGGCCGGCAGGTGGATCATGCGCGCAACGCTTCCAGAACCGTCCGCAGGGTCGCGCCATCCACCCCGGCGCCAATGCGCAACCGCTCGCCGCTCGCAAGCACCAACTCCAGAGGCGCCTCCGGCGCCAGCGCCAGCCGTGCCGCTCCTCTATCCACCAAAGCGAAACGTACCGGCTCTTTCTTCTGGAGCCGTTTGCGCCAGCTATAGAACGAGTATTCTGTCAGCCCCTCTTCCTTGCAGAACTGCTTCACTGTGATTCCGCTGCGCTGTTGCGCGGCAATTCGTTCGGCCCACTCCTCGACTTTGGGGATGGCCGCTCTCTCCTCGATGATGCTGTCGGTCATGACACAACTATGCAGCGCATCGCCGGACGTAGGGAAGAGGGGTTCGTCGG
>QHXU01000191.1 GCA_003223065.1 Acidobacteriota bacterium | reverse complement strand
AGCAAGCTCGTCAGATTCGCGCCCGCGCGCGCTACCGCGGTCAGGATTTCCGCATCTTTGGGCAGCCTCTCCGGGTCGTCCGATTCGAAGCTCTCCATAGTGGCGAGGTCCATGCCGTCCGGCGCCTTGCCGCGCGCGGTAATCACAAGCCGGGAAAACAAGCGGCCATGCTCGAGGCGAGTGTTCTCGGTGGTGACGAACGTTTTCGTGACGCGCTCCGCTTCGA
>QHXU01000190.1:801-34995 GCA_003223065.1 Acidobacteriota bacterium | reverse complement strand
GTTTTCGCAGCCGCTCCGCCCATTGGTTCGCGTTGAACTTAAGCGGGGGCGGCGCGGAGAAGTACACCTGTGGATCTTCGCTCGAAAAATCGTCCGAGCCGTCGATCGCCCCGGCACGCAGCTTTTCATCCCCCTTGATTCGGAGGAGGCGCTGCGAAACCCTGCGATAGGCGCGGTCAGTGGAAAGCCACACGGATTGACGGATTGCGGCCGCGTTATCGTCGAGCGCAATTGGCATTGCAGCGGTGAACCGGGGCCGGTCCGCGCCCACGCGTCGGTAATTGTCGAACTTCGGGCAGCCTACGCGAATGGTCACATCGAGCATGCGCTGGTGAGAATGATTCTGAATGTCCAGTGAGCCTCGGCTGGCGATCACGAAGTCGCCCTCCGCCTCGGTGACCTGGTACGCCATGAAGTAAGGCGGTGGGTCGCCTTTCTGCTTCAGGATGTTGAAGTTACGGTCGAGCTCGTCTATGAGAGTCTTGGTGAGCGAGGACTGAGCGGACACGCACCTGGACAGAACCGCGAGAACCAGGAGATAACGCACGTAGCATTAGGATAGCGCGAAGAAGCTCGGTGCGTTGCTGGAATCAGATTCGAGGGCTCTTCGCGCTCAAGCGGTCATCGAAACCAATCCGCGATCTTTCAGACCGCTTAGGGCCAGGCCGTAGCGTCCGCGAACACCGGTCTTTTCGAAAATGTGCTTGAGGTGAATCTTGACGGTGCCGGGGCGAATCCCCAGTTCCGTCGCGATCTCCTTGTTTTTGAAGCCTTGTTCCACTAGCTCCAACACCTGCTGCTCGCGACCGGTCAATTGGCTTCTGGGATAGCGATCCGAGCGGGCCGAGTCGCGAAACACGCAGTCTTCCATCCAGCTCCGGCCCAGAGCCACCGTGCGCAAGCAAGCCAGCACAACCGGCACGGTGGCCGTTTTTCGCAGGATACCGCGGGCGCCAGCTTGCAGAAACCGCAAAGCCTCTGCTTCTGTGACTGAAATGCCCCAAACCACGATCGTGGTGCGTAGGCCGGCAGCCTTCATCTCCTCTGCCCGCAGTTGGGTAAGCCATTCCAGAATCGCCTGTATCCCGAACGCTTTGTCGAGGATCAGCACGTCCGGAGGCGTCCGCCGCACAAGCTCCAGGGCCTGCGGCAGCGAATCGGTCATTTCCAGAAACTGTAGGTCTGGACACGCATCCAACAGATTCCGGATCCCTTCCGCTGTCACCGGCTGCGTGTCGCAAATACTGATTGTCTTAACCGTGTTACCGAGCCCGATATTATTGGAGGCTCCGTTGATTGCAGTCGCGTTTGGCATCTTTCTTTTCCACCCTCTTTCTCCCACCTCTTCCCCTTGCGGGGTATGCCATGGCGGAGTAAAACGTTTTTGGAGACTCATCGGCTTGGTATACCACTTTGTTAGTAGCAGGATCGCCAGGAGGCTCTCATGTTATGATCGCTTCTAGTCGATTTACTTCTTTGGAACTTATCCCAAACTGGTCTGCGGGTCCCCATGCAGCATCGTGAGGCGCCACCCTCGGCATCACGGCGTGCCGTGGTCGTCAGCCCCAACTCGCGAATGCTGGCTGAGCTGGGTCCGCTTCTGCAGGTACACCTGCAAGGCGTCCAGACAAGCCAGATCGCCAACTACCCGTCGCCCAGAGACATACCGGGAGGCATGGGCGGAGGCGCCTCCCACCTCGTGTTCCTGGACGTGGTCTCCGACCGCGATCAGGCGCTTCAACTGTTGGGCGAAATGAGCCGCCTGGGCCCTCACATACAGGTGATCGCGCTGCTCGCCGGCAATGATCCGGATTTCATCCTCCGCTGCCTTCGCGCCGGGGCCGTCGATTTCCTGGTGCAACCCTTTAGCGGAGATCAGATCGAGGCCGCGATGACCAAGCTGGCTCGCCTGCAGCCCACCGCCGAAGGCCCGGTCAAGCAGCTGGCAAAAATCTACGCCGTCATGCCCGCCAAGGGCGCTTGCGGAGCGACCACCATCGCGTGCAACCTGGCCTTTCAATGGAAGCGGCTGGGCGCCAAGAAAATTCTGCTGGCCGATCTCGATCCCCTGACTGGCACGTTATCCTTCTTACTCAAGATCAAGTCGATTTACAGCTTCCTCGACACGCTCCAGAGGGCGCACGAGCTCGACGACGATCTCTGGAACGCCATGGTCACTCCGGTTCAGGGAGTCGACGTGCTGCTGGCGCCGGAGATCATGGTCGAGGCCACGCAGGACTTGCGCGATCCAACGCCCATCCTCGACTACGCGCGCCACATCTATGACGTGATCGTGCTCGATACCTCCACCGTCTACGGCGACTGGAACCTCAATCAGGCGCGTCAGGCCAACGAGCTCCTGCTGGTTACAACCAACGAATTGCCCGCGCTGCAGGCCGCGCAACGCGCACTCTCCTATCTCGACACCAATCGCATCGGCCGGTGGAAGATCCGGTTGATCGTCAATCGGTATCATCGCGACGTGGGCCTGAGCAGGGAGGTGATTGGCACCGCTCTGCACACCGACGTCTTCGAAATCCTTCCCAGCGATTACGAGGCTGTGCAGAGAGCCCTGATGGATGGCAAGCCCACTCCCGCCAATACCAGCTTCGGAAAGGGCATAATGCAACTCGCCGACCGTCTGGGCGGGCGGACTGACACTGCCAAGAAATCCTCAGGGCTCGGGGGACTGCTGGGATTGTTCACTAAAACGTCGAAATCGCCGGGCTAGTTTCCGCCTACCGACGGCCTCGGCAATTCGCCGCCCTGCGGGCGACTCGCGCAGCTCGGCAAATCCGCGGGCGATTTCCTCCGGTAGAATCGCGCAGTGGCCGTCATGTTTCACGTATTGCTGCACAAACAGCCGCGCCGTGCCGGCCAGCTCCACGATCGATTCATACATGTTGGGGATGATCACCGGCGCCAGCGGATCGTAACTCGTGTGGATGGCGAGCATGGGTTTCTCGATGTGACCGGTGGGCGTGTAGTTGCTCCGCAGGTAATCCACCGCCTTGGGATCGGCAGCGTAGCGCGGAATGGCCGCGTTGACCGCGTTATCGTCCAGCGTGCCGTTGTAGATCACGTTGCGGTTATCGAAGGGGCTGCCGCCGGCACGCTCATCCAGTTCCTTGATCAGGTACACGACAAAGGCCAGCGTGCTCGCCAGATCGTGATTGTTTTTGAGATTGTTCTGGCGGCGCAGAACCGCGGCCTTGTCGGGAGCGGCATTGAGCGCCTGTTCGACCTTGGCCTGCAGTTCACGATTATTAACGAAATTCGGCGGAATTTTTGCAGGGTCCGGCAGCACACCGGGGAAGTAATAGTTGAACAGCACCAGCCCATCGAATGCGCCGCGCGACATGAACCACGTGCTCGCGGCCAGAGGTCCGCACAGCGGCAGGCCGGCATCGTACACGGTTGGGTAAATCTCCATCAGCATCATCGTCAGGAAGCCTCCCATGGAGTGCCCGGCGAGATACGTCTCCTTCTGCCGCCCGTGCTTCGATACAAAGTAGCGGCGGAGGCTCTCGATATCCACAACGGCTTCCTGAATCGCCCAGCCGCCCGCGGCATAACCCGACTGCGCTAGCGCTTACCCTTCGTCCACAAACACCTGGAGAGACGGCGGCAGTTTCTGGTCGGTGTAGGTCACTGGCTTCGCGTTGTAGCCATGGCAGTAGACGACCAGACCACCGTTCCAGTTTTCGGGAACGTCGATGCGGTAGGCGGCGCCGTTAATGGCGCCAATTTCGGTCTTGGCCTGGGCGAGAGCCAGGACGGCCAAAGCGAGAAAAGCAAAAACGATCTTCATCGGATGACGTTATTAGATCGTGGAGGGGGAAGTCAAGCGCGACGCGTCAGGCACGCGTTGCGGCCCGGCCGGCGCCGTCCGCGGCACGGTTATGCGTGCTAATCTATTTCGGTGGTTTCGACTGGCCAGACGATTCCGCGGGAATTGGTGATCCGCAATATCGACGGCAAGACCAGCACCGTGGCGCTTGACCGCGACCGCATCACCCTCGGCCGCTCCAGCGCGAACGAATTGTGCTATCCCGACGACGCCGGCTTGTCGCGCCAGCACCTGGCCCTGACGCGCGTAAACGGCACCTGGCAAGTGGAGGACCTGAGGAGCAAAAACGGGACGCTGGTAAACGGCAAGCGGATCGACCAGCCGGTGCCGTTCGGACCGGGCGACCGGATCTCCGCCGGGCACTTGACGCTCGAGTTCGCGGACGCCGCGCCGCCCGCGAACAACACGGTCGTATTCGTCGAACACGGCGAAAGTTTTTCGAACTCTTCGACAACGCTGGTGGCGAATTTGGACGCGGTGCTCGGGCCGCAGTCCGACGACCTGAACAAGACCTATGTGATGCAGGGCAGCCCCCAGATGCGCGCCCTGATCCGTGCCGGGCGCGAGCTGGCCGGTCATCGCCCGCTCGACGAGCTGTTCCCCTTGATCATGGATCTTTCGGTGGAGGCGGTCTTGGCCGGCCGGGGCGTGCTGATGACGCTCGAAGGCGATGAGTTGAGGCTGCGCGCCGCTCGCGGCGGCGGTTTCAAGATCTCGACCACGGTGCGCGACCGCGTGATCAAGGAGAAGCAGTCGCTGTTGGTGCGCGACGCCCAGCTTGACCAGGCTTTGCGGGGCCAGGTGAGCATCGTCGAGCACAAGGTGCGCAGCATGATCGCCGTGCCTTTGCAGACCAACGACCGCGTCATCGGGTTGATCTATGTGGACACGCCCCACCTGATTCGCGAATTCTCGCGCGAGGACTTGAATCTGCTGACGGTGATGGCCAACGTGGCGGCCATCCGCATCGAGCACGCGCGCCTAAACGAGATCGAGGAAGCCGAACGCGCCATGGCCAAGGAGATGGAGCAGGCGGCGCAGATCCAGAGGGCCATGCTGCCGTCTTCGCCACCCATGGTCGCCGGTCTCGATATCGCGGGCAAAACCACCGCCTGCCGCACGGTTGGGGGCGACTACTACGACTTCCTCGAGTTTCCTGACGGGCGCGTGGGCATGCTGGTAGGCGACGTGGCGGGTAAGGGGATGCCGGCGTCCCTGCTCATGTCCAGCCTGCAGGCGCGCGTTCACGTGCTGTTCGAAGAGGCTGACGATCTGGCCCGCAAGCTCGGAAGGCTGAACAAGGCCGTCTGCGCCAAGTGCCCCGACAATCGCTTCATCACGTTCTTCATGAGCGTGGTGGATCCTGCTACGGGCGAGCTGGTTTACGCCAACGCGGGCCACAATCCGCCCCTCATGGTGCGCGCCACAGGCGGCTTTGACCGGCTCAGCGGCGGAGGCGTGATCCTCGGAGTCCTGCCACAAGCTACGTACCAGGAATCGCGCGCGTGCATGGAGCCGGGCGACGTGCTGGTGTTGTTCAGCGACGGCGTCACGGAGGCTGCCGATCCGCTGGATGAGGACTTCGGCGAGGAGCGTCTGGCGGCGCTGGTCGCATCCATGCGTGGCCGGCCGGCGGGTGAGATCGTCGAGGCGATCGACGGAGCGGTTGCCCGCTTCACGCAGGGCGCGCCGGCAGCCGACGACATTACGGTGGTCGTGGCGCGCCGGTTATAGCGGCGTGTAAAGATTGCCGTAACAGAGGCCGCCTGCAGGCGTCATCTAAACGGCCATGGACCATCCATTCACGATTCTGGGCATCGCAGGCAGCCTGCGCAAACAATCGTACAACCGCGCCGCGCTACATGCCGCCCAGCAGCTTGTTCCGGAGGGCGTCAAGATCGAGACATTCGAGCTCGACGGAATTCCAGGCTTCAATCAGGATCACGAGGCCAACCCCCCGGAGAAGGTTGTGCTTCTCAAGTCTCGCATTCGCGCCGCGGATGCGATTCTTCTGGTCACCCCTGAATACAACTATTCCATCCCTGGAGTCCTCAAGAATGCGATCGACTGGGCCTCCCGGCCGTACGGCGACAGTGCCTGGAACGGCAAGGCGGTTGCAGTGATGGGCGCGAGCCCCGGCGCCACTGGAACGGCTCGCGCGCAATATCACCTGCGTCAGGTATTCGTGTTCCTGAACATGCACGCGGTCAACCAGCCGGAGGTCATGATCGGCAACGCCGCCCAGCGTTTCGATGCGCAGGGGAATCTGACAAACGAGAAAACGAAGGATCTGATTCGTAAACTCCTTGAATCGCTGGTCGAGTGGGCTGCGCGGCTCAAGCGCGCGTAACAGCTTCCGAACCGTGGCTTTGGCGGCTAGAGTCGAGCCCGCTCACCACCGACCACTCACTACCGGCCATCGGCTAGAATGAATATAAGCCACTAGATGCCGGTCCAATCGGAGCTTTCCAAGCTGAGCGTCCGCCAGTTTGCCGAGCGATTTCGCAGCGAGATGATACCGCTCAGCAACACGTTTTCTTACTTTTGCGCCTCAGTGCCTATGTCCGAGGAGGACCTGAAAGAGTATCTGGAGGAGCCGGTGGCCGCGCTTCCTCCCGCGATCACATCCGCGCTTCCCAAAATTTCGATTCTGCTGGTACCCTACCTGGAACGAGCCAACGGCCGTGAGAAGAACAAGGCGAAAACCGCGGCCGACTACATCTCGATCGAAAAACCGCCGGAGGGCCGTACCTCCACGTCCACCCAGTTGCGGCTGGGCGACGAGACGGTGCTGGCCTTCGCTTTGAAAGACCAGGAGGTGGCCGAGTATCACTACCGCTTTTACCACCTGCTGGCGGCGTTGATGGGCGACCACTGGAGCGAGGAAGTGGAAACCAAGTTTTGCCGCGTGCTGCGGGAAGAACTGAATGCCGACGCTCACGGCGAAGTGGACGAGCCCAGCTGGCACCTGAAACAGGCGTTGCGGCGGACAAAGGGATCGCGCGGGGGAGGCGGCCGCAGCAGTAAAGCATTCCGCGAATACGCCCGGCAATCTTTTGTTGATACGCTGACGCTTTACCTCCACGGCATCTGTTGCGATATCGACGTCGATACGGGCCCCAGGCAGTTGCCCAGCCGTTATTTGCGAAAGCGGTTGCTTGCGCTCGAAGAGCTGTTCCCGCCTCCAACGGGTTATGTCGTTTTCCCGGAGCAGCTTGAGCCCTGAGTGTTTCCCTCCCGTTTGGGCATGATTCCCCGACACCCGAAATTTGTGCTATCCTTTACCGATCAAGAAAGCCAACGCTGACAGCTTCCTCTGACGGGGGGGAACGGGCGGGGATTTTAGCAGCTTGTGCGGGATTGTTGGGTTCACACATTCTAGAAATGCGCCTGACCCGGCACGAATCCGGGACATAACGCGGTCTCTGACGCACCGTGGCCCTGATCAGCAGGGCGTCTGGGAGTCACCGAGCGTGTCATTGGGAGCGGTGCGTCTCAAAATCATCGATCTCACGCACGGCGACCAGCCGATGACCAGCGACGACGGCGATACCGTGCTGGTCTTCAATGGCGAAATCTACAACAATGCCGAGCTGAGATGCGAACTCGAGCGCGCCGGCCACCGCTTTCGTTCGCGCTGTGACACGGAGACCGTACTGCGCGCGTTTCTCGAATGGGACCTGGACGCGTTCGCGCGTATGCGAGGCATGTTCGCCGTGGGGCTGTGGACGGAGTCCCGGCGGCGGCTGGTTCTTGTGCGGGACCGCCTGGGAATCAAGCCGCTCTATTACGCGCGCCGCGGGACGGATCTCTACTTTGGCTCCGAGCTGAAGACGATTCTGCTTCATCCTGAAATCGACCGGCGAATGAGCAGCGCCGGCCTGGACCACTATCTTTCGCTCAATTACGTCCCGGGACCCCACACGCTGGTGGAGGGCATCGACAAACTCGCTCCGGGCCACTGGCTCGAATGGCAGGATGGCGAGGTGCGCAGCAGGGCTTACTGGCGACTTCAGTTCCGCCCCGATCCACGGATCGATCTTGAAGCGGCCAAAGACGAACTGGATCGCCTGCTGCGCGTGGCGATACGCGAGCACATGGTTTCAGATGTGCCGCTCGGAGTCTGGTCGAGCGGCGGCCTGGATTCGAGCACGATTCTGCACTTCGCCGCCGAAGCGGCGCCGGGCCGTCTGAAGACTTTTTCGGTATCGTTCGCAGGCCGCCGGTTCGACGAAAGCGCTTACTTCCGGGAGGTGGCGCGGTTTTACCAGACGGACCACCACGAGTTCGACCTGAACCCCGAAGTTGATCTGCGGAGCGCGATCGAGGAATTCGGTTACTACTCCGACGAGCCGAGCGCCGACGCCGGCGCCGTCCCGGTGTGGTTCCTTTCGAAGATGTGCCGCCGCGAAGTGACGGTGGCGCTGTCAGGAGATGGCGCCGACGAGCTTTTCGGGGGCTACAACACCTATCTCGCCGACCGTTACGCGCGGGCATTCCGCAGGCTGCCGCATGGGGTGCGGAGGCTTGCGGCGCGGCTGGCGGATTTCCTGCCGGCAACGGATGAAAAGATCGGAATCGACTATAAGATCACGAGGTTTCTGAACGGCTCGCTGCTCGATCCGGTGCAGGCACACCTTTTTTGGAACGGCACTTTCGCCAACGGCGAAAAACGGCGCTTGCGGGCCGGCTTCGACGGGTGCGGGCCGGACGCTTTGGAGCAGCTTCAGTTTCCCGGACGCGGCGTGGGCTATCTCAACCAGTTCATGTGGCTGGACCAGCTCTACTACCTGCCGGACGACATTCTCTATAAGTGCGATCGCATGAGCATGGCTCACTCCCTGGAGGTCCGTCCGCCGTTCCTCGATCACCGGCTCGTAGAGTTCGCCGCAACTCTGCCGGAGCGCTTCAAAATTCGCGGCGGACGCCTGAAATTCGTGTTGCGCGAGTTGATGAAGGACCGGCTGCCGCGGGCCGTGTTGACACGGCGCAAGGAGGGCTTCGACATGCCTGCGCATCACTGGCTGCGGACGGTGTTGCGGCCGCTGCTGGTCGAAACCCTGAGCGAACGCAACGTGCGCGAAAGCGGCGTTTTCTCGTGGGAGGCCGTCAATGGGGCCGTGCGCGCCCATCTCGATCGCCGTGCTAACCTCGGATATCATCTATGGGGCCTTCTCATTCTGTTCCTTTGGATGAGACGCTGGGGCATCGAGCCGCCGTCTCCAGCCGAGGGGCTTCGGGAAATTCCAGATACCGCCTTCGTTACGAGCTGATCGTCCTGGCGGTCGCAGCCGCCATTTTCCTGGGCTGCATGATCAGCCCTCCCTCCCTGATGGACGATGTAGACGCGGTGCAGGCGCAGATCGCGCGCAACATGATGGACTCCGGCGACTGGGTCACGGCGCGGTTGGACGGCATCGCCTACCTCGAAAAATCACCGCTCAAGTACTGGCTGATCGCGATCTCGTTCAAGATTTTCGGTGTGCATGACTGGACGGCACGGATACCCGTGTCGCTGGCCGCGGTGGTGCTGTGCTGGTTGACCTTCCGCATCGCAACGTGGGCATTTTCGGTGCGCGCCGGGCTCTGTGCAGGCCTGGTCCTGGCCACTTCCATCGGTCTGTTCCTGTTCACACGCATCCAGATTCCGGACGTAACCATCGCCGCTACCATCGCGCTGTCGATGTGGTCGTTCCTGCGCGCGCTCGACCCCGACGAACGGCGGCCGGGAGTGTGGAGCGCAGTGATGGCGGCGGCCATCGGTACAGGCTTGCTGCTCAAGGGCCTGATCGCGGCGGTTTTTCCCGTGGCGGCTGCGTTGCTTTACCTCGCATTCACCCGGCAAATCACGTCCCGCCAGGCCTGGAAGCGTCTCCGGCCGTTCCGGGGCCTGGTAATCGCGCTCGCGATCGCCGCGCCTTGGCACGTGCTCGCAACGTTGCGCAATCCTCCATATTTCAATCTGACCCTGCACAGCGGTCCGGGCGAGTATCGTGGCTTTTTCTGGTTCTATTTCATCAACGAGCACGTGCTGAGGTTCCTTAACCTTCGCTACCCCCGCGACTACAACACCGTCCCGCGCCTCTATTTCTGGCTGTTCCACTTGTTGTGGCTGTTTCCCTGGAGCGTGTACTTCCCGGCCGTGGCGAAGCTGTCATTCAGGCCGGCGGACCGCGCCGGACGCATGCGCCTGCTATGCCTGTGCTGGGCAGGATTCCTGTTGACGTTCTTCACGTTCTCTTCGACACAGGAATACTATTCGATGCCTTGCTATCCTGCGCTGGCCCTGCTGATTGGCTGCGCCCTCGCGGACGATAAAGCCCAGGCATGGATCCGCCACGGGCGCGCGGCACTGGCCCTGGTGGCCGGGCTTGCCGGGCTGGCGATCGCGGTTATTCTTTCGCAAGTCTGGAGTCTCCCTGCGCCGGGAGACATTTCGCGCGCTCTGACGCAGCATCCCGAGGCGTATACTCTATCGCTCGGCCACATGGGCGATCTGACGCTCGCTTCATTCGCATACCTGCGCGCGCCATTGATAATGGCTGGCCTGGCATTTCTAATAGGCGCGTTCGCGGCCTGGCGCGGACGGATGGCAGGCGTCGTTCTGATGATGATCCTCTTCTTTCATGCAGCGAGGCTGGCGATGGTTGTGTTCGACCCGTACCTCGGGTCGCGGCCGCTGGCCGAAGCCCTCAACCGTTCACCGCGTGGAACACTGATTCTCGACGATCAATACTACACGTTTTCCTCGGTCGTCTTTTATGCCGAAGCGTACCACGGGCGGCGCGTGCTGCTGCTCAATGGCCGCGTGAACAATCTGGAGTATGGGTCGTATGCACCGGATGCTCCGCAGGACGTCTTCCTCGATGACAGCCAATTCCGGGAACGCTGGCTCTCTCCGGATCTCTTTTATATCTGCGTTGAGAAGCCGGGCGTGGAGCGGCTGGAAAAGCTGGTCGGGAAATCGGAATTGCACGTGGTGGCCGAAAGCGGCGGGAAGTACGTTCTTGCGAATCACGGCACACAGAGCGTGGCGGGCTCGATTGTTTCAGAAGATGCTCGCGCCGTCCTGCGTTTCGCGGGTTTCCGGCAGTGATCCATGCGCGTCACCATCGATGCGACATCCGCTCTGCTGCGCAGCGCCGGCATCAAGAGTTACACCTATCACTGGGTGCAGCATCTGCGCCGCCAAGCCGGAGCCGATGAGATCCGGGCATTCCCGTACCTGAACGATTTTGGCCGGCTGGATCACGAAGCCTCCACGCTTCCGGCCTGGCGCACGCTGCCTCGCCTGGCTTTGCTCTACTTTGTCAACATCCCGGGCAATCCGGCGCTCGATTGGATTCTCGCCGGATCCGACATTTTCCACGCATCGAACCAGGTGCGCACTGCGCCGCGCGGTGTAAAGCTGACGTCCACGGTTCATGACCTGACCTGCTGGTTGATGCCGCACTTCCACACGCCCGCGAATGTCCGCGCCGACCGGGCATTGGCCGATCGGATTCTGCGCCGGGCGGACGGGCTGATCGCCGTTTCCGAGAACACGCGCCAAGACGCGATCCGGCTGCTCAAGATCGCGCCTGAAAAAATCGACACGATCTATTCGGGCGTGGCGGAAGAGTACTTCGGCGCGCAGCCGGCACGGCGGGAGCGCGCCTACGTGCTTTACGTCGGCACGATCGAGCCGCGCAAGAATCTCGATACGCTGCTCGACGCCTGGCGGCAGCTAAAGCCCGGGCTCCGCCAGGAGTTCGAACTGGTCATCGCAGGCCCGAAGGGATGGGGCTCGGAATCGACGCTGGCACGGGTTTGCGCCGAGGCGACTTATCTCGGATATGTCCCGGAAGCGGATTTGCCCAGGCTGGTCGCTGGCGCTGCCGTTTTTGTTTATCCATCCCTGTATGAAGGCTTCGGGTTCCCGGTAGTGCAGGCGATGGCGGCGGGCGCGCCGGTCCTTACGTCGAATGTTTCGAGCCTCCCGGAAATTACGGGCGACGCAGCTGTACTGGTGGATCCGCGCAGCGCAAGCGACATCGCCTCCGGCCTTACCAGGCTGCTGGAATCGGGATCTGAACGGGCGCTGCTGGTGGAGACAGGGCGGCAGCGGGCCCAGCAGTTCCGGTGGGGGGCTTGCGCCGAAAAATCACTCGCGTTTTTCCGCCGGATTTCGGGGTGAGTCCACGCCGAAATCCCACACCTGCAGGTTCACTTTTCCTTCGGTGAACTGAATCAGCGCGTATTCGCCTGGTTCGAGCGCCTTCACCGGCCAGATTTTGAACAGTAGATCGCCCACTTGCTTCTTAAACGTCTCTACCTGCTGCTGCTCCTCGAGGACCTCCTTGCTTACGGGGATGATGCTCAGATTTTCAACCACGCGAACGCTCTTTTTGGGCGTTAGCTTCACGAGGCCGAAGCGCTCCTCGGCCGAGAGACGTAAATAGAACTCGGGACGGTCTTGCGTGATCCGCATGGCCGCCGCTTCGCCATCGAGCTCGACGGTCGCTTTGCCCGCGACCATCGGCACGGGTGTGATCACCTTTAGTACGCTGCGCCTCTTGTTATTCACGACTTTCGATTCGGCCAGCTTCATCGTCTCGAGGGTGGCGCCGTGGATGAAGTAAGCTCCCGGCTCGACCGGAATCCGCTCGATTTCCTTTCGCGCCGCGCGTTCGGCTGCGTCCTCTTCCGATTGCGCTTTCGCTTCGGCTTTGATAGCGTCCTCGCGTTCCGCGGATTCCTTCCTGGTGCGGTCCAAATCGACCATTTCGAGCGGGATTTCCTCCCACTCGCCGCGCTCCGTGCTGTAATATTTCACGCGATCCTGAAGCACCTGGTATTCGCGCGCCCATTGGTAGGTGCCGTCCTTGAGATACAAGCGCACCGTGGCGCCGAACGCAGCGAGCGCAAAGCACAACAGAGCGCCGAACCGCGAAAACATAGCTTCTGCCTCTATTATGGAGGAATGCGATATCGTCCACTCGGGCGCACGGCGAATCAAGTGAGCGAGATCGGCTACGGCGCGTGGGGAATTGGCGGCAAGCAATGGCTGGGAGGATCCGACAGCGAATCGGTGGCCGCGCTGCGGCGCGCCTTTGATCTGGGCGTGAATTTCATCGACACTGCGCTCGCCTATGGCGGCGGCCACAGCGAGAAGCTGGTGGGCGAGACCGTTCGTTCGGCTCCGGGGAGAATCTACATCGCGACGAAGGTGCCGCCGAAAAACGGGCTGTGGCCCGCGCGGCCCGGCATCGGCATCAGCAAGGTCTTCCCCTACGATTACGTGATCGAGTGCACCGAGGAGAGTCTGCGCAATCTGAAACTCGAGACCATCGACCTGCAGCAACTGCACGTTTGGAATTCGGAGTGGACAGCTGGGGACGAGTGGCGGCGCGCGTTTGAGGATCTGAAGAAGTCCGGCAAGGCGCAAGCAGTCGGAGTGTCAGTGAACGCGGGCCAGCCGGATTCCGCGCTGGATCTGGTCCGGACGGGCCTGGTGGATTCGATTCAGGTTGTCTACAACATCTTCGACCAGACTCCCGAGGCGAACCTGTTTCCGCTGGTGCGTGAATCGAACGTCGGCTTGCTGGCGCGGGTACCGCTCGACGAAGGCGCGTTGACCGGCACGATCACCGAAAACACGGTATTCGAGAAGGGCGATTTCCGCGATTGGTACTTCCGGGGCGACCGGAAGCGGGAAGTGGTGCAACATGTGGCCGCCTTGCGTCGCGATCTGGCCGGAGTCAAAGGATCGCTTCCCGAGATCGCGCTTCGCTTCTGCCTCTCGTCCCCGGAGGTTTCGACGGTGATTCCGGGGATGCGCCGGGTGCGGAATGTGGAAGCGAACTGCTCGGTCTCAGACCTCGGGCCGCTCGGCGCAGACGTCCTCGCCATTCTCCACCAGCACGCCTGGGTAAAGGATTTTCATAGCTGACGTGCGCATCGGCTTGCATACCTCCATTGCCGGCTCGCTGGAACGTTCCGCTCTCACCGCAGCGAAGCTGGGGGCGAACGCTTTTCAGATTTTTTCGTCGAGCCCGCGGCAGTGGAAAGCTTCGGCGCTAAGCGAGGCCGCGATCCGCTTGTTCCATCGCGCGCGCGAACGGCACGATCTGGCGCCGTTGGCGATTCACGACAACTATTTGATCAACCTGGCCTCAGCGGACGAGGTCGTGCGCGTAAAATCGATCGAGGCGTTCCGCGGTGAGCTGGTGCGCGCCATCGCCATCGGCGCTGAATACCTGGTCGCGCACCCCGGCAACTACAAAGGCCACTCGCGCGAGGAGGGCATCTTGCATTTCCTCCAGGGTGTGGCGTCGGCGGCCGGCGGTCTCAAATTCGGCAAGCTGATGCTGCTGGTTGAAAACACCGTGGGAGCGGGCGCGCAGCTTGGCAGCCGCTTCGAGGAACTGCATGTGATCCGTGAGTACGCCGCCAAGTTGACCGATCTGCCGGTCGGGTTCTGTCTGGACACGTGTCATTTGCTCGCCGCCGGCTACGACATCTCCAGCGCCGAAGGCCTCGGCCGGACGGTGGCGGAGATCGACAGTATCCTGGGGCTCGATCACGTGCGCGTGATGCATGCCAATGATTCCAAATCGCCGCTGGGCTCGCATGTTGACCGGCACGCGCACATCGGACAAGGTTATATTGGTCTTGAAGGCTTTCGTCGCATTCTCACCCACCCGAGATTCCGCTCTAAAGCTTTTATTCTCGAAACGCCGGTGGAGAAAGACGGCGACGACCAAAAGAATCTAGACACTCTGAAAAGTCTATGCCGGAAATCCCGTACGACCACCGCCAAATCGAACTGAAGTGGCACGAACGCTGGAAAGACGCGGAGCTTTACCGTGCCGATCCCCATTCCGCCGCGCCCAAGTATTACGTGGTCGAGATGCTCCCCTATCCCAGCGGCAGGCTTCACATGGGCCACGTGCGCAACTATTCGATCGGCGACGCCCTGGCGCGATACATGTGGATGCGCGGGTACAACGTGCAGCACCCGATGGGCTGGGATGCCTTCGGCCTGCCGGCGGAGAATGCCGCCATCGAGCGTGGCCGCCATCCACGCGAGTGGACGTTGTCCAACATCGCCGCGATGAAAGGGCAAATGCACCGCATGGGATTCGCCTACGACTGGCGGCTCGAAATCTCGAGTTGCGAGCCGGAATACTACCGGTGGAACCAGTGGTTCTTCTTGAAAATGCTCGAGCGCGGGCTGGCGTATCGCAAGCAGGCGCTGCTCAACTGGTGCCCGGAATGCGGTACTGTTCTGGCGAACGAGCAGGTGGTGGACGGGTGCTGCTGGCGCCACGAAACGACACGAGTGGAGCTGCGCGCGCTCGAGCAGTGGTTCTGGAAAATTACTGATTACGCCGAGGAACTGCTGCGCGACATCGATGAAAAGCTCGAAGGCAAATGGCCGGAACGCGTGTTGTCGATGCAGCGGAACTGGATCGGCCGCTCGGAAGGTTCGGAAATCGATTTCAGGCTGGAGAGTTTCAGTGATCGCATTCGGGTCTTCACGACGCGTGTGGACACGATCTTCGGCGCCACGGCGGTTATCCTCGCACCGGAACATCCCCTTGCCCGGAAACTGCTCGATGAGAAGGGGCGCGCCCGCGCCAAGCAGATGATCGATGCCCGCGCTCAGAAAGGTCCAGGCGACATCGAGAAGGAAGGGGTCTTCACAGGGCATCACGCCGTGAATCCGTACAGCGGCGAGAAGCTGCCGGTGTGGATCGGCAATTTCGTGTTGATGGATTACGGCACGGGTGCAATCATGGCCGTGCCCGCGCATGATGAGCGCGACTTTGACTTCTGCAAGACCCACGGGCTGCCGATCGTTCCGGTGATCCGGCCGGTGGATGGGGAATTGGACGTTAATCCGAAGGCCGCATTCGTGGCGGACGGCATCGTGGAACGGTCCGGCGAGTATTCGGGACTCGAAAGCGCCGAGGCGCGCCGCCTTATGAACGAGCGTGCCGGGCGGGACGGTTTCGGAAAGGCCGCCGTCACCTATCGCATCAAGGACTGGGGCATCTCGCGCCAGCGTTATTGGGGCACGCCGATTCCGGTCATCCATTGTCCGAAATGCGGTGTTGTGCCCGTGCCGGAGAAGGATCTGCCGGTCGTGCTGCCGGACGACGTGAAGTTCACGGGCAAGGGCCGGTCGCCGCTGGCCGAGGTCGATTCGTTCATGAACGTGAAATGTCCCAAGTGCGGCGGTGACGCCCGGCGCGAAAGCGACACCATGGACACGTTCGTCGACTCCTCCTGGTATTTCTACCGGTATTGCGATCCTCGAAACTCGACCGCTCCGTTCGACTCCGCGAAAGTCAAGAAGTGGTTTCCCATTGATCAGTACATCGGCGGAGTGACGCACGCCATTCTGCACCTGATCTACTCGCGATTCTTCACCAAGGTCATGCGCGATCTGGGCCTGGTCGAGAACGACGAGCCGGTCGCGAATCTCTTTACACAAGGCATGGTGCTGGGCGCCGACGGGACGGCGATGTCGAAATCCAAAGGCAACACCGTGGATCCGGAAGACATGGTGGACAAGTACGGAGCCGACACCTGCCGTTTATTCGTGCTGTTCGCCGCGCCGCCCGAGAAGGACATGCCGTGGAACGAGGCGAGTGTGGGCGGCCAGCGGCGGTTTCTCGAGCGTGTGTGGCGCTTCGTCACCCGAAATCTTGACCGCGATGCCGGCGCGGGAGACTCATCCGCCGATCGCCGCGTGCTGCGCAAACTGCATCAGACTATCCGCAAAGTGACGGAAGACTTCAACAACCGCTGGCACTTCAATACGTCGATCGCGGCCCTGATGGAGCTGATCAACGAGCTGTACGACGACGAGAAGATGCTGTCGCGCGGCGCGCTCGATCAGATTCTGCCGGCGCTAGTCTTGTTGCTAGGCCCCTTCGCCCCGTATCTCGCGGAGGAGTTGTGGGAGCGGCTCGGCCGCAAAGGGCCCGTGTTCCGGCAGCCTTGGCCGACCTACGATCCAGAGCTGGCCAAGGAAGACGCGGCTGAGGTCGTGCTGCAAGTAAACGGAAAGGTGCGCGGGCACATCGCCGTGCGCTTTGGCGCACCACAGGCGGAGCTCGAAAAGCTGGCTCTAGCCGATCCTAAGACCCAGCCGTTCCTGGCCGGCAGGCAAGTGGTGAAAGTGATCGTAGTGCCGGATAAGCTCGTGAACATAGTGGTGCGGTGAAGCTTCATCGGTCACTGCACCGCGACAGTCGGAGCCAACGGACTTAGCGAAGTCGACACGCCATTGATCGTGATGACGATGGCCAGGGCGTTACCGGTGACGTTGGGCACGCGCAGGTTCACTTGCACGATGCCGGCCAACAGCCCTGGCGCGGCGCCCGCGAACTCCACTTTCGCCGGCACTCCCCCAATTGTGGCTGTCACCGTCCCTGAGGTCGGGGTCCAGTTGACCAGCGGCATGAAGAAAGCCAGGCTGTTGACTGATCCGGTAATGCTGGGAGGATTGGTCTGGCCTCCACCGGTCATGTAGACGGAAATCGCCGTGTTCGGTAGCGCGGGCTTTGTCGCGATCACTCCTCCTGGCGTTGAGACGCCGCCCGGAGGGCCGTTGATTGTTCCGTCCTGATTAATCACGGCCGCCTGGCCTTGGCCGGTGAAATTCAGGGTGTAGATGCCAGGCGCGGCGCTGCTCACGAGTTGCTGCCTCGGCGCGGACTGCACACCCTGGTATTCGACCACAATGTTCGTCGTGACGGTGCCCGCGATCTCGAACGGAACGACTACGTTGATCTGAGTCGCAGAGACGAAGACCGGGGTGCCTGGGTTGCCGTCGAATAGTACACGAACCCCCGCCAGACTGGGATCAACGAAGCCCTGTGGGTTTAGCGTGAAGAGCACGCCCAGCGCCGGCGACGCCGGCCCCAGGTTCGAGCCTTTGATGGTGATCTCCTCGCCGGGCGCGATCAAGCCGGCCAGATTGCTGGCCGTGCTGGTGATTGTGAAAGGCTGTGGCGGCGGCAAAGCCAGCACGGTTAGCGTAACGTTAATGACGATCGGGCTCAGCAGCACGCCCGGCGCGCTGATCGAAATCGAACCGATGTAGACGCCCGCCAGGAGGCCGAGCGGATTCACCGATACATTGATGTCCTTAGACGTCGAGCCGCTGCTCGCGTCCACGGATAGCCAGCCACTACTGGTGGTACCGACGCTGAATTGCACCGCGCCGCCCGTGCTGGTAATGGTGATCTTCTGTGACGCAGGCGCTGTTCCGCCGATCTGGAAAGTGAAGCTCAGCGGCTGGTTGGGCGTAATGCTCACTGTTTGTGGCGAACTGATCGTCAATGTCACCGGAATCGTGATCGACGAGGTGATCGCACCCTGGAACGTGATCGTTATGTGGCCGGTGTAGGAGTTTGACGGCAGAACCGTGCTCCCGGCGCTCACCGTGAGCGTTCCAATGCTGGTGTTCCCCGAGGTTGGATTCACCGAAAGCCAGGTGCCGCCGAAGTCTGTCGCCGCGGTCGCAATGAAGTTCGCGTCCCCACCCGAACTGTGGAAGCTCAGCGTTTGGCTCATTTGATTCGTGCTGCCCTGGAACTGCGTAAATGTCAGCGATTGAGGCGTGACCGTGAGCGTCACGTTGGCATTGATTAGCAGTGTGATATTCAGCGTCACGGGGATCGGCAGGTTGGTAGATGAAATCGTGATGCTTCCCTGGTAGCTTCCGGGAGTGAGACACCCGGGGAGAATCGATAGAATTATCGATCCCGGCGTGGTGCCCGAGGTGCCGCCCGTTGCGGACGCCGCGATCAACCAGGCACACGGGCTGCTCTGGAATGTGAGTGAGAACGGGATCGACGTCACGGTATCCGTGCTCGTCAACGAAATCCGGCGGGTAATGACGCTGCCGCCCTGCGTCGCGGTCTCGAGTCCGAAGCCCTGCGGCAGACTGATATTAAGCAGCGGCGAATTGCTAACGAACAGAGTCACCGGAATGTCCAGATTGACATTGGCGGAGCCCGACGTGTAGGTAACTGTCACTTTCCCGGTGCAAGATCCAGAGGTCATGCCGGAGGTGTTGACGCTCACCGTGAGGGTCGTTGGCGTGACCGGACCCTGCGCCACCGCGCTGATCCAGTTTGCGGTACCACAGCTGGGCCCGGCGTTTACCGAAGTGGCCACGGTGAAGCTCACTGGCGGTCCGGTGGTGGAGAGTTGCACAACCTGCGCGGCGGGCTGAACCTGCGAAGTCTGGAAGCTGAACACCAGGGCCGACGGTGCTGCGTTCACTTGCGAGGAAGCGCCCACTGTGAGCGTCACGGGGATCTGGACCGTATACTGGTCGCCGTTCGTTGGAGCGAGCGTGATCATGCCGTTGTAAGTTCCGATCACCAGGCCGCTCGGGCTGGCACTGACCGAAAGCGTTCCTGATGGTGTGCCAGTCGTTCCGGATCCCGGAGACACACTAAGCCAGCCCGGCGGTGTGGAGGAGGCCGAGGCTGTGAAGTTAAGCGCGCCTCCGGTGCTCCCCACGGTTATCTGCTGCGCCGGCGGCGCCAGGCCTCCGAACTGCGCGCTGAAATTCAACAAAGCTGTAGGCGCCGTGAGGAACGGATTGTTGCTTACCAGCAGGTTTACCTGGACGGGCGGGAGGGAGATTCCGCCTGCCGGCGTAATCGTGACCAGGGCCGGATAGTTGCCTGGCAGGAGCCCGGCCGGCGTGACGATTAGGGTCAGAATCGCAGGCGAGCCGGAGCCGGCGGATCCGCTCTGCGGCGTGACCGTGAGCCAGCTGAGTTGGTTCTGCGCCACCGAAACCTGGAACGGTACAAACCCGCCGTTGGAGCTTACCGTCAATTGTTGCGGCGCGGGCGCCGCCGTACCGGTCTGGTACAGAAATTGGATCGGTCCGGTCGGGGCCACGCTTAGGGTGGCTATGGATCCAACGGTTAAGGTTACGCTGATCGCAACCGCATCGATGGTTGTCGTGCTTTGCACCGTGATCGTTCCGGTGTATGTTCCCGCGGCCGGCACCGCGGCAGGATTGACGCCCACGTTCAGCGGGGTTCCGCCGGTGGTGCCATTGTCGCGATCGATCAGCAGCCACGGATGAGCGTCGTTGGTGCTTCGGAAGACGGTGTAATTCAGCACCGGCCCGCTGCTAGAGATCGCGAGCTGGCAGGTGGTGGAGGTGATTTGGGCGGGACATCCCTGCGGACTCCCCTGCGTGGCTCCGAACTGTGCCACGAAACTCATCGACGCCGGATTGACCGAGAGGACGGTGCTTCCGGTGACGGTCAGCCCGACCTGCACGGTCAGGCCGGAGGATTGACCTGACATCGTAACTGTAAAAGTGCCCATGTACGAACCTGGTGTAATGCCCTGGGCATTCACAGTCACGGAAAGATCGGCGGGCGTGTTCACTACGGCGCCCGGGCCGACGTGTAGCCAGCTCGAGTTGCTGTCGACCTGAATGACGACCGTAGTCGGGAAGGTCGAGTCCACGTGCACGGGTTGGGCTGGGCTCACTCCGCCGCTCACGACAGTGAACATCAACTGCTGCGGCGTTGTCGTAATTGTGTTCGGTTGTGCAACTGCTGTGTCGGAAAAACCCAAAATAAGCAGGCCCAGCCAAACTCCAGGTGCGGCGATGGTTTTGTGATTCATTGTCATCCTCCACACTTCCACCGGCCGCAGCCAAGCAATCCGCGTTCCAGAACAAATTGAGGAATCGCCGCAACATAACGGCTAAGATGGAAGAAGGACAATGCTCGCGCCAGACGAGATCGCGATCCGTGCGGTGGAGCTCACCAAGGCTTTCCGCTCCGGCAGTGCGGACCTTGTGGTCTTTCGCGATCTCAATTTGGAAGTTGCGCGAGGCGAGCGGCTGGCACTGGTCGGAGAATCAGGCGCAGGCAAGAGCACGCTGCTACATCTGCTCGGCGGTCTAGACAGACCAACAGAGGGTGCGATATACTTCGGGCTTAATGACATATGCAAGCTCTCGGCAAACGAACTTTCGGAGTTCCGCAACCGGCAGTTGGGCTTTGTCTGGCAGATTCACTCCCTGCTCGCCGAGTTTACGGCAGTAGAGAACGTGATGATGCCGCTGCTAATAAGGGGTCAGAGCAGGGAAGCGGCGGAAGCTGTATCGTTGGCGAGGTTGGATGAAGTTGGATTGCGAAACCGCGCGACTCATCGCGCGGGCGAACTTTCGGGGGGCGAGCAGCAAAGAGTGGTGCTTGCGCGCGCTTTGGTTGGAAACCCGAGCGTCCTGCTTGCCGACGAACCGACCGGCAACCTCGACTTTCGGACCGGTGAAATGATCATGGGTCTCCTCGAGGACCTTCACCGTTCGCGGCAGCTTACTTCGATCCATGTCACGCACAACCTGAATTTCGCACGCCGTGCGGACCGCGTAGTGGCTCTCGAACAGGGCAGATTAATGCCCCTCGCGTCAGTGGCCGATCCTTCTAGAGAGCGATGCAGCAGTTCAGAACGAGGCAGCAATTATGTTTGAACGTTATACCGAAAAAGCCCGCCGGGTTATATTTTTCGCGCGATACGAAGCCAGCCAGTTCGGAAGTCCGTGCATTGAGACTGAACACCTGCTGTTAGGGCTTTTGAGGGAGGATAAGGCTCTCGCGAACCGGTTCCTCCGCTCCAGTGCTTCAGTGGAATCGATCCGTAAGCAGATTGAAGCGCATACTACTCTGCGGGAAAAAGTGTCGACCTCCGTCGACCTTCCTCTGAGCCATGAATGCAAGCGCGTGCTCGCTTATGGCGCCGAGGAGGCCGAGCGGCTCAATCACAAGCATATCGGTACCGAGCATCTCCTCCTCGGACTCTTGCGGGAAGAGAAATGCTTCGCTGCGGACATTTTGCATGAGCGTGGGCTTCGGCTCTCGCAGGTCCGCGAGGAGATCGCCCGGTCGAGCTCGGAAAAAATGTCTTCCAATCGTCCTAAGGAAAGCTCTCTGCTCAGCGAGTTCAGCCGCGACCTTACGCAAGCCGCGATGGACGGCCTGCTCGATCCGCTTATCGGACGCGACTACGAGCTCGAACGCGTGGTCCAGATCCTCTGCCGGCGCACGAAGAATAACCCGGTGCTGATCGGTGAGCCGGGTGTCGGTAAGACAGCGATCGTGGAGGGGCTGGCTCAGCGCATCGCCGACGGCGACGTGCCGTCGTTTCTATCCGACAAGCGTATCCTGGCGCTCGATTTGTCCCTGATCGTTGCCGGCACAAAGTATCGCGGCCAGTTTGAAGAGCGTCTCAAGACCATCATGAAAGAGTTGATGGAAAATCAGAACGCCATCATCTTCATTGATGAGTTGCACACGCTGGTCGGTGCAGGCTCGGCCGAGGGCTCCCTCGACGCGGCCAATATCCTCAAGCCTGCCCTGTCGCGCGGTGAGATCCAGTGCATCGGGGCGACAACGCCGGCCGAATATCGCAAGTCGATCGAGAAGGATCGGTCGCTCGAGCGCCGCTTCCAGGCGGTGAAAGTTCCTCCGCCCAACGAGCAGGATGCGATCCGCATCCTGTTCGGCATCAAGGAGCGCTACGAGAAGTTCCACGCCGTAGCCTATACCGACGAATCGATCGAAAACGCCGTTTATACTTCCTCCCGCTTCATCCCCGACCGTTTCCTTCCGGATAAAGCGATCGACCTGATTGACGAGGCCGGCGCGCGGGTGAAGCTGCGCCAGACGACGCTCCCCGGCGAAGTCGCCGATATTCAGAAGCGCATCAAGTTCATCGTGCACCGCATGGAGAACGCCATCGCGAATCACGAGTTCGAAAAGGCGCGGTTCTATTCCGACGAAGAGCGCAAGGAGCGCGAGAACCTGCGCCAGTTGCGCGAAAAGTACAACCTGGATGATACATCGACGGGCGTCGTCACTAAGGACGACATCGAAGAGGTCGTGGCGCGCTGGACCGGCGTGCCCATGACTGCGATCAGAGAAGAGGAAGTGGCAAAGCTTCTGCGCATCGAAGAGGAACTGCACCGGCGCGTCATCAGCCAGGAAAAGGCTATCTCGGCGCTGGCGCGCGCCATCCGCCGCTCGCGCGCGGGGTTGAAGTCCCCCAAGCGGCCGGCAGGCTCCTTCCTGTTCCTGGGGCCGACCGGTGTCGGCAAAACGGAAGTGGCGCGGGCGTTGGCCGAATTCCTCTTCGGCAGTGAAAAATCGCTCATCCGTTTCGATATGTCGGAGTTCATGGAGAAGCACTCGGTATCCAAGCTGATCGGATCGCCTCCCGGCTACGTGGGTTACGAAGAGGGAGGACAGTTGACGGAGCGCGTGAAGCGCGCGCCGTATTCGATCATTCTGCTCGACGAGATCGAGAAGGCGCATCCCGACGTTTACAACATCCTCCTGCAGGTTTTCGAGGATGGCCAGTTGACCGACGGCTTGGGCAACACGGTCGATTTCAAGAACACGATCATCATCATGACCTCGAACCTGGGCGCGAGGTTCCTGGAGAAGCGCAGCCCGATGGGCTTCTCGGCGCCGTCGACCGGGCTGCCGCAGAAGGTCGAGGATCAGGTGATGGGAGAGGTCAAGAAGGCGTTCAATCCGGAGTTCCTGAACCGCCTCGACGAGACGATCCTGTTCACGTCGCTCGCGGATGAGGATCTGCTGAAAATTATGGATCTGCTCACCGAGCAGATTAACAAGAACCTGGTTGCCAAGCAGATCAAAATCCGGCTCAATCAGGACGCCGCCAAATATATCCTCGAGAAGACTTGCGGCGATCGCAGCTACGGGGCGCGTCCTCTACGCCGCGCGCTCCAGAAGTACATCGAGGACCCGCTCAGCGAGGCCTTGATTCAGGGCTCGCTTCCGAGGCCTGCCGAGTTCGAGGTGTATCTCGGCGACGGCGGCATCTATTGCCGGCAGTTTCAAGAGCAGCCGGTCGGCGCGCCGGCCGAAGAGGCCCCGGCGGGAACGCCGCTGTTCCTGTTCCAGTAGCGGCTTGCGCTTGCGGGCCGCTGACCCTTACTTTGGCCAGTACCCAGGACGGGCGCGAACCACTGCGTCCGGCCGTGACGTCACTCTCACCTCGATTCTGTGAAATCCGGTGTTTTTCGACTCCGCCGGCACGAAACTCAGAAGATATTGGCTGTGAATCTCCTCGCCCGTACGCGCGATCGCGTTTTCAAGCGAGCTGAGCGTGAGAAATGACAGGTGCCGGCCGCCGGTGGCGCGCGCGAAAGCATCCGCCGCATTGGCCTTGCCGAGCCTTGCGAGCTCGGTGATCGCGCCGATGTAATTCGGTCCGCCAGGCATCGGTGGATTATCCTCGGGCTTGGCAGTCCAAGGCGCAGCATGCGCCGAGTAGGTGCCTGGATAAATGGTCACGCCGGCGCGCTGCGCCAGTTCGACGGCTTGCGGTAACTTCATCTGACTTCCCCGGTCGCGCGATTCGCTCAAGATGAGCAGCACACGGCGGTGATTCTCCGGCCGCGTGGCGAGCATCTTCACGGCCGCCGTGACGGCGTCGACCAGTTTCCCGTTTTTAATCGTGCGCGGCTCAATTCTCTCGAAAGCCGCGCGGATTTTCGTCGAATCGGACGTAAATTGCTCTATAATTCGTACCTCGTCATCGAAGGCAATGACCGCGGCCTGCCCTCGCTCACCGGTGATGAGGGGCTGGATCATGCCGCCCACACGGCGGATTTTCGCCAGCTCCGGTGCGGAAATGCCGCTGGACTGCACGGCGATCACCAGTGACACCGGCGCCAGCACCGTGTCCGAAGTGTCGAGGCGAACCTTCTGCGGAACGCCATCGTCGATAACGATGAAGTCGCCCGCCTCCAGCCCGTCGATGAAATTGCCTTTCCGGTCCGTGACCGTAGCCGGCACCAGAACCAGGGGGACGTTGGTGCGAATGGTCGGCTGCTGCTGTGCGATTAAAACCACAGTGGGCGCGAAGAGCACACCCACACAGCGGAAAAAAGCGCGGGGCACGAACATGGGACGATGCGGCGGGGAATCACGTTACCAGCGAGCGCACAGAACAGACTCGAACATTGCCGCTGAGTTCGGTAGTGCGCGATCATAAAAAGTCTCTTATGTCCGATCGGCTCGAGGAATTGCGGAGGCGCCATGCCAACGCCGAAACCGGCGGCGGCGAAGCGCGGCGGATGCGGCAGCACGAGGAAGGAAAACTCTCGGCGCGCGAGCGCATCGACCTGCTGCTCGACGAAGGCACTTTCGAGGAAATGGACAAATTGGTGCGCCATCGCTGCCGCGATTTCGGTATGGAGGATCAAGTTGTTGACGGCGATGGATTCGTCACCGGCTACGGCCTCATCCAGGGGCGGCCCGCCTATATTTTCGCGCAGGATTTCACGGTGTTCGGCGGGTCGCTTTCGGAAGCCAATGCGAAGAAGATCGTCAAGATCATGGACCTCGCGCTCAAGACCGGCGCGCCCCTGATCGGTTTGAACGATTCGGGCGGCGCGCGCATTCAGGAGGGGGTGCTTTCACTCGCGGGCTACGCCGATATTTTCTTGCGCAACACGCTTTCTAGCGGTGTGGTGCCGCAGATTTCGGCCATCATGGGACCCTGTGCCGGCGGCGCGGTCTATTCGCCCGCCCTGACCGATTTCATCTTCATGGTCGACCGCACCAGCTACATGTTTGTCACCGGGCCCGATGTGATCAAGACGGTGACGCACGAAGACGTGACCAAGGAGGCGCTGGGCGGCGCCACCACGCACAATGCCACCAGCGGCGTGGCGCACTTTCTGGCGCACGACGACACCGAATGCCTGCGCATGGTCCGGGAGTTGTTGAGCTATCTGCCGCAGAACAACCGCGACGATCCACCGCGGCGGCGATGTGACGATCCACCCGAGCGCGAAGATCCGGCGCTCGATTCGATCGTGCCCGAGGCTTCCAACCTTCCCTATGACATCAAGGATGTGATCCGCCGCGTGGTCGATGAGAGCCAGTTCTTCGAGGTGCAGGAACACTGGGCCCGCAATATCGTGGTCGGTTTTGCCCGCATGGACGGACGCAGCGTGGGACTTGTGGCGAACCAACCGGCGTATCTCGCCGGATGCCTCGATATCGATTCGGCGACCAAGGGCGCGCGGTTCGTTCGTTTTTGCGACGCCTTTAACATCCCGATCCTCACATTCGAAGACGTCCCCGGATTCCTGCCGGGAACGGCGCAAGAGTTCGGCGGTATTATCCGCCACGGAGCGAAACTCCTTTATGCATACGCTGAGGCCACGGTCCCGAAAATCACGGTGATTACCCGCAAGGCTTATGGCGGAGCGTACTGTGTGATGGGATCCAAGCACCTGCGCACTGACGTCAACTTCGCCTGGCCCACGGCCGAGATCGCCGTAATGGGTCCTGAGGGGGCAGTGAATATCGTCTATCGCCGGGAACTGGCCGCGGCCCACGACCAGGAGGCGTTGCGCCGCGCCAAAACGGAAGAGTTCCGCGAGCGCTTTGCCAATCCGTTTGTGGCCGCTGAACACGGCTTCGTCGACGATGTGATCGAGCCGCACCAAACCCGCCCGCGCGTGATCCGGGCGCTGCGCATGCTCGAAACGAAAGTGGATACGATGCCGAAGAAGAAGCATGGCAGTATTCCCCTGTAGGACGAGCCTCCAGGCTTCTCCCTAGAACGGCCCGGTAATCCGTTCGTGCCCCAACTCTTGGACTGAGAGGAGTGCGGCGCGATGCGCACTACAACAATTCGGAGATCCACTAAATGACTATTCGCAAGTGTTCCACTCGTCAATCTGTCGAAATTCTTCTGGTAGAAGATAATCCTGGTGATACGCGGCTAATGCAAGAGGCATTCAAGGAGGGCGGATTCAACGGCCGCTTAAACATTACTTGCGACGGAGAGCAGGCAATTGCGTTTCTTCGGCACGAAGGACCTCACGCCGAGAGTCCGCGTCCGGCGTTCATTCTTCTCGACCTCAATCTGCCCCGAAAAGACGGCCGCGAGGTCCTGGCGGAGATCAAAACGGATGAAAAGCTACGGCAGATTCCGGTGGTGGTACTCTCGACCTCAACGAGCGCCGAGGATATCCGTAAGGCCTATGATCTGCACGCCAATTGCTATATCCCTAAGCCCGTCGATCTCGAAACATTCGTTGAACTAGGGAGAGTGATCGAACGCTTTTGGCTGCACACCGCGGTTTTGGGGTGAATGCCGAAGCTTTCTCACCACCTCTACCGACTACTCACTTCCACGCTCCGCAAATTTTCGAAGAAGCGTTTGATCATCATCTTTGCGGTCGCATCGATCAAACGCTGGCCCACAGCCGCCATGGTACCGCCTACCTGTGCGTCGCCATCGTAGGCGACCTCGGTGCCGCCATCCTTCGGAGTGAGCGTCAGGAGGCCGTCGCCTTTCACAAAGCCAATTTTGCCCGAGCCTTCCACCACCATCCGAAAACTCGATGGCGGCTTCTGATCGGCCAGCCGAACCTTGCCTTCGAAGGCGCCCGAGAGACTCGCCAGCACCATCTTCATCTTCATGCGGTATTCGTTTTCGCCGATCTTTTCCAGCGATTCGCAGCCGGGAATCGACCGCGCCAGCACGTCCGGGTCCTGCATCATTTCGTAGGCGCGCTCCGGCGGAAACGGAACGGTGTAGGAGCCGGCGATTTTCACGCCGACCTCGCGAGGGCAGCCATCAAAGCGCGCGCCGCATAGACCACCGCGAGATGGCGGCGATAATCGGCCGAGGCGTGCAGATCGGAGTTGACATCGACTCGCTCGGCGACCAGCGACGCAGCGTTCTGAATCTCAGTTGCGGATCCAGCTTTGCCTTCGAGCGCCTTCTCAGCTGCCGCGGCACGATAAGAGCGGTTGGCGAGGCCCGTGACGCCGATGCGCGCCATCCCGATTTTTCCGCCGGACTTGCGCACCCGCACAGCGATCCCCACGATCGCAAACCCGCTCGCCGGCTGGGCAACCTTCTGGTAGCTGGTTCCGGTTCCCGAATCCTCGACAGGTACGATCACCTCGCGGATGATCTCGCCTGGCTCGAGAGCCGTGGTGAACGTGTCGACGAAGAAATCGGCGACGCTCACTGTGCGCTCGGACTTCGCTCCTTTAAGCACTACTTTGGCCTCGAGCGCCTGCAGTGCGGCGGGATAATCCGCCGATGGATCGTTGTGAGCGATGCTGCCGCCGATCGTCCCCATGTTGCGCACCTGAACGTCGCCGATGTGGGCGGCGGTCTCGGCGAGCAGAGGGCATTTGCCGCGCACCACGGCCGAGTTTTCGACGTCATAATGCGTCGCGGTGGCGCCGATGTGCACTGCCGCGCCTTGCTCGCGGATGTAGTTCAAGTCCTTCAATCGCCGCAGGTCCACGAGGTGATCCGGCGCGGCGAGGCGCAACTTCATCATCGGGATCAGGCTCATGCCTCCGGCCAAAGGCTTGGCTCCCTTTGCCAGCAATCCCAGCGCTTCGTCCAGCGATTTCGGTGCGGTGTAATCGAATGCTTGAGGAATCATGACTTGCTCCGTGCAATCAGCTTCCAGATGGTTTCCGGCGTCATCGGCATATCGAGATGCTTCACGCCGAGCGGCGCCAGCGCATCTACTACCGAATTGACCACCGCCGGCGAGCAGCCGATTGTGCCCGCCTCGCCGACGCCCTTCACTCCCAGTGGATTCACCGACGTCGGCGTGGTGGTGTGATCGCTTTCGATCCGCGGCATCATGTGCGCCTTGGGCACTGCGTAATCCATCAACTCGCCCGTGACGAGCTGGCCGTTGTCATCATAGACCGCTTGCTCCCACAGCGCCTGCCCGAGCCCCTGCGCCACGCCGCCATGGATCTGCCCATCGACGATCAACGGGTTGAGAATATTGCCGCAATCGTCGACCGCCACATAGCGGCGAACCGCGACGGCGCCCGTATCGCGGTCCACGTCCGTGACCACGATGTGCGCGCCGAACGGGAAGGTGAAGTTCGGCGGTTCCCAGAAGTGAGTCGAGATGAGGCCGGGTTCAGTATTCGGCGGCAGCTTCATCGCGCGGTACGAGGCGGCCGCGATTTCCTGGATCGATTTCGACTTGCCCGTCTTGTTACAGATGACCTGGCCCCCGGAGAACGATACGTCATCGGAACCCAGCAGCATCGCGCCGAATTTCTTGATCTTTGCTTTCAGATCCTGAAGCGCGAAGTACACCGCTGTACCGCCGACCGCCGTAGAGCGGCTGCCGAATGTGCCGATGCCGTACTGAACGACGGCAGTGTCGCCGTGCAGCACCAGAATGTCGTCGATGTTAACGCCCAACTCATCGGCCGCGATCTGGGCAAACGTCGTCTCCTCGCCCTGGCCGTGCGGCGATGCACCGGTCATGACCGTGACTTTGCCGGTGGGATCGATCTTGACGGTTGCGCTTTCCCAGCCGCCTGCCGGGGTCGCCGGAGAGGGCCCGAACGCGCATATCTCGCCGTAGGTCGACATGCCGATGCCCATCAGCTTGCCCTGCTTGCGCGCCTGGGCCTGCTCATTGCGCAGATTCTGGTAATCGACAATATCGAGCGCCTTCTTGAGCGGCGCCGCATAGTCGCCCGAATCGTAAGTCAGGCCGGTGGCCGTCGGGAACGGAAATTGTTCTTTCGTGACGAAGTTCTTTAGCCGGATTTCGGCCGGATCCATTTTCAGTTCAGCCGCCAGCACGTCCACCATGCGCTCGATGCCGTGCGTCGCCTCTGGACGCCCCGCGCCGCGATAGGCGTCGGTGGGCACACAGTTGGTGAACACGCCGACGATATCCGCACGGACGTTTTGCGTTTTGTAGAGGCCCGGCATCATGAGCACGCTCAGCGTCGGAATGGCCGGAGTCAACAACTGGTGATAAGCGCCCAGGTCCTGGATGATATGGAGCTTGATTCCGAGAATGGTGCCGTCCCGCTTGGCGGCAACTTCGTAGTGATCGACGTGCCCGCGGCCGTGGATCGTGCAGAGGAAATTCTCGCGGCGCGACTCGATCCATTTCACCGGCTGCTGGATTTTCATCGCCACGAAGCCCATCAACGCCTCCTCGGCGTAGACGTTGAGTTTGCTGCCGAATCCGCCGCCGACCTCCGGAGCCACGACGCGCAGTCGATTCTCTTCAAGGCCCAGCATCTGCGCCACCAGCGTTCGCATGAGATGCGGAATCTGCGTTGAGGAGTACAGGTTGAGCTGGCGGTCCGCGGGGCGCCAATCCGCTACTACGCCTCGTGTCTCCATCGCGGTTGGAATCAGGCGCTGGCTGGTAATGCGCTGCTTCACGACCACGTCCGCCTCGGAGAAGGCTTTTTCGACGTTGCCGCCCTCCTGGTGATAATTGAATGCGACGTTGTCCGGCCATTCGGGATGCACCGCCGGAGCGCCCTTCGCCAGAGCCTTTTCCGGATCGGCCACAGCCGGTAAAACGTCCCAATCAACTTCAATCAGATCCGCCGCATCGGCGGCCACGTAGCGATCCGTCGCCACTACCACTGCAACCGGATGACCGGCGAAGTAGACGCGGTCCATCGCCAGGATGTGATGATGCGGCACGCGCAGTCCGGGCAG
Source organism: Acidobacteriota bacterium (assembly GCA_003223065.1). GTDB lineage: Bacteria > Acidobacteriota > Terriglobia > Bryobacterales > Bryobacteraceae > Palsa-187. Next base: position 4,586 of record QHXU01000190.1, on the reverse strand, counting down.
GGATGCGCCGCAAGGGACGGGGCCTACCTTCTGCGTGTCTTTGCCGGTGAACACGGCGATTACGCCCTTGTGCGCGGCTGCCTTTTTAGTGTTGATCGAACGAATCCTGGCCGCGGCGTGCGGGCTGCGCACGATCGTGGCGTAGTGCATGCCAGGCATCTTGATGTCGTCGACGTAGGTGGCCGTTCCGGTGATGAGGCGCGGGTCTTCGCGCCGCCGGATACGCTTTCCAACGAGAGTTTCGGGTTTGGTAATTGTGGTCGCCATATTGCTTACACCCCTGCTGCCTTCGCCGCCGCCTTGACCGCGTTCACGATGTGCTGGTAGCCCGTGCAGCGGCAAATATTTCCTTCGAGACCGTGCCGGATCTCCTCTTCAGTCGGGTTCGGATTCCGGTCGATGATCTGCTTCGATGCCATGATCATGCCCGGCGTGCAGAAGCCGCACTGGGCGCCATGCTCATTCCAGAAGGCTTCTTGCATGGCGTGGAGCTTTCCATTGGAGGCCAGTCCTTCAATGGTCACGACGTTCGCGCCGTCGGCTTGCACAGCGAACATCGTGCAGCTCTTCACCGCTTTGCCGTTGAGCTCGACCGTGCAAGCGCCGCACAATGAGGTTTCGCACCCGATGTGCGGCCCGGTTAGACCGACTACCTCGCGCAAATAATGGATCAGGAGCAGCCGTGGCTCCACGTCGTGGGAATAACTCTTCCCGTTTATGTGTGTGGTGATGTTCATGACCGTCCTCAGGCGCTTTTGAACATATCAAAATTGAAACCAGAATCAAATAGGGGTGCGGCTGGATCTTTACTCGCACCGGCGGTGCACTCAAGCCGCATGCGAACCTGGCACGCGCGCCCAGGCTGCGGCGAAAGGAGCAAATTTCGTGCCAAGCTTTATTGTTGGCGGTTATGCCGAAAAAGGTTCTTCTGTCCTGGAGCAGCGGCAAAGATAGCGCGTGGTCGCTCCGCTGTCTTTCCGGCATGCCTGATGTACAGGTCGTGGGGCTCCTCACGACCTTCACGCAGACGTTCGACCGCGTCGCAATGCATGCTGTGCGGAGACCGCTTGTGGAAGCGCAAGCTGAGGCCGCCGGACTGCCCCTCCGGGCGGTGCCCTTGCCCTGGCCTTGTTCAAACGATCAGTACGAGCGGATTCTGGGCGAGGTCTGCCGTGCCGCCGTTGCCGAAGGGATCGCCGCGGTCGCCTTCGGCGATCTATTCCTTGCGGATATCCGTGCTTATCGCGAGCGCCAACTCGCCGGAACCGGCCTCGAGCCGTTATTCCCGCTGTGGCAGCTTCCGACCGCCGAACTGGCGCGCGAAATGATTCGCTCCGGGCTGCGGGCTCGCTTGACCTGCGTCGATCCGCGAGCGCTTCCTCCCCAATTCGCCGGCCGCGAGTTCGATGATGCGCTGTTGCATGAGTTCCCCGCCGCGGTCGATCCGTGCGGGGAGAACGGCGAGTTTCACTCTTTCGTTTACGATGGCCCGATGTTTCGCAGGCCCGTCGCGATCCAAACGGGCGAAATCGTCGAACGCGACGGATTCGTGTTTGCGGATTTGCTGCCGGGCTAGTCCTCCGCCCGGCGCATACCCTTCACATCAATCCCCAACTGCGCGCACTTCTTGTACAGATGGCTCCGCTCGAGGCCCAGGGCTCGGGCGGCCTCGGTCATGTTGTGATGCGAGCACTCGAGCTCGGCGCGGATCGTTTCACGCTCGAATGCTTCCACCCGCAAAGCGAGAGTTCCCGAAGGCCTTGATGCGCCCGTCTGCGGCAGCGCCGCACGCACTGTTTCAGGGTCCACTTCTGTTTCCGCGAGCAGCAAAAGCCGCTCCACTGCGTTCCGCAACTCGCGGACATTGCCCGGCCACGAATATCGCTCCATGGCCTCCAGCGCCGCCGGCGTGAACGCCTTTGGTTTCCAGCCATTCACTTGGCTGATCGCGCGGCTGAAATGCTCCACCAACACCGGCAGATCGCCCTTGCGCTCCTTCAGCGGCGGCAGCACGACCGGAAAAACGAAGATGCGGTGATAGAGATCCTGCCGGAATCCGCCGTTGCGGACCTGCTCTTCGAGGTTGCGATGCGTGGCCACCACCACGCGCACATCGACTCGAATGCCACCGGAGCCGCCCAGCCGCTCGATCTCGCCCTCCTCCAGCACTCGCAGCAGTTTCGCCTGCATCACGCCGTGCATGTCGCCGATCTCGTCCAGAAACAGCGTCCCGCTATGCGCTTGTTCGAACTTGCCCAAATGACGCGAAGCCGCGCCCGTAAACGCTCCCTTCTCGTGCCCGAACAACTCGGATTCGATCAGCTCACCGGGCACCGCGGCGCAGTTCAGCGTAATGAAGGGGCCGTCGCGCCGCGGGCTGCCCTCGTGGATGGCCCGCGCGATCAGCTCTTTCCCGGTCCCGGTCTCACCAAGGATGCAGACACGCGACTCGCCGGCCGCCACCCGCTCAACCTGCGCCATCACCCGCCGCATCGCCTCGCTCTTCCAAACGATCTCATGGCGGCCGACGCGCGCCCGCAGTTCGCGATTCTCCTGTTCCAGGCGCTTCAGCCGCAGCGCGTTCTCCACCGTCAGCAGCAGTTTTTCGGTCGAGAGCGGTTTTTCCAAAAAATCCAGCGCGCCGAGCTTCGTTGCCCGCACTGCCATGTCCACTGTTGCCTGGCCGGAAATCATGACCACAGGAGCCGTCATGCCAAGCGCCCGCATTTCTTCGAGTAACGTGATGCCGTCCTTGTCCGGCATTACGACGTCTGAGAAGATCAGGTCGAACGACTGCGTGCGCACCAATTCGAGCGCCCGCCCGGCGTGATCTGCGACCGTGGCTTCATGACCGGCCAGCCGGAACGCGCGCGCGAGCGAAGCCAGCGTGTTTGGATCGTCATCGACGATGAGCAGATGACTCACAGCGGATCTCCCTGCTTACCCGGCAGGTCGATAATGAACGCCGCTCCCAGGCCGGGCTGGCTGGCCACGGAAATCTTGCCATGATGGTCGCTCACCACGCTCTGGACGATAGCCAGGCCGAGACCGGTGCCGTGATGCTTCGTGGTGTAGTAAGGAGTAAACAGCCGGGCGCATTCCTCTTGGGTCAAACCCTGTCCGGTGTCGGAGACTTCCAACCGGACTCCGCCGTCCTGGCGCGCCGTGCGCACACGGAGCGTTCCGCCGCTGGGCATCGCGTCCATCGCGTTCAGCACCAGGTTCCCCAGAGCGCGCCGCAATTGCTCGCCGTCCGCGGAAATCCGCAGCTCGCCGGCGGCCAGGTCCAGCTCGGGCTCGATCTTGGGCCGCCCGCCGGCGCGAAACCGCGCGTCATGCAGTTTCATCACGACGCGCACGATCTCGTTCACATCCACGCTCTCGAACTGTGGGCGGGGCATCTTGGCGAAATCGCTGAAGCGCCCGATGATGGTGTTGAGGTTCGCCAGTTCGGCCAGCAGTGTCGACGTGCTTTCGCGAAATACTTCATCGAATTCAGCCTCCGGACGATGGCGGGCACGCTGCAGATTTTCGACGGTGATCTGCAAAGGAAAAAGCGGATTCTTCAACTCATGGGCCAGCCGCCGCGCCAATTCGCGCCAGGCCGCGACCCGCTCGGCCTGGATCGCCCGCTCGCGCTGCTCGAGGAGCTGTTCCGTCATGTGATTGAAGGCGCGCGCCAGCTCCCCGATTTCATCTTGTGACATCACATCGACCCGCGTCGACCAGTCGCCGCCGGCCACCGCGCGAGCACCCGCCGCCAGCCGCTCCACCGGGCGGGTAAT
>QHXU01000190.1:205-762 GCA_003223065.1 Acidobacteriota bacterium | reverse complement strand
GGAGCCGCCCACCAGCACGCCGGTCCATAGGATGGAGCGTTCAAGAGCGATCTGCTCGCGCAAGGAAGCGCCGGCCAGCAGCACGCCCATCAACCGCCCCCGCCGGGAAAGCGGAAACGCAACGAAAGCTTCGGAACTTGATCTGTCCGCCGTCCACTGCACCACGCCGTTAGCCTGTCGGCCGGAACGTTGTACCTCCGCGATCAGGCCGTCGAGCTTCTCCGGATCGCGCACGCCGCCCTTCGCGTCGACTACTTCATGGGGCGCCAGCCACAACAGCGCGCGCAAGCCCGGCGCCAGGCCCAGCGACTTCAGGAACTCGGGGCTCAGCCGCCGCGCGCCGGCAACGTACCCTTTGCCTCCGGCAGCCGGGCGAACCGCCGCCAACGCGGTCGCGCTTCCTTCGGGCTGTGGAATGCGTGTGAGGAACGCATCCGCGGCGTTCCAATCCTCGGGTGCGATTTGCCAGTCATTCTTGTAACCGAACCGCGCCGGCCAGTGCGCCGACGAGATAATCGTCAAATCCGGCTGGAGCACGTCGAGGAAATCCAGCGATG
>QHXU01000190.1:0-200 GCA_003223065.1 Acidobacteriota bacterium | reverse complement strand
GGCAATCTGCTGGACTCCAGGAGACGCAGCCGCTTTCTCAACTCGCCGGATGACGTCCTGGCCCTGTGCATCCAGTTCCCGCCGAAACTGATCCAGCATCGCCTCCCGCCGTTCGCGGTCTATCCGCTCGAAGGAGCGCCGCGTCGATACGGAGACGGCGCCGGTCACCAGCGCAACCGCCCCTGCGACCGTGAACGAGG
>QHXU01000466.1 GCA_003223065.1 Acidobacteriota bacterium | reverse complement strand
CACCCGGCCTCAGCGCCTTCCAGAACTGCGCTGCATCTTCTTTGGTCAAGTCACGGACGTAGGTAATGACGATAAGGTCCCATTGATCCTCGCCGTACCGGAATTCGTCATCTCTGGCAACCAAAGCACGGATCTTCACCCCCGCCTTATCGGCATTAGAGCGAGCGATACGAATCCCCTCGCCGGACGGATCGAACCCGGTAACATCCCATCCCTGCCCTGCCAAGTAGACTGAGTTCCGGCCCTGGCCCATACCGATATCCAGCGCCTTGCCAGGCTTCCTTCCCTCAATGGCGCTCATCACGACAGCGCTCGGGCCCTGGATGAAGACGGGATTCTTCCCAGCGTAGACTTTATCCCAAAGCAGTTCGACCCCCTTTCGCCGCGTGAAAATGGAATTTGAAACAACCCCCATTCGGCGCCTGACTTCGTCATCGGCTATTCCCTGTCTGAGCAGGCCCTCCCGGTAGGAGCGAATCAAGTCACCGGGCTCGCTGTTCGGCGCCTGCTTCAGCACCCAGTCGGTGAAGTCTTTCCAGACGTCCTCTTCTGAGGTCGATTGTTGTCCAGAAACGATCATGCAGAGGCAGATTGAGAAAAAGACGAGAGACTTCATCTGGCGATTCATCATATTACGCAACCAGCACGTTTTGGCGGGACGCCCCAGGATGCTGATCGTTCCAAGCGTGTTCTCGCCTCGCCCCGTGATACCCAAGACCGACCTGTAATCATTTGCGATTTCATTAAGCAATTCGAACGCGAAGACGCCGAATTGAGCAGAACGGCCTGGGAAAATCGAAATGGTACTAAATCTCCGCAGGAATTCGTCGCCGGTGTCCCGCGAACCCAAAACACTTCAAAAATCTGAACGAAAGCCTAGGCCGCACCGTCTCATAGACAAGTACCTACACAAGTACCCCCGTTACGAGAGCGGGCGCACTGCTATCAGCACCCGCTTATTCTTGACTAAGCCCTCCTGAGCCCGATAAGAGCTTCCCGAGACGAACCGCCGCACGTGAAATGCAATCCCGATAGGAGCCGATAATATGTATTAACGCGCTCCTAGGAGCCTGTCCGAGAAAACGGTTGTGGGTTTAGATTAAGGGAACAGAACAAACAAAAGCAGTAGATAATATTTCATGGCGAGAGGCTACCGCCCCTACCTGCCGGACCAAGATCTACTGCTTCCGCCGAGCCTGCGTGACTGGCTGCCGGAGGACCACCTAGTGTACTTCGTCAGCGACGTAGTGGACCAGTTGGACCTGAGTGCGATACACGCCCGGTATGGAGAGGAGCGGCGGGGCCAGCCACCCTATGACCCCAGTTTGATGACGAAGTTGCTGGTGTATGGATATTGCACCGGGGTGTTCAGTTCGCGGAGGATCCAGAAGCGGTTGCGGGAGGACATTCCGTTCAAGGTGCTGGCGGCTGGCAACGAGCCGGACTTTCGGACCATCTCGGACTTTCGGAAGAACCATCTGGAGGCGCTGCAAGGACTGTTCGAGCAGGTGCTGGAGATGGCGCTGGAATCGGGTGCGATGAAGCTGGGGCGGGTGTCGTTAGATGGAACGAAAGTGAAGGCGAACGCCAGCAAGCACAAGGCAATGAGCTACGGACGGATGAAAGAGAAGCAGCAGCAACTGAAGCAGGAGGTGCAGCAGTTGCTGGCGCAAGCGGAGGCGGCCGACGCCGAGGAAGATGAACGGCATGGCCGCGGCCGGCGAGGGGATGAACTGCCGGCGGAGTTGCAGCGGCGGGAAAGCCGGTTGGCGAAGATCAAACAAGCCCAGAAGGTGTTGGAGCAACGGGCGCGCGAGAAGGCTGCCGCCGAAGGCAAGAGTGCGGAGGAAGTCAAGAAGGCCAAGCCGGCCGACAAGGATCAGTACAACTTCACCGATCCGGAGTCGCGCATTATGATGGGTGCGGACGGGATCGTGCAGGGCTTCAATGCGCAGGCGGCGGTGGAGCCAACGATGCAGTTGATCGTGGGGCAGCGAGTGACGCAGGCCGCCAACGACAAAGAGCAATTGCCACCGATGGTGGAAACGATTGCACAGCAGGCGGGGCAAAGGCCCGAGGCGATCTTGGCGGACAACGGATACTGCTCGGAGAAGAACCTGGAGTATCTGGAATCGACGGATCAGCCGGAGCAGAAGATGGAAGGCTACATTGCGACGGGCAAGCAGAAGCATGGAGAGCATCGCAACCTATGCAAACCGGGGCCACTACCGAAAGGCGCGACGCGGGTGGATCGGATGAAGAGGAAACTGCAAACGAAGGTGGGCAAGGCGGTATACGCGGCGCGGAAATCTGTGGTGGAACCGGTGTTCGGACACATCAAGCAAGCTCGCGGATTCCGTCAATTCTTGCTACGCGGGCTGAAGAAAATCGCAGGGGAGTGGGCCCTGGTGTGCATGACACATAACATCCTGAGGGTCTACGCCGCCCTGCAAGCGTAGAAAGAGGCCCAAACGATGATTTTTATTCAAAACGGCCCCCGGAAGGGCTTCCTGGCCTCAAGCCGACAAGCTGCCTGACCGTGCGGACCTCACGGCCGCAAATTCGTGCTACGCTACGCGGGAATTTCTGAGTCGCCGCGTCAGAAATTCTCGGACAGGCTCCTAGAGCCGTTGAAACCTCTGAAGTATCTGCTTGTAGCCCCTGACCCAGCTATACGTCTCGGGTGCGCACATGCTTTTGAAACCACACTCCTCGATTTTGCACCTCGCCCCATCACGCAGACGATAG
>QHXU01000465.1:4040-6572 GCA_003223065.1 Acidobacteriota bacterium | reverse complement strand
GGCCTGGCGCGCCGGATTCTGGGACCCGTACGAGAGCTCGACCGCGGAGCAGCCGAAGTTGCGCGCGGGGACTATGATTATCGTGTTCCCGTAAAGAGCGACGACGAACTGGGACGGCTCGCGCAGGCATTCAATGCGATGTGCGCCTCCATTCAGGACGCGCGGCGGGAATTGATTCGCCAGGAGCGCATCTCGACGATCGGCCGGCTTTCGACCTCGATTGTCCACGACCTGCGCAATCCGCTCGCAGCGATTTACGGAGGCGCGGAGATGCTGATGGACGGCGAGCTTTCGCCTCCCCAGGTACAGCGTCTTGCCGGAAACATTTATCGCTCATCTAGGCGCGTGCAAGAGCTGCTGCAAGAGCTGGTCGACGTCGGACGGGGAAAGAGCCGCGCCTCCGAAGTGTGCCGTTTGCGCGATATCGTTGAAGCGGCTTACGAGGTTTATGCAGGCACCGCCGACGCTCAGTCCGTGACGGTTCGCATCGAGGTGCCGGATAATATCGAGCTGCCGCTCGAGCGGGCGCGCATGGAGCGCGTGTTCCTCAACCTCATCGACAATGCTCTTGAAGCCATGCCAGGCGGCGGGTCCTTGCAGATCGCCGCGGAAACGGCTGACAAGGCGGTAGTGGTGAGGGTGCAAGACTCGGGCCCTGGCATAGCTCCCGAGGTGCGTAAGCGGCTGTTTCAGCCGTTTGTGAGCGCGGGCAAGAGGAACGGCGTTGGACTTGGCCTCGCGCTTTCGCACCAAACTGTCCTCGACCACGGCGGCGAACTGTGGGCAGACTCCGAGATCAAGACAGGCGCCCTATTCTTCGTAAAGCTGCCGCTCGCCGGCTAAACGTCTCGTAAAGATCGCGCGTCCGCGCGCGCCGCAGGCCACCGCGTGATCGGATACACTAGCGGCAGAAAGGAGGTAATGTGGCAAAGCAAGACGTAGTGAAGGCTGGAGACGTAAACCAACGCGTCGGAGTGGAGGTTATCCACGCCCGCGGCGTCGATGTGGAGAAGTTGATCAAGATGCTGGTGGCGAATGCCGCCGCCGAATTCGCAAGCACATATTATTACTACACCATCCTTCGGATGAACCTCGCCGGCCACGAGGATTACAAGGAAATCTGCGAAGACGCGCGGTTGGAAGATCGCGCGCATTGGGAGCTGATTGTGCCCCGCATTTACGAACTCGGCGGCCATCTTCCGAACGATTTGAAAGAGTTTCACGACCAGGCCGGATGCCCGGCGGCGAAGTTGCCCGATCCCCCCACGGCGGTGAATATCCTGACGCTGCTGCTCGAATCCGAGCGTTGCGCAATTCGAAGCTGGAGCGCGGTCTGCGACATGACGTTCGGAAAAGATCCGCGGACCTACGACCTGGCTTCCCGCATTCTCAATGAAGAGATCGAGCACGAGGCTTGGTTTATCGAATTGCTCGCTTACGAGCGTGATAAGAAATCCATCCCCTCCGGACATTTCCGTCGAGGCGAACCCGGAGAAGCACCCTACAGCAAGAACCGCGGTTTCTATAATCCTTAATGGGCCGTTCCTTCCGCGTCGTTCTGGAAACACCGGAAGGCCCGCACGCCATCTATTGCGCTGAGAATGAATTTGTCTGGGACGCCGCCGCGCGAGCGAACATCGAACTGCCCTCCATCTGCCATCAGGGCCGGTGCCTGACCTGCGCCGCGCGGCTTATCCGCGGCGATGTCGATCAAACGGCCGCGTCTTGTTATTACGCTGCGGATCGAGACTCGGGATTCGTGCTCTTGTGCACGGCGCGGCCCCGCAGCGACCTGATCGTGGAAACCCACCAACAGTGGGCCATGCGGCGCCATCGCACGGCACTGGGGCTTCCCGCGCCATATTCCTAGGATGTCAGCGGTTTCGGTCCAACTCCCGCGAGCGCAGGATCATTTGATCGAGCCAATCGATGCCGGAGTCGGGCACGCGAAGCTGGATTGCCGCGTACGTCCGTAGCGACATCTGCTCCATTTCCTTTTCCTCGTAGACGATCGGGACGGGCATGGCGGAAGGCTCGGAGCGCTTCGGAACAACCGGGTCGGGAAAAGGAACTTCTGGGGGAAACAAGGGATTTGACGTCATCACTCACACCTTTCTGCGCACAGGAAGCGGCGCCGTCCTCATTAGACGGACGGCGCGTTCGATTGTACGCCTTTAGTTGGACCCAGGATATCGTTGCCGGCGCCCGGTTGGGCAAGATAGAATCCGGCATGCCTGAAAAGTCGATCACCCGCCGCGAGGCGTCCGGAATCTTGAGCGCCGCTGCGGCGTCTCAACGCCTCGGCGCGCAGACTCCGGATATTTGTTTTCTCACGGCCGTCGAAATGGCCGGGCTGATTCGCCGCAAAAAGTTGAGCGCGCGGGAAGTCATGGCGGCCCACCTGAAACAAATCGAGCGGATAAATCCGAAAGTGAACGCCATCGTCACTCTGGTGGCCGAACAAGCCGCGGAGAACGCACGCAAAGCCGACGAAGCCCAGGCTCGCGGAGCATCGCTCGGCCCGCTGCATGG
>QHXU01000465.1:3329-3923 GCA_003223065.1 Acidobacteriota bacterium | reverse complement strand
TTACCGTGGGCAAGACCAACACTCCCGAATTCGGCGCCGGATCCCAGACGTTCAACCCGGTTTTCGGCGCGACCAGAAATCCGTACGATCTGACGAAGACCTGCGGCGGCTCGAGCGGCGGCGCGGCGGTCAGCCTGGCATGCGGAATGGTGCCGATCGCCGACGGCAGCGACAGTGGCGGTTCCCTGCGAAATCCGGCGGCATTCTGCGGGGTGGTGGGCTTTCGAGTGTCTCCCGGCCGCGTTGCGCGCGCAGCGCACGGAAACGCGTGGTCTACACTCGGCGTCTCCGGACCAATGGCGCGCACTGTCTCTGACGTGGCGCTGTTCTTGAGCGTGATGGCAGGGCCTGACCCGCGGTGTCCCATCTCGATCACCGAGCCCGGGTCGCGCTTTGCCGGGAACCTGGAACGCCGCTTCAAGGGAGTCCGGGTCGCCTGGTTCAAGAACATGGGCGGCATTCCGTTCGACCGCAGGATTCTGGAGGCTGTCAACGCCCATCGCAAAACATTCGAGAGCCTCGGATGCATTGTGGAGGAAGCCGAGCCCGATCTCGCCGGCGCGGACGAGGCATTCAACACGCTTCGCGCATTGG
>QHXU01000465.1:0-3242 GCA_003223065.1 Acidobacteriota bacterium | reverse complement strand
TCCAAACTCACCGCCGCGGATGTCGTCCGTGCAGAAGTGCTCCACAGCCAAGTGTGGGACCAAATGCGAGTTTTCCAGGAGACGTACGAGTACTTTATCGTTCCCAGCACGCAAGTCCCGCCCTTCGATGTCAACCAGCCATATGTAACCGAGATCGAAGGCGTCAAAATGAATACTTACATCGATTGGATGAAATGTTGCTACTTGATTTCAATTCTCGAGAACCCTTCGATCTCGATGCCGTGCGGATACACGCCCGAGGGTCTGCCGGTAGGGCTGCAAATCGTCGGCCGGCATCGGGACGAATGGAGCGTTCTGCAGATGGCCTACGCGTTCGAGCAGGCAACGCGGACGGCTCACCGGAAGCCGCCGATCGTGTAGCAAACGATGCCGAAGCGCAGCGCGGGCCTCTTGATGTATCGAAACCGCGATGGAGCGGTCGAAGTGTTTCTGGTCCATTTCGGAGGGCCGTTTTGGAGAAAGAAGGACCTGGGATCGTGGTCGATTCCGAAGGGCGAACATACCGAGAGCGAAGAGCCGCTTGAAGCGGCTAAGCGCGAATTTCAGGAAGAGACCGGCTTCGTCGCGGAAGGGGCATTTATACCGCTCGGCGAACTGAAACAGGCTGGTGGAAAAACGGTCGCTGTGTGGGCGATCGAAGGCGAATGCGATCCAGCCAGACTGAAGAGCAACACTTTTTCGTTGGAATGGCCCCCGCGATCGGGCCGGCACATTGAAGTGCCGGAAGTGGACCGCGGAGCCTGGTTCACTATTGAAGAGGCGAGATCGCGAATTTTGCAGGGCCAACTGCCGTTCCTGGACCGGCTGATGCAGAAACTGGGATAAACGCCGAATCAGTGATCGCGGTCCGTGACGAGATCGGTGACGGCGAGTAGCGCGCGCTGGTAGGGTGATTCGGAAAATTCGCCGATGATGCGGCGCGCCTTTTCGGTGAAGGCCTGGGCCCGCTCCTGCGCGCGTTCGGTCCCTCCGTGCCGGTGCAGGAGGTGGAGGATCTTGCCGAAAGGAACCTGGTCGTAGTTACCATCGGCGAGCACGGTTTCCACGAGCCGACGTTCCTCGGGCTCGGCCGATTCGAGCGCGTAAATCAGAGGCAGCGTGACCTTGCCTTCACGCAGGTCGTTGCCAACCGGCTTGCCGAGAATTTTTTCGCGCGAGGTGAAGTCGAGCACGTCGTCGATCAGTTGGAACGCGATACCGAGGTTCCATGCGTACTCGCCCAAGCGTACCTCGGCGGTTTCGTCGGCCCCCGCGCAAATCGCTCCGAGGCGGGCGCACGCCGAGAATAAGCTGGCGGTCTTGCGGTCCACCAGCTCCATGTAATCGGCTTCCGTTACGCCGATCTTGCCGATGCGCTCGAGCTGCAACAGTTCGCCCTCAACCATCATCTGTGTGAGGTTGATGAGCAGCTCGAGTATAGGAAAGCTGCGCTCGCGCAGAGCGAGCTCGAACGCCTGCATGTACAGCCAATCGCCGGCGAGAACGGAGGTGTGATTGCCCCACACGACATTGATCGAAGGCCGGCCGCGCCGCGTCTTGGCCATATCGATAACGTCGTCGTGAACCAGCGTTGCGGTGTGGATCATCTCCACCACGGAGGCCATGCGGACCAGACTTGGGTTCGAGTCGCCGAAAAGCTTTCCGCAGAGTAAGACCAGGATGGGGCGCAGGCGCTTGCCGCCGCCCGACTGCAAATACTGGCCGATGTAGGTGACGACGTCCACCGAGGCGATGGATTCAAGGCCGATCTCGCTCTCCACGAGCGCGAGGTCGGAGCGAACAAGGTCGAAAATCTCAGCCGCAGTGAGAGAGCGGCCGAGGTCGCCGAATGGCATGCGCTATTGAGTGTATCGCAGGCAGAGGCGGCGGAAGTTCTCGCTGGTGGAAGCTGCAATGGCCTCCGGAGCTTCGCCGCGCAGCTCCGCCAGCTTGCGGGCCGTTTCGACTATAAACGCCGGCTCATTCCGTTTGCCGCGTTTCGGCACGGGCGCCAGGTATGGCGCGTCGGTCTCGATGAGAATTCGATCGGCGGGCGCCTGGCGCGCCGCATCCTGGAGTGGGAGCGATTTGGGAAAGGTGAGTATGCCGCCGAAACTCAGGTGCAACCCGAGCGAGAGCGCCTCCTGTCCCTGGTTAGCGTCGAAAAGCAGTGCATGACGCCGCCGAGGCCCGCCGATGCCCAATGTTGCCGGAGCAGCGCGAGTGTGTCGTTCCACGCTTCGCGCGTATGAATGACGATCGGTTTCCGCCGGTCGCGCGCGATGCGCAGTTGCTCGATGAACACGGCGCGCTGCACGTCACGAGGGGAAAAATCGTAGTGATAGTCGAGCCCGATCTCGCCGATGGCGACGACCTTAGGGTGGGCCAGCAACCGGTCGATATGCTTGAAACTCTCTTCGGTGGCTTTCGCCGCATCGTGCGGATGGACCCCCACGGTGGCGTAAATCGCCGGATAGCAGTCCGCGAGACGAATGCCCGCTTCGAGATCGGGTGGGCCGTCGCCAGTGCCGATCGCGAGCATGTGCTCGACTCCAGCGTCGATCGCGCGCTCGATGACGGCTTCGCGATCCGACTCAAACTGCTCGTTATCAAGGTGGCAGTGAGAGTCGATCAGCTTCACTTCAGCCGCGCTCCGACGGGCACGTCTTCAAGAAACCCGGCCAGGACCGGATCGCCGTCTCCCATCGAGGCCGCCACGATCATCCCCTGCGACTCGATGCCACGGAGCTTGCGGGGCGCGAGATTGGCAACAATCACCACCTTGCGGCCGACCAGCCCCTCCGGTTTGTACGCCCCGGCGATGCCGGCCACGATACTGCGCGGGTTTGGCTCGCCGATATCGACGTGCAGATGAAGCAGCTTGTCGGAGCCCTTTACAGCGGCCGCATCCTTGACTAGGCCGACGCGCAAATCGACTTTGGCGAAATCGTCGATGGAGATCTGCGCCGCGCCGTCACCCTGCGCAGCCGCCGGCGTGGTTTTTCCGAGCAGCGCCTGCTGGCGTGCGAGCTCTTCGGTCTCAAGCCGCCGCATCTGCTCGATAGAGGCCTTGGGGTCGGCGCGTGGAAACACTCCAGTCACCGCGCCGAGCAGTTGACCGTCGCGCAACTGCCCCCAGTGGAGTTCGGAGGTGCGCACTTCGTCGATCGGTTGCCTGAAACCAAGCTGCGACCAGATCTTTGCGGCTGACTCCGGAATCACCGGCGAAAGCAGCGCCGTAA
>QHXU01000111.1:10265-12321 GCA_003223065.1 Acidobacteriota bacterium | reverse complement strand
GGAGCAGGTGTTTTCCATCCAAACCGAACGGGTGGTAGACAAAGACAACACGGTGGCCATCAAGGATTGCCGCTGGCAGATCGAGAAATGCCGCTGGCGCTACAGCCTGGCGGATCGGACCGTAACCATTCACCAGCACCTGAACGGCACGGTATCGATTCGCTTCGGTCCCCATGTGGTGGGACGCTATGCGGAGTCCGGCCGCCCGTGGAACCACCCAAAGGCCGTGGAAAAGACGGTCCCGTGGAAGCCGTGGAAAACCAAACCCAGGTTTCCCACCGCTCCCACCGCCCCTTGGAAAACTCGCAACCTCGGCGAGTTTCCCACTTTCCCACCGCCTTGCGACTCCCCTTTCCCCTCTCTCAAGAAAACCAAAGGCAAAGAGGGTAGCATGAAGCAAGCGGACAGATCGTCTGTTAAAGCAAGCGGACAGATCGTCTGTTAATAAAAGCGACAGATTCAAAAGCTACCGACATGGCCGGGTGATCAAAACGGTGAAACCGTTTGGCTAGAATGCAGTTGAATGGGAACATCGTTCGGCTCGCGTACGCTTCTCGCGATCTGCGGCGCTCTTGTGGTATTGCTGGCGGCGCTGGCGGCCGTGCAGTACCGCTGGTCGACGCGGGTAGCGGTCGCGGACGTGCAGCGCGAGAAGGAGCATCTTGATTCGGCGGCCTCGCTGTTCGCGAGCGAGTTCAACGGCATCGCCGCACAGGCCATGCAGTTCCTGCAGAATGACGCGCATGCCGCGCTGCAGTCGGGCGAACGGCTTACCGGTGTGCCGAAGTTGATCGGCGCGCTGTACTACCTCGATGTTCCGGCGAAAGGCGAGCGGCAAGTAAGGCGGCTCACGGCCGAAGGTCTTTTCGCACCCTCTCCGCTGCCGGAGTGGATTCCGGTTCCCCGGTGCGCCCCGCTTGTCATAGAGGATCCGCCCCTTCTGGTCGCCCCGATTTACGATATCGCCACGACCGAGAGTCATGGCGATATTGGAGACCACTTCCTGAAAACCTTCCGGTGGCGCGCAGACCGGTGTTTCGTTGCCGGAATCGACCAAACTTACTTGCGCGATGCGCTCTTCCCACAACTGATCCGTCAAAGCTTCGGCGAAACGGCGGCGGCGGAGTACGATTTCGCAGTAGTTTCTCTCAACGCGCCAAGCCATACGCTTTATGGCGCCCCGGTACGCGCCGATCTGCGGAAGCCGTTCCTTTCGATCGGGGCCAACCTTCCGTGGCTTCCGAAAGCGCCCTTCGGGACTTCAGCGCCGGGAGGATCGGCGGTACTGATACAGCGCGTGGAGAGCGTCGTCACGAAAGGTCCGCCGGATTTGCACGGTGCGGGAATTTGGGAATTACAGGTTGCGCACAAAGGACTGCCGTTGACCGCCGCTTTCGAGCGCATCCGGCGGAGAGATTTGCTGCTGAGCCTGGGTGTGGAGTTGCTGCTGGTGGCCGCCATCCTGTTTTTGGTGATCGCGGCACGGCGCATGCAGCGGCTTGCCGATCAAAAGATGCGTTTCGTTGCGGGCGTTTCCCACGAACTGCGCACGCCGGTATCGGCCATCGCCATGCTTTCGCGCAATCAGGCCGACGGTTTGGTCGCTGGCGCCGAGAAGGTGATGCAGTACGGCGAGTTAATCCATCAGCAGAGCCGCAGGCTGAATGAGATGGTGGAGCAGACGCTGCAATATGCCGGAATCCACTCGGGCCTGCGCAGGCCCGCCAAGAACGAGATTGATCTGGGTGGTCTTATTCAGGAAGCGGTGGATGCGCGGCGTGAGGAACTGGCGCACAGCGGATTCGAGGTGGAGATTGCGCTCAGTCGAGACCTCCCGCCGGTATTGGGCGACGCAAAGTTGCTGCGGACCGCATTCGACAATCTGCTGGACAATGCACTGAAGTATGCCGGCGGCGGGCGCTGGATTCGTGTGAGCGCCGGCCATGCCGCGCCGGATAAGGAAGTGCACATCAGCGTGGAAGACCGTGGCGCCGGGATCGATCCCGCGGACCAGGCGGAGATCTTCGAGCCGTTCTGCCGCGGGAAGGCCGCCGTG
>QHXU01000111.1:0-10226 GCA_003223065.1 Acidobacteriota bacterium | reverse complement strand
GTCTAGGATTGAGCCTGGTGCGCAGCGCCGCCGAGGCCCATCGCGGCAGCGTGACGCTGGTGAGCGTTCCAGGCCGCGGCAGCACTTTCACGATGCACTTGCCGGTATGAGGCGCCGCATTCTGTTCGTGGAAGACGAGGCGGCTTTTGCCGTCGGCATGAGAGACCGGCTCGAATCGGAAGGCTACGAAGTGGAGTGGGCGCAGGCTGGACAGGCCGGATACGAGATGGCGCTGGCTCGGCCCTTCGATTTGATTGTGCTCGATATTATGCTGCCGGGCAAGAATGGATTCGATATCTGCCGCGATCTGCGCCGTGAAGGAATCAACGCGCCGGTGCTGATGCTGACCGCGCGAGGCGAAGTTGTGGATCGTGTTGTGGGGCTTAAACTCGGCGCCGATGATTACGTCCAGAAGAATTGCGAGCCGGTGGAACTGATGGCGCGCATAGAAGCGCTTTTGCGGCGATCGGGCGGCACGGCGGTCCTGGCCGGCGACCGTGCCGAGTTCGGCGACCTGCGCATCGACCTGCGCAAGCACGAGGTGACGCGAGCGGGCAAGCGGCTGATTCTTTCCCCGGTCGAGTTCCGCCTCTTGGGATACCTCCTCGAGCGCCGCGGCGCGGTGGTCACGCGCGAGGAGTTGCTCGAGAACGTCTGGAGCGTCAGCGGCGACACACTCAGCCGGACCGTGGACGTGCATATTGCCGGGCTGAGGAAGAAGATCGAAGCCGACCCGCGATACCCGCGCCTGCTTTTGACCGTGAAGGGCGCCGGGTACAAATTGGTCCGTTAGTTTTTACATTTCTTACACGCTTTTTGCCCCTCGAACATGCGATCTGGCGCAAACTGGAGGCATGAGATTGTGGATCCTCTGTGCGTCCTTTCTTTCGTGCTGCGTGGCATTTGGCCAGCAGCCGCCCGGGACAATCGCGTTTGAAGTAGCGTCGATCAAACCTTCCAAGCCCTTGCCGATGGGGCAGATGCGCTTCGGCATGACCGCGGACGCCGGAATGTTGCGCTACACCAACGTCGCCTTGAAGGATTGTATCCGCGTTGCGTATCGCGTGAAAGATTTCCAGGTGCAGGGTCCGGAGTGGCTCGCCGGCGAGCGGTTCGATATCGTCGCGAAGCTCCCGGACGGATCGTCACAGGACCAGATTCCGGAGATGCTGCAAGCGCTGCTGGCCGAACGCTTCAATCTGGCGTTGCATCGCGAGACGAAGGAGCATGCGATCTATGCGCTGGTCGCGGCCAAGGGCGGCCCCAAGTTGAAACCCGCGGAGGTTCCGGCTGGCAATGGGCCGGAGGCAGGCGGAAACCCTGGCAGAGGCGGAATGCCTCGCGGGGCCTTTTCCATGATGATGAGTCCGGAAGGCGCCCACCTCAAGGCCCCGTCGGCGACTCTTTCGGCTATCGCGGAGATGATTTCGCGCTTTTCCGAGCGGCCTGTGGTCGATATGACGGGAATCGAGGGCCAATATGATTTCGACCTGGTGTTCACGCCCGAAACGATGCGGAATATGCCCGCGGTCGTACGAGGTCCGATGCCGCCACCGGGCGGGGCAGAGCATCTGCCGGATGCCCCGGCAGAGCGAGCCGGGTCCATCTACGACGCAGTGCAGCGCTACGGCTTGAAGCTGGAAGCACGCAAGGCGCCGATGGAGGTCCTGGTTGTGGATCACATCGAGAAAGCACCCACTGAGAATTGAGGGTGGTTCAATAACAGCATATGGGCGGGCGCGCATGAATCGCTACATCCGTTTCTGCGCGACCGCGTATCTCGCTGGCTCGATCCTGGCGGCTTCGGAACACCGCGGGCAGGTGACGTTCCGCGGTTTGCCGGTACCGCGCGCCACCATAACAGCAACTCAGGATGGCAAGAAGTCAGTGGCCGCCAGCGGTCAGCAGGGTTTTTATTCATTTCCTGATTTGACTGGCGGAACCTGGACCATTCAAGTAGACATGTTCGGCTTCGCGACGCTCAAACAGGACATCGCAATCGAGCCAAATGCGCCCATTGCGAAATGGGAGTTGACGATGCTTCCGCTCGACCGGATCAAGGCCGAGATCCAGCCTTCGGCGGCGCCTCCGCGAGCCGCTGCTCCGCCGGCCAGGAACGGACGGACGGAGCCCAGGAACACTGAGGATCCGGCCGAAGAGACGACCGGAGACGACCTCAGCCAGCGCGCCGCCGATGGATTTCTGATCAGCGGCAGCGTGAACAACGGGTCCGCGTCGCCTTTCGCGCAAGCGGCGGCGTTCGGAAATAATCGCAATCGTGGGAAAGGCTTATATAACGGCGGAATCGGTTTCGTGCTCGGCAACTCCGCGCTGGATGCCCGGCCGTTTTCACTGACCGGCCAGAACACACCCAAGGCAGCCTATAACCGGATAACGGGGATCGTGAGCTTGGGCGGGCCGCTCCAAATTCCTCATCTATTCAAGAATGGACCCAACTTTTTCGTCGGCTACCAATGGACCCGAAACAACAACGCCACGACCGAATCGGCTCTCATGCCGACCCTGGCGGAACGCAGCGGTCTCCTCGCAAACGCGATCCTTGATCCACTTACTGGCGCACCGTTTCCAGGCAACGTAATCCCGCAGAGCCGCATGAGCCGGCAAGCGCAAGCGTTGCTTGGTTTGTACCCGATTCCAAACTTTGACGGCAACGCAGGCTACAACTACCAGGTTCCGATCCTCAGTCCCACTCACCGGGACGCTCTGCAATCGAGAGTAACCAAGACACTCAACTCCAGAAACCAGGTGTACGGCCAGTTCAACTTTCAAAGTACGCGGATGGACAATCCGAACGTTTTCGGTTTCCTGGATACAACCGATATCCTGGGAATCAATACGGGTGCGAACTGGTCGCACCGCCTCAACCAGCGATGGTTTCTGAACCTCGGATATCAGTTCAGCCGGCTATCCACTCGCGTGACGCCGTATTTTGAGAACCGCGAAAACGTTTCGGGCCAGGCCGGGATTTCAGGTAACAATCAGGATCCGATGAACTGGGGGCCGCCGGCCCTGAACTTCTCGAGCGGTATCGCAGGTCTTAGTGATGCGCAAAGCTCATTCAACCGAAGTCAGACCAGCGGGCTGTCCTATTCGATGCTATGGAATCGCCGAGCCCACAACATTACGTTCGGGGGAGACTTCCGCAGGCAGGAATTCAATTATCTCTCGCAACAAGACCCGCGCGGGACGCTCACCTTTACGGGCGCTGAAACCGGCAACGATTTTGCTGACTTTCTGCTGGGGATTCCTGCCACGAGTTCCATCGCCTTCGGCAACTCCGACAAGTATTTTCGTGAATCCGTCTACGACGCCTACATCGCAGACGATTGGAGAATCAGTCAAGCGGTCACCCTCAATGCAGGCGCGCGTTGGGAATATGGGGCTCCGATCACGGAGTTGTACGACCGTATCGTGAACCTCGACATCGCTCCGGCTTTTGAAGCGGTGGCGCCGGTTGTAGCGAGTGACCCGACTGGCGCGCTGACCGGGCAGCGATATCCCAGCTCCTTGGTTCAACCCGACAAGCACGGTTTCGCGCCGCGCGTCGGCATCGCCTGGCGCCCTGTCGCCGGCTCGTCACTGATTGTTCGTGCCGGCTATGGAGTTTATTACGACACGTCCGTATATCAGGCGATCGCTTTGCGGATGGCGCAACAACCTCCGCTATCGAAGACCTCCAGCGTACAAAACAGCGCTGCGAATCCGCTTACGCTGGCGAATAGCTTCGCCGGCTCTCCTTCCATCACTAGCAACACATTTGCGATCGATCCGAACTTCCGCGTCGGGTATGCGCAGAACTGGCAGCTCAGCGTGCAGCGTGACCTGCCCGGTTCGCTACAGATGACGGCAACCTATCTCGGCATAAAAGGGACGCATGCCGTTCAGGCATTTCTCCCGAACACTTTTCCGGCCGGCGCAGCCAACCCCTGTCCGGCTTGTCCGGCGGGGTTTGCATACCTCGCCTCGAACGGCAATTCCAGCCGCGAGGCTGCTCAGATCCAGTTGCGGCGAAGACTTCGCAATGGTTTTACGGCGACACTCCAGTATACGTTCTCGAAATCCATCGACAACGCCGCTGTGCTCGGAGGACAGGGAGGTTCCACGAACACTCAAACCGCAACCGGACAGAACTCGCCCGGCGTCCCCAGCACGACATCCACCGGACCGGCAGCTTCACCTCTGACAGGCGCAGGAGGTCTCGCTATCGCGCAGAATTGGCTCGATCTGAGCGCGGAACGCGGGCTTTCCACGTTCGATCAGCGCCATCTTCTCAGCTTGCAGATGCAATACACGACCGGCATGGGACTCGCCGGAGGCACACTTTTGAGCGGCTGGAAAGGGGCACTCTTCAAAGAGTGGACCTTTGCTACGCAGATCACGGCCGGCACCGGCCTCCCTCAGACGCCGGTTTATCTGGCGCCGGTACAGGGCACGGGAGTGACCGGAACCATCCGGCCGGACTACACCGGGGCGCCACTCTACGCGGCTCCTGGCGGCCTCTTCCTGAACCCCGCGGCTTACACGGCGCCCCTGCCGGGGCAATGGGGAAATGCCGGTCGAAATTCCATTACAGGCCCTGCCCAGTTTGTCCTCAACGCCTCATTGGGACGTACCTTCCGGGTCGGTGACCGGCTGAACCTCGATCTGCGCGTTGACTCCATCAACACACCGAACCACGTGAACTTCACCGCCTGGAATACGACGGTGAACAGCGCGCAGTTCGGATTGCCGGCGGCAGCCAACGCCATGCGCAGCGTGCAAACGACATTGCGCTTGAGGTTCTGATGATGCAACGGCCGATCACGGCACTGCTGTTGTCTACAATCGCTCTCACCGGGCAGCAGGTTGGACAGAATGCGCAGCGGGGTGCCGTTACATTCAGTGCCGGCACGCAGTTGGTCGTCGAAACCGTGGTCGTGACTGACAAGAAAGGCAATCCCGTCGAGGGTTTGACCGCGAATGATTTCACGGTCACCGAGGACGGTGTGCTCCAGGCAACCCGTGTTTTCGAATTTCAAAGACTGAAAGAGGCCGATACCACGGCGCCGGTTGCCCGATCCGCGCCCGAACGCATCCGCATCTACGAAAAGCTCCGCCGAACGCAAATTAAGCCTGAAAGGCCGGGCGATACCAGGTACAAGAACCGTCGCCTGTTGGCTCTTTACTTCGACATGACCGCCATGCAGCCCGCCGATCAATTGCGCGCTTTGGCCGCGGCGCAGAAGTTCATCCGGACTCAGATGAGATCCGCCGACTTCGTGGCTATCCTTCGCTACTCCGGGGGCGCGGTGGAAGTGCTAGAGGACTTCACCGATGATTGTGACCGCCTGCTGAGCATCCTCCAGACAATGATCGTGGGAGAAGGCCAGGGGTTCGATGAATCCACGAACGACGCCAGCAGTCCCGACGCCGGGGCCGCCTTTGGCCAAGACGACAGTGAGTTCAACATCTTCAATACGGACCGCCAGTTATCGGCTCTCCAGACGGCAGCTAATATGCTGGGGCAGCTTAGCGAAAAGAAGTCGCTCATTTATTTCGCCGGGGGTCTTCGGCTGAACGGCTTGAACAATCAGGCGCAACTGCGCGCCACCATCAATACGGCCGTTCGCGCTGGAGTGTCGTTTTGGCCGATTGACGCCCGCGGTTTAGTGGCGCAGGCGCCTCTGGGCGACGCGACACACAGCTCGCCCGGAAATGCCGCCATGTATTCGGGCGCGGGTGCGCTCGCCGCTACTGCCGACTTTCAACATTCGCAAGACACGCTTTATGCGTTGGCCGGCGACACCGGCGGAAAGGCGCTGCTCGACTCTAACGATCTGACGAAAGGAATCGTCGAAGCGGCGCAGTCCATTTCCAGCTACTACATCATCGGGTACTACACGACCAACGCCGCGCAGGACGGCAAATTCCGCCGGATCAAGATTTCGCTGAACGACAACCTGGCGGCAAACCTGGACTATCGGCAAGGCTATTATGCGGGCAAACAGTTCGCGAAATTCACTGCCGCCGATAAAGAGCGTCAACTGGAAGATGCGCTCATGCTGCCCGATCCGATCACGGAGCTCACGATTGCCATGGAGATCGACTACTTCCAGTTGAATCGGGCCGAATACTTCGTTCCTGTTGTTGTTGAAGATTCCGGGCCGGGAACTGGCGCTGGCCCAGCGGGGCGGCGCCGAACGGTCGACGATCGACTTCATCGGGGAGGTCAAGAACGCATACGGCACCACGATTATGAACGTGCGGGACAAGGTGACTGCGAAGCTGAACGAAGCAACGGCGAGCGAACTTTCGAAGCGCCCGATAGTCTACGATACCGGCTTCACCCTTCTGCCCGGAGAGTACACGATCAAGTTTCTCGCGCGTGACGCCGAAACGGGCAGGATCGGAACCTATCAGGTCACCTTTGTCGTCCCCAATTTAAACAATGAGGAAAAGCGTGTCCCCATCAGCTCCGTTGTCCTGAGCAGCCAACGCGTAGAACTCAAAGATGCACTGTATAACGCCGCGAAGGATAAGGACAGACGAGACGACGTCAACCCGCTGGTCCAGAACGGTCAGAAACTGATTCCCAGCGTGACGCGCGTGTTCAGCAAAGACCACAACCTCTACGTCTACCTGCAGGCCTACCAGCAAGGAGCACTTGCCATCCAGCCGCTGGTTGCGGTGGTGAGTATTTACCGGGGACAGGAGAAAGCGTTCGAAACACGGCCAATCGAGGTAGCAGACGGACTCAACGACCGGTTGAAGACAGTCCCTGTGCATTTCGATATTCCTCTCGACCAGGTTGCGCCCGGCAAGTACGAGTGCCAGTTGACGGTACTCGACCCGATCGGCCAGAAGGCGGCGTTTTGGCGGGCTCCAATTCTGGTAGTCCCGTGATGGTTATATTCGCCTGGGGCGCGAGTTCACTTCGCGCGGCACAGACATGGCGACGCTACTGGGGATTAGCAGAAGCCTCTCCACCGCTTCTTCGACCGTCGGGAAGCACTCGACGCATAAGTTGAGATGGGTGATCGCGAGCACGTCCTGGACGATGCCCCTCGCCCCCACAATGCAGAGCGTCCCCCCGCGCGCGGCCACAGCGCTAGCGCACTCTGCGAGGACACCGATACCGGCGCAGTCTATGCCCGTCAGCCGCGAGAGATCGAAGATCAGGTCGTGTGCATCCGCCGTCAACATCTTTTTCGCAAGATGCTCCAGTTGACGACAATCACCGCTAAGGACGAGCCTGCCCGTGAGTGTGATGACCGCGATATCGGGACCCAGTTGCTGTAGCTCGATTGTCAAACTCATAACCGCGACGGATAAACCGCCTACACCGGGATATTCGAGGAAATTATCGGTGGCCGAGAGCGTTCGGCGCTCGCTGACCTCAGAGTTGCTAAGCTTCGTTCACCACTAATGACGTACGAAGGCTTGAGGAGTTAGGTTCCATCGAACGCATGCGGCCAGGAAAACCGCGGCGCTTCGAATTCTCCAACAGGCGGAGTTGCCTTAGACTCGATCTCACTTCGTCTCCTTCAACTTCTTGATCCTGTCAATCGCGTTCTCGTTCTTTGGATCCAGATGCAGCGCCATTTCATAATTCTGAATCGCCAGGTCCTTCTGGCCCGCTTTCATGTACGCTTCGCCCAGACTGTCGTAAACGTTTGCCGATTTCGGATATTCGTGCACATTGCGCTGGAATACGGCGATCGCGTCCTGGGTCTGGCCGGAGAACAGCAGGGTATAGCCCAGGCCATTGAGTGTCCCTTCCTCAACCTTATACTGCGCTGATCCGGATTTCTTGAGTTCCGTGTACCGCTGCAGCGCGGCTTGTGATCCTTTCAGCTTTGCGATCAGCACAAGCGTCGGAAACGCTCTCCGCTCCGGAGATCTGTAGTTCCAGCCGTACTCTTTCGCGACACTTTGCAGCACGAAGTCCCCGACGGCAATCCCGTTATCCGAGTTCGCTATGATCGCCACACCCCTGCCCGACTCGGCATTCATCGTGAGCAGGGCCTGAAAGCCTTCGTCGGCTCCGTTGTGGCCGAACTGCCCGGGATTGTTCCTATCAAGGAAGAAACCGAGCCCGGCATCCTCCATAACCGGCGTCAACATTTGACGGGTCATCTCCTCGGAAAGCACGCGGTTCGACTTGCCTTGTTTTGACAGCGCTATTTCAATCGCGAACTTGCCCAGGTCCGTGGGCGTGGTCCACAACCCAGCCGCTGCCATCTCCGGATAGATGTGCCATCTTCCATGGACCACCTTGCCATCCGCATAAGTCCCGCTGGCCGTCATGGCGGCTTGAGCGGGAGGCAGTGGCTGCTCATAGCTGCTGTCCGTCATGCCAATCTTGTCTAGCACGATTTCTCGCATCAGAGCGGGGAACGGCTTGCCGGTCACGTCCATCATGAGCTGCTGCTCGACCGTAACGCCGCCGCCGGAATAGCGCACCCGCGTTCCCGGAACCAAATCCACCCGGATGGATGCCGTGTTGGCCGGCTTCTCACCATTGAAAATCTGCACCAGCGTGGGCGTTGGAGCGTCTACGTCGTACCCCGGAAAGCCGTGAACGGTGAGACCCGCGCTGTGTGACATCAATCGCCGCAACGTCACCTTTTCGTCTTTCGTGAATTCATTGTCCGGCACTTTCCATGTCTTGAGCTTCTGGTTCACATTCTCGTCGAGCGAGAGCTTGCGACGTTCCACCAGGTAGAGCGCGCCGGCCGCCGCCACCGGCTTGCTGATCGAGCCGGCCTGGAACAGTGTCCTGGTAGTGACGGACGCGGTCGATCCTGCCTCGATGACACCGTAGGCCTTGGCCCAAACGATCTGGAAGTTGTCGATGACCGCAATGCTCAGCCCAGGCACTTTGTAGAGCTGCATCAACTTCTGTATGTCGAGACGCAGCGGTGGTTCGTTCTCGCCCATGGGCATGTCGACGACGGTTGTCTCGATGCGATGAATGCGCTCTTTGCCGGCGTCCGGATTCCGGGCGGAACCTGGGGATGTCTTGGATTGAGCACCCAGGAACAGGGCGATATTGATCGAGAAAGCAACAGCCAGGACGAGGCGAACGGTACTCTTCAGTGACGGCATTGAGGACGAATCCTTTCACGCGAGACAAGAATTGGGCTGGACGCGGCAATGTTAGCATGCTTCGGAGAAGTATGGGCCGCGCGCTGCGTGGTGAGCCACCGCATCGCAATCTGGTTCTGGGCGCCGGCTGGCTGCCCGAGGACCACGGTCACGAACATTTTCTCCTCCTGTTCAATTATTGTAGGGCGTTTGCCTGGTTTACACGGACGATTAAAGTCGAGCAGGATCGCTTTTCATCCATTAAAGGTCCGGGAATCCAATGTATTCCTGCATTTCTGGTTGCGGAAGATGCCTTTGCATGTTAGTCTTTTTAAAGACGGCAAGGGCGGGAGAAGCGAGCCTCGGGATGTCCAGAATGGGAGTGCACTTTTTCATCCAGCCGTCGTGTTTTTGTACGTCTTGCGCCGTTCACTTACGGCGTCCTACCCCCTTCGCGACCCTCGCGCGAAGGTCCTCTCACAGCTGCGTAGAAGTTGAAATGAGCCGCGAGATTTTGAATACAGCGCATTCTCCCGGCCGTCCCGGCCAGCTCCGTGGAGGCGCCGCAGCCTCTCGGAGCGGGTTCTAACTTGAACATTTCAGGCAATTTTCGGGCGCATCCGCTCCGGGCCCAATCGGGATTTCCTCGAAAGAACAGGTCAGCGCCAACAAGAACCTTCTGCTGGAGCATGCCCTGGTTCGTATCCCTATCATTATCCCGCCTAATGCAAAATCTTATTCCGCCGATTCTTAAGAAGAATCACTGTGTTAGGCAACTTGGGTTTTGGTTTTCTGGTGGTCTTGGCGGCTGCTCTGGTCTTCGTCTGCCGAAGGCGCGCCGCTGCGGCCCGGGAGCTAAGCGTTCAGATGCAGAAACAGATGGCGCGCGAAGAGGAGTTTGCCGCCGTGTTGCGGCAACTCGGCCAGTTCAGGTCCGTTACCCATGATGTCCGGAGTCCGTTGCAAACCGTGATCGGATACATACAACTGCTCGCAGCCGAACGCGCCGGCGAGCTCAACGAGAAGCAGCGGGATTACGTGGAGAAGACCCGGATCGGCGCGATGCAAGTATTGGCCGTGATTGAAAAATTTCAAGAAATCAAAGTGGTTAGGGAACCCTAGACGTGCTGGCTGTTAAT
>QHXU01000160.1 GCA_003223065.1 Acidobacteriota bacterium | reverse complement strand
TTCCCCGACTTGAGTCTTTACCGGTTGCTGCGCAAACGCGACCTGCGCCTTCCCGGATTTAGTCTCGCTTGCGTCCTAGTGATTCTGCTGGCGGAGCTCTTACGCTCCAGCATCGCTGCGTTGTTTCCCCATAAAGGCGTGTTCGCGTTGCAGGAAAGGTGGAGCGACTCGGGTCCGTGGGTGATCGTCGCCGTCTATGCGACGACGTTGTTCTCAACCGTGCTGCCGATCAAAATCTGGAACAGCAGTCGAAACGAAAAGAAGCTGGAACTGCAGCAGCTGAGGCTGAATGAGGCGCGCCTTGCCGCGCTCAGCCGTCAGATCAACCAGCATTTCTTGCTCAATACGCTGAACTCCGTGGCATCGTTGATCCGTGTCGATCCCGACGAGGCACGCCGGGTGGTGTACAAATTGTCGAAAATTCTACGCCGCTTATTGCGTCGACAAGATAACTTGACTCCACTAGGCGAAGAGCTCTCATTTATCGACGATTACCTCTCCATAGAGATGGTGCGCTTCGGCGACAAACTCCGTGTGGTCAAAGACATAGATCCGGCGACGCTCGACCTGCTGGTCCCCAGCATGCTTCTGCAGCCCCTGGTCGAGAACAGCATCCGGCACGGTCTCTCGAGCAAGGTCGACGGCGGCACCGTGCGCTTGCGCAGCCATCTCGCCGGGCATCGACTCATCTCACCGAGCATCGACAGAAAATACTGGTGGAGGACAATGGTGTTGGTATTCCAGAGGCCATCCTCGCCACGTTGTTCGAGCAGGGAATCGGCGTCAGTAACGTTAACGAGCGCCTGAAAGTGCTGTTCGGCGAGAACTATAAGATGTGGATAGATAGCCGTCCGGGTGACGGAACCAGCACCGGAATCGAAATTCCGGAACAAGTCAGTGGTACGGTAGTTGGAGTCGAATCGTTAGTAGGTAGCGGATGATTCCCTTTTTGAGGTGAATCTTTGAGCGATCTTAACTATTCCCTTCTCCTGCCCCGCGCGGACCAAATGCCGCGCACAATCGCCGAGCGGACGCGCCGCATCTACGACGCGGTTGCTTCGGTTTATCCCGTGAGCACGTTCTTCTTCCACTCCAAGGCGCATCAATGCGCTCTGCGGCACGCGGGAATTCAGAACGGCATGCGGGTGCTCGAGATCGCGACCGGCTCCGGTGAGATGTTTCGCCGCCTGGTGAAGGCTAACCCGGATGGGAAAACATTCGGCCTGGATCTTTCGCCGAACATGGCGGCCCGCACGCAGAATCGCGCGCGGCGCGAATTTCCCGAAGCGCAATCCCACTGCGGCGCGGTTGATGTGCGTAGCATGCCATTCTGCAATGCGAGCTTCGATGCCGTCGTGTGCTGCTATTTATTTGAGTTGCTCTCCCAGGACGACATCCAGCTCACGCTGCGCGAAATCCGCCGCGTCTTGCGCGCCAGCGGCACGTTCTCCCTGGTTGTGATCGGACAGAACGTGAAGATGTTTAACCGGATCTACTGCGTTTGCGGCAAGCTGGTGCCCGCCTTCTGGGGGCGGCAGGTGGAGCACGCGGTTCCGGACCTCATCAGCCAGGCGGGACTGCGGGTGGTCACGAATCGCTTCGTGCGCCAGACGTTCTATCCTTCGCGCGTGCTCGTGGCGCGTAAACATTGACCAGCTGAACCCGGATCGTGAGCCGGCGGTTGAAGAGAACCCGTCAATAGAACAGGTACTTCCGCCACTGATCGTCGCTCTTTCCGAGCAAGCGCATCAGGTGCCGGCTGGTGTGCAGGCTGAACGGGCGCGGCGCGCGCGCCAGACGCATGCCGGCCTCCTCCGGTGTGCGGTTGCCCTTGCGATTGTTGCAAGGATGGCAGCAGGCCACCAGGTTCTCCCACGCCGTCTCGCCGGCCCGGGACCGCGGGATCACGTGGTCCAGCGTCAGCTCGGCGGAATTGAGCGTGCGGAGGCAGTACTGGCAGGTGTAACGATCCCGCATCAAAATGTTCTTGCGCGACAGCGCCCGCGTCTGATGGGGAATGCGGCGGTATTCGAGCAGCCGGATCACGCTGGGCACTCGCATGGCCTGCCGCGCGGAATGCACGTGCGCGTTGACGTGCTCCTCCGCCTCGGCGACTCCCTTGAGCACGAGCACCAACGCCCTTCGCGCCGCACACACGTTGATCGGCTCGTAGCTGGCGTTCAGCACGAGCACGGGACGATGCAGGCGCTCCTGATGGTTGAGGATCATACCTTCCCACTCCCGGCCGCTTCTGCGAGCGGCTGGATACTCATTGTTCTGCGATCCGTACGCGCCAGAGCGAGCAGAGCCACATGAGCGGCTCCAGCCCTCTTTAGTACCCGCGCGCAGGCGCTGGCCGTGGCGCCGGTGGTCAGCACATCGTCCACCAGCAGCACGCGCATCCCATCAAGGCGCACACCTCGCTTCACTGAAAACGCGCCGCGCATGTTGGCCCGGCGCTTGGCATTCGTGAGCCCGGCCTGCGGCGAAGTGGCGCGAATCCGGCGCACGACGCTCCGCGCAGGAACGTTCCAGCGCCGTGCGATCTCGCGCGCAAGCAGATCGGCCTGATTGAACCTGCGCTGCCATCGCCTCCGCCAGTGCAGCGGCATCGGCGTCACCAGGTCGAACCGCTCCTCGCGCGGAAGCACACACGCCAAAAAATCGCCGAACGGCCGGGCGAGTGTTCGGACTCCCTGGTATTTGAAAACGTGAACCAGCTTCCGCAGAGCGCCTTCGTACGACCCGTACGAATACACCGCATCAAACCCGGTCAAGCCCAGCCGGCATAGCGCGCACCGGCCGCTCTCATCCAGCGGGAATCGATTCAGGAAGGGTGTCCGGCAGGCGACGCAGTAGTATTCGGCGATCAGCGGCGCCGGTTCCCGCAGACACCGGCGGCAAACGGGGATTCGCGAAACTTCTTTGAGAGATTCGCCGCAAACGCGGCACTCATCGGGAAAGACCAGCTGGAAAAGATCGCAAAATACCTTTTTTGCGGCGCGGAAAGCGCCGTCAGGCAATGCGACCCAGCGGCAAATGCTTGGGAGCAGGCTACTCGAGAAGACCCACCTCCACCGATATATTTA
Source organism: Acidobacteriota bacterium (assembly GCA_003223065.1). Lineage (GTDB taxonomy): Bacteria > Acidobacteriota > Terriglobia > Bryobacterales > Bryobacteraceae > Palsa-187. The sequence goes on along the minus strand of QHXU01000160.1, from coordinate 7,300 downwards.
CCTTATTCAGTGTACAACTTGTTAGACTCATGCTCAAAGCGAGGTACTGCCTGCACTTTTCAGGGACTACCTCAAGCGAGGTCCTATGCGAATCCTGGTCATCGGAGGCACGGGTTTTATTGGACCGTACGTTGTCCGCCGGCTCGCCGGCATGGGTCACTCGGTCGCGGTGTTTCACCGGGGCAACACCCAGGCCGATTTGCCCGCGGAGCACATCTTCGGCGGGCGGCAAGATCTACCGAAGATTCGTCCTGACGCCGATGTCGTGATTGATCTGATCTTGAGTTCCGGCATGCAGGCGCAGGCCTTGATGGAAGCGTTTCGAGGCGTTGCACAACGCGTTGTGGCGGCGAGCAGCATCGACGTTTACCGCGCCTGTGGAATCCTTCATGGCACCGAGGAGGGTCCGCTGGAGCCGGTTCCACTTACCGAGAATTCGCGGCTCCGCAGCAAAGCGCAAATGTATCCGCCTGAAGCGCTGAAGATGATGCAAAAGATCTTCGGCTGGCTGGACGATTCCTACGATAAGGTCCCTGTGGAGCGAGCGATTATGGCTGATCCCGAATTGCCCGCCACAGTATTGCGCCTTCCGATGATCTACGGTCCAGGCGATCATCTGCATCGCTTCCACCCTGTGCTCAAGCGGATCGACGACGGCCGGCGCGTGATGCTCCTTGAAGAAGGCCTGGCCGCATGGAGGGCGCCGCGCGGATACGTGGAAAATGTCGCTGCCGCGCTTGCCTTGGCGGCCACTTCGGAACGCGCGGCGGGCCGCATCTACAACGTCGCCGAAACACCGGCGTTCTCCGAACTCGAATGGGCGCGCAAAATCGCCGCCGCTGCCGGTTGGGATGGCCAGTTCATGATCCTGCCCAAAGAGCGCGCGCCGGCGCACCTGGTGATGCCCGGAAATTTGGCACAACATTGGGAAGCCGATTCGACACGCATTCGTGAGGAGATCGGCTACCAGGAGACTGTTTCGCTCGATGAGTCTATCCGTCGCACCATCGAGTGGGAGCGCGCTCATCCGCCCGGCGAGGTGAATTTCCACAAGTTCGACTATGCCGCTGAAGATGCTGCTGCAACCTCCACGGTAGCCGCCCGAATCCTCCATTCCGCCGATTGAGATGCGCCACCAGCTTTTCGAGCGATGCCTTTGCTTCCTCCACGGGAAAGGCCGCCAGACCTCACGCCATGAATGAATGTATCCTTGCCCGCCCACCACGAGCCAGTGACCGGCCCCCGGCCATCAGCGCGCAAACGTTCGGAAGCCGTTGATCCGTCTTTAGCAGGATCCCGTGGGTTTCGAATCGGCGAATACTTCTTTTATCTCCACTCGACCGGAATCAGAACGTGCGACGGATACTTTGCCGAGCGGAAGATCTTCTGCGTAGCTGGCTGATAATCCGCCGCCGACGCTTTGTAAATGTTTTCGATGAATGTCTGCGGGTTGCGGTCGATCAGAGGGAACCACGTGCTTTGCACCTGCGCCATGATTCGATGCCCGCGTCGAAAAACATGATTCGCCGAGTGCAGATCGATCGCGTATTCATACACCTTGTTGGGCTCGAGAGCTTCCGGTTTCTCGAAGCTCTGTCGGAATCGCGCACGGAATACCTCGTCGCAGATCATCAACTGATAGCCCGGCAGCTTCGGATCGTCTTCCGGATACACATCGATCAGCTTCGCGATCCAGTCGCTGTCCGAGCCCGATGTCGACGCAAACATGTGCGCAACCACGTCGCCGGCGATCACCAGGTCGTCCTTCAGCGGGCTGGTCGAAAAGCTCAGCACATCCGGCCGCAAATGCACGAAGCGCTGATCTTCCACCAGCCAGTCCGGCCATCCGGACGCTCTTTCGTAGGTCGCCGGAATCGGCCGGTGCCGGTAGGGAACCGGGTGCGCGGGATCGGATACGTAGCTGTCGAAGGCCGAGTCTGAGTTATCGCGCGGGGCGTCGAACGATAATCCGGTGCCCGCCGTGAGGTAGAGTTTGCGCTTCTGAATTCCGTCGCTGGGAGGCCATGCGTCGTGACGCTCCCACGAATTGCGGCCGGTCTCGAACGTCATCGCCTCCGGCTGATTCAACGATCCCTTGTCCTTCAGCCAATACGCGAACCAGGGCGCCTCGATTTTTTCACGAAAGTACTTGGATTGGTCCCCGCCGAACTCGATCGGGCCCAGGTTCTTGCCCTCGCCCGCCCATCCTCCGTGGCGCCACGGCCCGATTACCAGGTGGTTTTTGTGATCCGCCGCATCGTTCTTTTCGAGTGTCTCGTAGATTCTTAGCGGACCATAGTAGTCTTCCTGGTCCCACCAGCCGGCCACGTTCAAATTCGGCACAGTCGTCTTGGTGAGAATCAGGTTCACAGCCTGTTGCTGCCAGAATGAATCGTAGTTGGGGTGGTTGACGAAATTGTTCCAGGTCGGCTTTTCGCCGTGGAAGTATCGCTTGTCGATTTCCGAAAGGGGGCCCAGCGCCAGGTACCATTCGAAGGTGTCGTGCTTGTCGAACTCGAAGCGGTACTGCACCTTGCCGGTCTCCATGCGCGAAACGTACTCGAAGCCATAGCTCAACCGAAACGCACCGTTGTGATGGAAGTCGTCGCCCAGGAACATGTCTGCGGGCGAGGCCTGCTCACTGGCGGCTTTCAGGGCAGGGTGCGGCTCGATCAGCGCCATCGCCGTTAGCCAGCCCCCGTAGGAGATCCCCAGAATCCCCACGCGCCCATTGTGATTGGGCACGGTCTTGAGCAGCCATTCGATCGTGTCGTAGGTGTCCGTGCCTTCATCGATCGAGTTCGATATGGACCGGTCGTGCACCGGGCGCTGCATTACGAACTGACCCTCGGATTGATACCGCCCGCGGATATCCTGGAAAACGAAAATAAATCCTTCGTCGCCGAGTTGCTTGTAGCGCGTTTCGAGCGCGCGATCCGGCCTGCCTTCCGTAAACCCGTACGGCGACCGCTCCATCAGAAACGGGAGCTTCCCGCCCGCGTTTTTGGGAGCATAGACGAGTGTGTGGAGCCGCACGCCGTCTCGCATCGGAATCATGACTTCGGTCTTGTTCCACGCTGCGGGCGCTTGCTTCCCGCAGCCCGCGAGCAAGGCAAAGCAGAGAAGGGAAGCTGGTTTCATTCGTAGTACTGTATCAGAGATAAAACAAGCTCAATCGCGGCAAGGCCGCGGCAGCGAGCAGCTTCCGTTCCAGGAATTGCTTCTCGAGCATCGCGAGCTGATCGGCGGTCATCTTCCCGCGATAGGGCTTCAAATCGGAGTCCAGCTCGCGGCGCGCTTCGAACAGCGCTTCTTCGCTCGCGGCCGCGCGCAGCAGCGCGATCATCTTCTCTTCGATCGCGGTCAGCCTCTGCTCGAGCTGTTCCAGATCGCCGTAGAGCGCATCCAGATCGAGAGCATCGAGAGACGCGGCCAGATCTTGGTGGCCCGCCTTCCGCAGAGTCTCGGCGTTGCGGCTCACAAACGCCTTAACGTCCTCAACGGAGAACGGCGCGGAGGCCTGTTTGCGCACAACCGGCGCTGTGTTGGCCATCGCCTGCGCCTCCGCCGCCACGGCTTGCGTGCAGTAAGCCAACGAATTTACGGTCTGAAATTTGGCTCGCGCCGGCCGGTTGCGCCATTTCTCGAACGCCGCGTCGATTCCGCGCAGCACGGCCTCGAGCGGAAGTCCGGCGTTCTTCCAGGCCTCGATCAACGCCCAGTCGACAGGAGAGAGCAGAAACAGTCCCGTGCCGCGAGCACGCTGAAAATGGTCCTCGATTTCGGTGAAATAGTTGAAATAATTCTCTGTCACCGGCTCTGGTTCCGCTCCCAGATCAGCCGCAGCCCTTCAAGCGTCAGATTCTCATCGCACGTCTTCACCAGGCGCGATCCACGTACGATCAGCTGTCCTTGGCCGCCGGTGGCGACGGCCTTGGTTTGCGGGCCCAGTGCGGCGGTGACGCGCTCTACGATGCCGTCGATCATCCCGATAAAGCCGTAGTACAGGCCTGACGTGATGCTGCCGACTGTGTTGCTTCCGATCAGTTTCTCCGGCTCCCGGAAATCCACCATGGGCAGGCGCGCCGTCTTTGCGAACAATCCTGAGATCGACATGCCGATGCCGGGGCAGATTACGCCGCCCAGATATTCGCCCTTCGCCGACATCACATCGAAGTTGATCGTAGTGCCCAGGTCTACCACAACGCACGGGCCGCCGTACTTGTGAAATCCGGCCACGCCGTTCACCAGCCGGTCCGCGCCAACCTCGCGGGGATTGTCGTAGCACACCTTGATTCCGATATCAGTAGTGTGATTGATGAACATCGGCTGCCGGCGAAAATAGCGTTCCGACATCGCCGTCAGCGGCTGGTCGACGGCCGGCACCACGCTCGAAATCACCACGCCATCCACGGCCGATAAGTCGAGCGACGAGAGCGAAAACAGATTGCGCATCAGGATGCCCCACTCGTCCGCTGTCTGCTCGCGGATCGTGCGGAGGCGCCACCGCCCGGTGAGGGTCTCTCCGTCGAAAGAGCCGATCGTGATGTTGGTGTTCCCTGCATCGAGCGCTAACAGCATAACCCTCCTTGGGCGCGTTGCCTCACGGTTGCGGTTCAGACCGGGCGCACACCACCGGCCAAAATCGTCGTTTGCCTGCCATTATCCTGCCGGACCAACAAAAAGCCCGAGGGATCGAGCCCGCACGTGACGCCCTCAATCACCTCCGCGCCCTGTTTCACGTTCACGCGCCGCCCCTCTACATAACTGGATGCGCACGAAAACATGCGCAGGATTGCGGCCGAGCCCTCCTCCGTGAGGATTTTACAGCAATGCTCCACCGAGTTGACGACCGCCACCAGCAACTCTTCACGCGCAACGCCGGGCTTCCCTTCGAGCGCGAGCGACGTCGCCAGAAGCTCGAACTCCTGCGGAAACCTGGTTTGGTTTACGTTAATGCCAATTCCCGCGATCACCGCCTCGCCCTCCAGTTGCGCCAGAATCCCGGCACACTTCCGGGAATTCAACAAAACGTCGTTCGGCCAGCGCAGGTCCGGCGCCAGGCCGGTAACTTCGGCGATTGCGTCCCGAACCCCAACTCCGAGTGCGAGCATCATTACCGGCAGCGCCCCCCCGCTCGCGCCGAGCCTGAGAATCATCGAGACATACAGCCCGCCCTCAGCCTCCGAATGCCAGACGCGGCCGTGACGTCCGATGCCCGCCACCTGTTCATCGGCGCCGACGATCGTTCCTGAGGAGCAACCATCTCGGGCCAGCCGCGCCGCAGGCGTCATGGTCGAGCTGACGCTTGCGAACCAGTCGATACGGCGGCCCGGGAGCCTTGCCCGCACGCGTGCGATATCAAAGGGCATATATGCCGCAGTTAATGTCAACCGCCGTGGCTGAATGCGTGATCGCTCCTGAAGAGATGAAATCAGGATGCGCCTCGGCGTAAGCGCGGACGTTTTCGAGCGTGATGCCGCCGGAGATCTCCGTCTCTGCGCGTCCGCAGATGAAGCGGATTTCGTCCGACGCCTGCTCCGGCGTTGTGTTGTCGAGCAGCAGCCTCGCCGCGCCGCAGGCGAGCGCCTCCTCGATTTCCGCGCGCGTTCTTACCTCAATTTCAATGGGCTTGCCCGCGGAGCGCGCCCTCTCGATTGCCGGACGAACGCCTGAGGCGAGCCGGATGTGGTTGTTCTTGATTAGCACCGCGTCGTACAGACCCATCCGATGGTTCACCACGCCGCCGGCAGCAGCCGCCAATTTCTCCAGCACACGCAGGCCGGGCGTGGTCTTGCGCGTATCGAGGATGCGGACTCCCGTGCCATCCACCGCCGCGACAAATCGCGCCGCGAGCGTGGCGATGCCGGATAGACGCTGCAGAAAATTCAGCGCCACACGCTCGCGAGAGAGCAATATTCGGGCCGGGCCCCGGGCGCGCGCGAAGTCCTCTCCCGCCGCGACGCGGTCTCCGCTGCGTTTCCGCAGCATCGGCGCTTCGAACAGGAGCGACAGCAGCTCGACACCGGCCAGTGTCAGATCCTGGCGCGCAACAAAACGCGCTTCCGCCAACATGCCGGACGGAATGCAGAACTCCGTGGTGATGTCGCCGGCGCCAATGTCCTCGGCAAGCGCATTCTGAACGGCGCGCGCTACGTCAGGATGGTCCAGATCGAAGATCATGCTCCATCCTTGTGGCGCCGGCTTCAATTAATCCAGGCATGGCGGCTGGCCCGCGTCACCATCATCCCCCGGCGAGCGCCGCCCGATTCTTCGCAAGCTGCGCCTCGTACTCGGCCTTTTTCGCACGAATCGACGCCACCACCTTCTCCGGCGCCTTTTTCAAAAACTCCTTGCTCTCGAGCTGCCGCGCCGAATTGGCGATCAATTTTTCGAGCTGCTCGTTTTCTTTTTCCAAGCGCTCTTTCTGCGGCGCTGCCGAGGGCAATCTCAACATTAAGTCGAAATCCGGAGTCGATCGCGTTGCACCGTCCAGTTTCGGCGCAGGGCCCGGCTTTAATTCCAGCTTTACGTTCGCTAAACGCTCCATCGCTTCGATCTGCGTTGTGCGCCGGCAGTAGAGCACTCCGCCCAAGACTTGCTTCTTGTCCACCTTGTGATCCGCGCGGATCGCCCGAGCGGCCGTGACGATCTCCTGCAGCAGCTTCATTTCCTTCTCTGCATCCGTATCCGCCGCGGCTGGATCGAATTGAGGATATCGTTCCAGAGCGATCGATCCGGTATACCCGCGTCGGTGCCATAGTTCCTCGGTGATGAACGGCATCACTGGATGCAGGAGGCGCAATGCGTCGTCGTAAACCTTGTAAGCGTAGCCCCAATCCGCATCAAGCTTCTTCAGCTCCAGATACCAGTCGCAGAACTCGTCCCAGAAAAAGTGCCACAGCGCGTCCGCCGATTCATGATAACGATGCTGCTCGAATGCCCGATTCGTGACCTCGGCACACGCGTTTAACCTGCTCGCGATCCATCGATCGGCCAGCGAAGCTTTGACCGCATCGCCGCCGCTCTTGTTGAACAACAGCCGCGACGCATTCCAGATCTTGTTCGCGAACGCGCGCGTCGCGGCGATCCGGTCTTCGCTCAGTGCAATGTCGTTTCCCGGCGCCGCGCTCACCAGCAGCGCGAACCGCGCCGCGTCCGTGCCGTACTTTTCATTGATTACCAGGGGGTCGATCGTATTGCCCCTGGTTTTCGACATTTTCTGGCGCTCGGCATCGCGCACCAGGCCATGAATGTGGACCTGCCGAAAGGGAACGTCGTGCATGAACTCGATTCCGAG
>QHXU01000448.1 GCA_003223065.1 Acidobacteriota bacterium | reverse complement strand
TTCCATCGCGATATCGAATGCCTCGCCGGCGAGGTGGCTGCGCGATTTCACGGTGTCCTTCGGCTGCGGGGCGGGCGTAAGGCAGTCGAAGATCTGTGCGAGAACGGTAGCGTCGGGGTAATCCCTCTCGAAAAAGAAATCATGCGTATAACGGTCCGCGTAGGAATGCATGAGGATGGCGCGGGAGGGTGACCCGTCGCGGCCAGCGCGTCCAATCTCCTGGTAATAGCCTTCCACGCTGCCAGGTAGGGCCGTGTGGATCACAGTACGGATGTCCGGCTTGTCCACCCCCATGCCGAAGGCGATGGTAGCCACGATGACGTCGAGCCGCCCATCCAGAAAATCCTTCTGCACCTCTTCGCGGCGGCTCGCGTCGAGGCCCGCATGATAGGCGGCTGCAGCAAAGTCGCGCCGCAACTCGTGAGCGAGACTCTCAGTGTCGCGGCGTGTGGGCGTATAGATGATCGCCGGCCTGCGATCGACCGGCTGAAGAAGGCCACGCGAAAGCGAGAATCGCGCGCTGGGCGGAACCTTCACGACTTCGATGGCGATGTTGTCCCGGCGAAAGCCGTGGATCAGATGCTTCGGCGTACTCAGACCCAGTTGCTGTGCGATGTCGCTCTGGACCAGCGGCGTCGCCGTTGCAGTGAGCGCGATGACAGGCGCGGGCCGGAGCGCCGGCAGGTGCTGGCCGATGGTCCGATAATCCGGGCGGAAGTCGTGTCCCCACTGGGAAATGCAGTGCGCCTCGTCGATGGCCACCAAGCAAGGCCTCCGTTTGGCGAGCATCTCCGGGAATCCTCTCACGCGCAGCCGCTCCGGGGCGATGAAGAGGAAGTCCAGTTTTCCGTCCAGATACTGCACGCAGACTTCGCGCGAGGCGGCCCGGTCGCGGTTCGAATGGATGCGGTCGGCCGCGAATCCGAACGCCTTCAGCTTTCCAACCTGGTCTTCCATCAATGCGATCAGAGGGCTGATCACCAGCGTTGTCCCGCCGAGCATGATGCCGGGAAGCTGGTAGCAGAGCGACTTGCCGGACCCGGTCGGCATAACGAGCACAACGTCACGGCCACTAGTGAGAACACGGCAGACTTCTTCCTGGTTGGGCCGGAACGACTCGTAGCCGAAGCAGTTTTGGAGGACGTGGTGGAGGTTGCCGCTGCGCTCCCCGGTCCGACGCGTGGTTAAAGTTGGGGCCGGCGTGGCGACTGCGTGCACTTGGGCAGGTTGGTTCCGCTCAGCAGCAGGAGCACTCCCCACTTTGCCCACCACTTCGCGCACGTACTGCTCGATGCTCTGGAGGAACGGGACCAGTTGCGCCTGCCCGCGCTCGATGCGCTTGAGGTAGGCTTCCCACTGTCCAGTCATCGCTGGACTCTTCACCTCGGGGTGAACCACTTCGATCAGGCGGATGCCCTTGTCGGTCGCCTCGAGGCTCTTGCCTCGCCGCGCGATAAATCCACGCTTCAGCAGCACCTCGATGATCTGCGCGCGCGTAGCGGGCGTGCCGAGGCCACTCTCTTTCATCGCCTCCGAAAGTTCCCGGTCGTCGAGCGCCTTGCCTGCCGTTTCCATCGCCGTCAGCAGCGTTGCGTCGGTCAACCGTTTCGGCGGACGCGTTTTCTTCGCGACTGACTCCGCTTCGAGCACCTGCTGCGGCTGGCGTTCGGCAAGGTCCGGCGGTAGGGCCTGTCCCTCTTCGCCCGGAGCACTGTTAGCGCCCTCGCCGTCTTGCGGCTTCTTGCTTTCTCGCTTGCCCCCGCCGATGTCGAGCGTCTTCCAGCCGGCCTGTTGGACGGCCGTTCCGCGCGAATGGAAACGATCCTCGGTGTGCTCCACGCCGCTGCGGACCAGCGTGATGACCGTGGTGACCGACCAGATGTGATCCTCATGCCAGGCCGAGAGAAGGCGGCGGCAGACAAGGTCGAACACCTTCCGCTCGTCCGGTTCGACCGATGCATTCGCCGGCGAGACGCCGGTGGGAATAATGGCGTGGTGATCCGTCACCTTCGCGTCATCGACGAAGCGACGGCTGAGCGGACGCTGGCCGGTACCCGGCGCGAGCAAACCCGCGTAGTCTGGCGCGATGGCGGTAACGATCTTGGGGAGCGTCTTCGCGACATCCTGCGACAGATAGCGGCTGTCGGTGCGCGGGTAACTGATGAGCTTGTGGCGTTCGTAGAGAGACTGCGCCAGTTCCAGAGTGCGTTGGGCGCTAAAGCCGTAGAGGCGGTTGGCGTGCCGCTGGAGTTCCGTGAGGTCATACAGCAATGGCGGCGCCATGCGGCGTATCTGGGCGTCGATCTTCTCGATCTGTGCCGCGCCGCCGCGGACGCGCTCGACGATGGCTTGGGCTTCGTTGCCGTCGGAGGGGAGTTTCATGGCCGAGTCGAGTGGCTCGACACCGGGACGGAACCAAGTGCCTTCGTAGGTCTGTCCCTCGCGCGGCGAGAATGTCGCAACCACGTTCCGGT
>QHXU01000159.1:9374-20102 GCA_003223065.1 Acidobacteriota bacterium | reverse complement strand
AGAAACGAGCTTCTACCGAAACGGAGAGCGGACGCGCACCGGCGCACTGATCCGCAGTCGGCCTAAAACCGGCGGCGGGGAGTTAAGGGTTTACGTCACACCGTTTTCGGATGCCATGTTCTGACCCTGCATGCGGGTCGGGGAATGAGCTGACTAACGGGTCACTTGGGACCATTTTTATTTTGTCCCGGCCATTTGACTCGGACTCGCCTCTCGCAGGGCGTCAGCTGCACCATTCGGCCTACAAATCAGTACAATTTGGAGAACGCGGAGCGCTATTGCTTGGTTGCTTCCGATGTCTGCTCGGTCCGGGTCTGGTGGCGCCAGCTAAACCGCTCCTTGCAGGGACGGAAGCTTGCGAAGTTGCAACGGCAGGCGGCGCAACGGTACGGTGTGGCGCCACAGCGCAGCATGACCAGGGTCCATCGCGGAGGATGGTAGTATTGCTCGCTCCAGGTGGTCAGTTCCTGGCGATAGCAGCGGGGGCAGCGCGCGTATTTCCACGCGCCCGCGGCCCACACACTGGTCTCCCAGCGGCTGCGGCAGCGCCGGCAACGCAGGGGATAGACGCCGAAGAGCGCGCGGATGTGCTCGGCGATGCCCTGCCGGTGTGAAACTCGTACGTCACGGGTACCGCATTTCGGACAAGAAAGTTGCATCGATCCTTCGTTCAATTATAACGGCTTGCCGCCGTTTCGCGGCGCGCTGCCACGTATTTTTCTACGTATGCCGTGAATGCATGCTGCAGGCGGTCGCGCATCTTTTGACAGGTCCGCACGTTTAATCCCTCGATTGAGATCACCGGCAACAACTCGCGCGTGGTTGAGGCGATAAATACTTCATCGGTGCATTCAAGGTCTTTTGGTAGCAGCGTCTTCTCGCCGGCCGTAACTCCTGGAAGACGAATCTCTTCGAGCAGCAGCGCCCGCGTCACGCCCGGCAGGCACCCGGAAGCGAGCGGAGGCGTCCATACCCGGTCGCCCGCGGCCACGAAAATATTGGCGGAGGTGCATTCGGAGATCTCGCCGCGCTCGTTCAACAGAATAACCTCGTCGAATCCCTGCTCGTGAGCACGCTCATACAAGGTCAGGTTTTCGGACCAGGACAAATACTTCACTCCGGCGAACTCGCTCGCGGCATGGCGCGCATGCGGCACCACGCCGAGCTTCACGCTCGCGCCCCATTGGTTCACGTCGGCCGTGAACGCAACAACATCGAAATCGCGCGTCGCTGCCGGGCCTTCCCACATTCCACCGCGATTACGTATCACCACCACTCGCATTGTTGCATTCCAGGCCTGGTTCGCTTCTACGAGGCGGTGTAAGCGCTCTTCGAGCCATTGGGAGTCTTTTGGGAACGGGACTCGCAAACGCTCCGCGTCCCGCTGCATCCGAGCCCAATGCCGCTCCCAAGCAAACAGCACGCCGTCGTAGGTGCGTACCGTGGAGAAAACGCCCCATCCGTTTAGAAGCCCCACTTGTCCCGGCGAGACGATGCGGTCCCCCGCATCGCGGATTTCGTCGTTGTGGAGCAGGAATCGATGCATACCTTATTCTATCGGCATTCTATCGGCCGACGAACTCGTTGGTGTAAGTCTTGGTCAGGTCAACGGGCGTGTTCCGTACAGCCTCCAGTGACACGCTGAGCACTTTGTGGACAACGGCGGCGCCCTCCGGCGTCACATTCCCATCGGGCGAAAGCATGGCCTGCAGCGCCCGCAGGCCGTGCAGGTCCGCAGGCACGTCTTCGGTGCGGAATTGCGCCGGTAGCCTTGCGCGGATCTCCTCCGGAGAGTGGACGCGCATCCAGTCCAGGGTGCGGCTCAGCGCACGCGCCAGGCGCCCCGCCTGTTCCCGGTGCGCGCCGATCCACTGGGCAGTCGAATACAGGACGCTGGAGGGATAGGTGTCGACGCCGAAAACTTCCCGCACGCCCTGGGCGGACCGGGTGTCAGCCAGGAGGCGCACCGACGGGTTCTGCCTACACACAATCTCGAGTGCAGGATCGCTCATGATCGCTGCGTCAACTTTACCGTGGGTGACGGCGCCGACGGCGGTAGCGCTCATTCCAATGGAGGGCGTGCTGACGTCGCCAGGCTTCAAGCCGTGGGTCAGGAGCAGGTAGTTCAGGAACATGTGCGTCGCCGAGCCCGGGGCGGACACTCCCACGATCCTGCCCTTCAAATCCTCGATACGGGCGACGCCCGGAGCTGCGGCCACTGCGACCAGTCCGGGATAGCGCAGCATGGCCACGAAGGCTCGTAGCTCGCGCCCCTGTGCGGCCATCTGAATGGTGTGTTCGTAGAATCCACAGACGACGTCCGCGCTGCCGCCGAGCAGCGCTTCGAGCGACTTTGCGCCGCCGGGAAAATCCTGGATCGTGACGTTTAGTCCCTCTTCGCGGTACATGCCGAGTTCCTGGGCCATCGTCGCCGGAAGATAGATGAGCTGAGCTTGTCCGCCCACCGCCATTCGCACAGTTCGCGCACCCCGCCCGGTGCAGCCCGCGAACAGCGTCAAAAGAAGTCCGGTGCGGAGACCGGCTCTACTGATTAAGCGCTGCACGCAGCTTCTCCGGCAAGGGAACCGCCTGGTGGGTGCGGTGATCGATGCTGACGATCGTGATCTTCCCGCGCGCCGCTCCGCGTCCGTCGACACTCACATCGAAGACAAGCGTGAAGGAGGCGCGGCCGACGCGCTCCACCGTCACCGCGATATTCATCAGGTCGTCATAGCTCAAGGCCGACGTGAAATCGCATTCGATGTGCACCCGGGGAAATCCCGCGTGCTCGAACTCGGAGTAACGGCAGCCGATGCTGCGTAAGAACTCCGTCTCGGCGGCATCGAAATGATGGAACAAAGCTGCGTAAAAAATGCGCCCGCTGGCGTCGGTATCGCCGAAACGCACGCGAGCGTCGTAAACGAAGGGTTTCACAGCCTCTTGTGATACGATACCAACGTTAGCCGTGCGCCTCTCTGACAAGTACACTCTCGAGCGCGGCAGCCTTTACCTCACAGGCATTCAAGCACTGGTCCGGTTGCCGATGGACCAGATGCGACGCGATCGCAGAGCGGGTCTGAACACCGCCACGTTCATATCCGGTTACGAGGGTTCGCCGCTAGGCGGCTATGACTTGCAGCTCGCGCGCGTGACCACACTGCTCGCCGAGCACCGGATCCACTTTCATCCGGGCGTCAACGAGGACCTGGCCGCCACGTCGGTGATGGGCAGCCAGATTTTCGAAGTAGTCGGCAAGGCTAAGGTGGACGGCGTGCTCGGCATCTGGTACGGCAAAGGTCCGGGTGTCGACCGCTCAGGCGATATTCTGCGCCATGCAAACCTGGCGGGCACGGGCAAGAACTGCGCCGCGCTGGTGCTCGCCGGCGACGATCACGCCTGCAAAAGCTCCACGATACCGCATCAAAGCGACTTTAGTCTCTATAACGTCGGCATCCCGTTTCTCTATCCCGGCAACACGCAGGAAATCATCGACTACGGCCTGCTGGCCATCGCGCTTTCGCGTTTTTCCGGCGCGTGGGTCGGATTGAAACTTGTCACCGACGTGTGCGATGGCGGGGGCACGGTGGCAGTGGAGCCCGACCAACCGCAAATCCGAGTGCCGGAAGGTTATCAGAAGACCTTCGATACGCGTCTTGTGCCGCCGGTCACGTTGGCCCTCGAGCACGAGGTGAACGCCCGGCGGCTGGAGGCGGCGATCGCGTTCGCGCGGCTGAATGGCATCAATCGCCTGCGCGGCGCGGCTACGGGTGCGTGGCTCGGTCTGGCCAGTGCCGGAAAGTCCTATTACGATCTTTCCCAAGCGCTTCACGATCTCGGCATCGCGGAGAGCGAGCTGGCTGGGCTTGGCATCCGGATCGCGAAGTTCGGCATGACTTTCCCTCTCGACACCGCGTTCGCGCGGGAGTTCGCGGAAGGGCTGGACACGATCCTGGTGATCGAAGAGAAGCGCAGCTTTCTCGAGCTGCACTTGCGCGATGCACTCTACAGCCTCGCCCGGAGACCGGTCATTCTCGGCAAGCAGGATGCACAGGGCGCGCCGCTGTTCCCGGCCACGGGCGAGCTGGATCCGGACCGCATCGCAAAAGCAATCGCCGCGATTCTGTCCACACGCCACACAACGGAACGGGCTGCTGCGCGCGTGCGCTGGATTGAAGATGTTCAAAGCCGCCCGCGCGAGCTTTCCGTTTCGCGCCCGCCCAACTTCTGCTCGGGCTGCCCGCACAACCGCTCCACGCTGCTGCTGGAAGGCCAGGTGGCCGGCGGCGGCATCGGCTGCCACACCATGGCGATGCGCCTGGTCGATTCGAACCGCACCTTCTCCTTCCTGACGCACATGGGAGGCGAGGGCGCGCCGTGGATCGGGATGGCTCCGTTCGTCGAGCATGAGCATGTGTTTCAGAACATTGGAGACGGGACCTTTTTTCATTCCGGCTCGCTGGCGGTGCAGGCGCTGATCGCAAGCGGCCTGAACATTACTTACAAGATTCTCTACAACGGCCATGTCGCGATGACCGGTGGGCAGGAGGTGACGGGCGCGCTTGGGATCCCGCAGCTGACCAGGAAGCTCCAGGCGGAGGGCGTGCGCAAGACGATCATCCTGGCCGAGGAGACGGAGCGCTATCACAACGCCGACCTCGCCTCCAATGCGCAGGTGCGCGACCGCTCCCAGCTTGAGCCCACGCTCGCGGAGCTGGCGAAGACCCCGGGTGTTACAGCGCTGATCTACGATCAGGAGTGCGCTGCCGAAAAACGACGCAAGCGCTCCCGCGGAAAATATCAGGAGCCATCGGCGCGGCTGATGATCCATGAGGAGGTATGTGAGGGCTGCGGCGACTGCGTGAAGCAATCCAACTGCATGAGCCTGTTGCCGGTGGCAACTGAACTGGGCCAGAAGATGGGAATTCACCAGTCCTCTTGTAATAAGGACTACTCGTGCGCCCTCGGCGATTGTCCTTCCTTCATCACCGTGAAGATCAAGCAAGGAACCGGACTCCGCCGGCGGCCTCTGCCTTCGCTTCCCGCAGCCGACGTCCCTGCGCCGCGTGAGATTGCCGAGATCGGGGACGGTTACAGGATCGTCTGCCCGGGGATCGGGGGCACGGGGGTGGTCACCATTAACGCTCTGCTCGCTACGGCGGGTTGGATCGACGGCCTGTGGGTCGCAACGCTCGACCAGACCGGGTCAGCGCAAAAGGGCGGCGCGGTGGTTTCGCATTTACTGTTGAGCCGGAGGCCGCTGGAGGCTCCGCCCAAAACCAATATCGGAAATGCCGACCTGATTCTGGGATTCGACTTGATCGGCGCCGGCCATCCCGACCAGCTGAAACTCGCCTCGCCGGAACGAACGACCGCGGTGCTGAATACCGATATCACTCCGACCATTGACGTGATCCACGGGCGTGGACCCATCACCGGACCCGCGAAGATACTAGAGCGGATCGGCGCGGTAACACGGCGCGGCCGCAACATCATCGTCGACGGAAACCGATTGGCCGAGGGTTTGTTCGGCAGCCACCTGGCGGTGAACTTGTTCATGGCGGGCGTGGCCTATCAGGGCGGGCTGATTCCGCTCTCGCTCCAGTCGATCGAGCAGGCGATCCGGCTGAACGGTGTCGATGTCGACAGGAATTTGCAGGTTTTCGAGTGGGGCCGTAAGTACTATCACGACGCCAAGTGGGTCGAGCAGTTCCTGAGTCCGAAACGCGATGGTCAGGGGACGGCCCCGTTGGACCGCGTGCCGGAACTCGGCGCTTACCAGAACGCCACTTACGCGAAGTCGTACGCCGACTTTGTCGCCACGGTCGGGCGTCGCGCGCCGGCGCTCGAAGATACTGTTGCCCGCTACCTCTACAAGCTGATGGCTTACAAAGACGAATATGAGGTCGCGCGTTTGCTCACCAAGCCCGGGTTCGAACAGCGCCTGAGAGAGACCTGGGAGCAGGTGGAATCGATTTCCTACAACCTGCATCCGCCGCTACTGCGGCGTTTCGGCGTTAAGCGCAAGATGAAGCTCGGGCCGTGGTTCCGCATCATTCTGCGGATGCTGGCGGCGATGAAGTTTTTGCGCGGCACCGCTCTCGACATATTCGGTTATAGCCGGCATCGCCGCATGGAGCGCCAGCTTATCGAATGGTACCGGGCCCTGATCGAACAGGTGATGGAGCGCGTCACCGACGAAAACCTGCCAAAAGCTCTCGAGATTGCGGCACTGCCGGACCAGATCCGCGGCTACGAACGCATAAAAGAGGCCAGCGTCGGACAGGCGAAAAAGCTGGCGGCGGAGATGCTGGCAGAGATGCACGGCTCCGCGGCGAACGTATCCGTGCCATAACCTGACAGGAAGGAGGAGCGGAGATGAGAATGAATCGACTTGCAGGCGCGGGATTGATGGTATTGCTGGCCGCGAGCCAGGCGGCTGCGCAGGGCAATCCGCCGCGTGGACGCGGCCAGTTCCCGGGGCAGCAGCCGCAGCAACCGCAGCCAGCCGAGCCCTCGCAGGCACAGCAAGTGCGGCACGGACCTCCTCCGGAGGAGAAGTCCTCGGTAACACACCACAAGGCACGCATTGGCGGGCAGGAAATCAGCTATACGGCGACAGCGGCGAATTATGTAATAAAGTCCGACGACGGCACACCGAAGGCCAGCTTCTTCTTTGTGTCCTACACGAAAGATGATGTTCCGGACGTTTCCAAGCGCCCCATCGCATTCGTGTATAACGGCGGCCCAGGCTCGGCTTCTTTGTTTACTCACATGGGTCTGGGGCCCAGACGCATCGTGCTGACGGACGACGGGCATGGCATGCCCGCGCCGTACTCCATCGTTGATAACGGAGATTCGTTTCTCAATGCCACCGATCTTGCTTTTGTGGACGCGATTTCGACCGGCTACAGCCGCCCCGTGCCCGGCGAGAACCCGTCGCAGTTCTTCGGGACCGTGCAGGATGCCACGTGGTTTTCCGATTTCATCTATCAGTACCTCACGCGCAACGAGCGTTGGGCCTCGCCCAAGTACCTGATCGGCGAAAGTTATGGCACCACGCGCTCGGCGCAACTGGCCAGCGTTCTGCAGCACCGCCATCAGATCTACCTGAACGGCATCGTACTGGTCTCAACGGTGGCGTTCGGGAACTGGGGCGCCGACGACCGAACCAAATTCTTGCTGCCGACCTACACTGTTTCGGCGTGGTATCACCATCTGCTGCCGCCCGACCTCCAGAAGGAAAATATCGAGTCGGTCGCACAGGCCGCGCGGCAATTTGCTCACGGCGAATATGCCGCGGCGCTGGAGAAGGGCGATGAATTATCCAGGACTGAATATCAGAAAGTGGTTCAAGACCTGGCTCATTTCACCGGCCTTTCGGCAAAATATATCGAACAGGCCAACCTTCGCATCAGCCCGCAGCGATGGTTCAAGGAACTCGAGCGCGCTAAGCGCCTGACCGTTGGCCGCCTGGATTCACGTTTTGAGGGCATGGACGTGGATGCCGCCGGTGAGCGCAACGAATACGATTCGAGTGAAGCGTCGTACGAAGGTGCATATTCGGCCATGTTTCAGGATTACGTGCGCCGCGAGCTGAAATGGAATACCGAAACGTATTACACGATCACCGCCAATGTCCGGCCCTGGGATCGAGGGGAGCCGGGCCAGGTTGCGGAATCGCTGCGTTCAGCCATGACGCAGCAAAGCAATTTGAAGGTGCTGGTGGTCTGCGGGTATTACGATCTGGCGACTCCTTTCAACGGCATCGAGCAGACGGTATCGCATATGATGCTCGAGTCCCCGATCAGGAAAAACATCAGTTTCGCGTATTACGAAGCGGGCCACATGATGTACATCGACCGGAAGGCGCGCGAAAAGCTCCACAAGGACGTGGACGGCTTCATCAACTCCAGCTACAAGCCTTGAAAAAAGACGAGCACACGCATATTCCGCCTGTGCATGAAAGCGCTAACATGCACGCAAGGAGTCTCAAGTGAAGCCGGCGGACGTCATCATCATCGGCGGTGGAATCGTCGGTTCGAGCATCGCTTACCACTTGACCGAGGCCGGATGCCGCAACGTCCTGGTGATCGAGCGCGAAGCGCACCAGGGTAAAGGTTCCACCGGAAAGAGCATGGGCGGCGTGCGGGCTCAATTCGCCACCCCCATCAACATCCGGATGTCGCTTTACTCGATCTCGTTCTTCAGCACGTTCGACGAAGTCGTGGGATATCCCTCCGGCTACAGGCCGCAAGGCTATCTTTTTGCCGCCACAAACGAGCGCCATCTGAAATATCTGCGCGAGAACTACCAGCGCCAGGTGGAAGCGGGCTTGAAATCGGTTCAGCTTTTGCAGCCCGATGATGTGCGCCGCCTGGCGCCTGAGATCCGGTCCGACGACGTTATCGGCGGCAGCTTCTGTGCAACCGACGGGTTCGTAGATCCGCATAGCGTCATGACCGGCTTCATGCTGAAAGCCATGGAACGCGGAGTCGAACTGTTGCGCGGCACCGAAGTGACCGGCATCGAGGTGGACGGCAAGGGAGTGAGTGGCGTCGAAACTTCGGGGGGACGGTTCGCGGGCCGGGTTGTGGTGAATGCGGCGGGCCCATGGGCCGGCCTGGTGGCAAAGCTCGCGGGCGTCGATCTGCCCGTTGAGCCGCTGCGCCGGATGCTTGTTCCCACCGAGCGGTTCGAGAAGGTTTCACACAAATCGCCGATGGTAATCGACATGTCGAGCGGCTTCCACTACCGGCCGGAGGGTCTTGGGCTGCTGCTCGCCTGGAACGATCCCGATGAAACGCCGGGTTTCAAGACCGACTTCGATCCCGCGTTTATCGAAAAAATTCTGACGCGCGGCGTCGATCGCCTGCCATGCCTCGAAGAGGCTGAAGTGAACCCGCGGCGCGCCTGGGCGGGGCTGTATGAGGTGACGCCGGACCATCATCCGGTACTCGGGCCGGTCGAAGATCTGCCCGGTTTCTTCCTGGCCAATGGATTCAGCGGGCACGGAGTGATGCATTCCCCGGCCACGGGCAAAATCCTATCGGATTTGATTCTCAAGGGCACGTGCGATCTCGTTGACACGGACCTCCTCGGATTTCATCGTTTCGCTTCGGGCCATCTGTTGGCGGAAACCGCGGTACTTTAAATTGCGCGGAAGGAGAGCTTCCGATGAAGCCGGTCAAGTAAGGCGATGAACCGCAGACAAGCCCTCAAGTGCGTGGGCGCGTCACTCCTGCTTCGAGGGGAGCAGAAGGCGGCAGAATCCGCGCTGCGGGTTCAAGGACAGGATGTCGAGATTCAGATCGCGCCGGTGAGCGAGCACACGTTACGCCTCACAATTATTCCTATAAAGGACGGGGAGACTGCGGGGGCGATGGATGACGGCTCGCTGGTGAAGTCATCCTGGGGCTCGCCTGTTGCGAGGCTGCGTGGAGCCACCCCCGCACAGACTGTCAGGTGCGGCGCCTTGAGAATCAGGGTGTCGCCCGACCCGCTCACCTTTGTGGTCGAAACATCAAGGGGCGAGACTGTGCAGCAGCTCAAGATCGGCCAGGACGACGGTGTTGTTTCCTTCGTGACGGGGAACGCTCCTTTGCTTGGCCTCGGCGAGGGAGGCCCGCAATTCGACCGCCGCGGTTCGGCTGACCGCATGCGCAGCGGGCAGGGCGGGTATCAGCTTCGCACTCACGGCGGCCGCGTCCCGATTCCCTGGATCATCGGCACGGCCGGCTGGGCCATGTTCATTCACCAGCCCTTCGGCACGTTCGATTTCACGGGTCCGGAGAGCCGCTTCCGGCCCGCGGGTCCGGCCGCCCTTCCGCTCGACTTGTTTTTCGTAGCCTCGCGGGAGCCCGCTCGCATCATGGGCGAATACGCGCGCCTCACCGGCAGCGCCGAGATGCCGCCGCTGTGGAGCTTCGGCTACCAGCAATCGCACCGCACGCTGGCGAGCCGGGAAGAAATTCTCGAGGAAGCCAAAACGTTTCGGAGAAAGAAGCTGCCGTGCGACGCCATGATCTACCTCGGCACGGGCTTCTGTCCGTCGGGCTGGAACACGAACAACGGCGAATTCGAGTTCAACCGAAAAGTTCTTCCCGATCCGAAAGCGATCTTCGACGAGCTCCACTCCGAGCATTTCAAGGTCGCGCTGCATGTGGTCATAAAGGCGCGCGCGATGCGCGGTACGGTCGAAGAACAGCCCAGTTGCTACTGGAACATTCACCGGCCGATCTTTGCGCTTGGCGTGGATGGCTGGTGGCCCGATGAAGGCGATCCGCTCGACATCCAGTCGCGCCTGACCCGGAATCGCATGTATTGGGAGGGGCCGCAGATCGACCGGCCGAACGAGCGGCCATTCGCGCTTCATCGCAACGGATATGCGGGCATGCAGCGGTACGGGTCGTTCTTGTGGTCGGGCGACGTGTACTCCACCTGGGAGACCCTTCGCACGCACATTCCGGTCGCGATCAACACGGGCCTCTCCGGCATCCCCTACTGGGGAACGGACATCGGCGGATTCGTTCCGACCAAGGAATTCACGGGCGAGCTGTACGTGCGCTGGTTCCAGTTCGGCGCGTTTTGCACGCTTTTCCGCTCCCACGGCCGCACCTGGAAGCTGCGGCTGCCGTGGGGATGGAACACAGGCGATCCAGGACCGGTGGAGGTCACCAATTACAACGGCGCGGCCACACCGGACGCAAGTGAGCTGCACAATGCACAGGT
>QHXU01000159.1:8862-9329 GCA_003223065.1 Acidobacteriota bacterium | reverse complement strand
CATGCTGCCCTATCTATACAGCGCCGTCCGGGAATGCACAATGACGGGAATGCCGGTGATGCGCGCTCTGTGGCTGCATTATCCTGACGATCCCGCGGCAGTGGCGCGCGGCGATCAATACCTGTGGGGTCCTGACGTACTGGTCGCGCCGGTAGTCGAGCAGGGAGCCACGTCGCGTCAGGTATATCTGCCACGCGGCAGCGCCTGGTACGATTTCTGGACGGGCGAGCGCCACGAGGGAGGCCGGGAGATTAGCCGCAAAGTCG
The DNA here is from genome assembly GCA_003223065.1 of Acidobacteriota bacterium. Taxonomy (GTDB): domain Bacteria; phylum Acidobacteriota; class Terriglobia; order Bryobacterales; family Bryobacteraceae; genus Palsa-187. The sequence goes on along the minus strand of QHXU01000159.1, from coordinate 9,063 downwards.
ATCTCGAAACCATGCCGCTTTACATTCGCGCTGGAGCGATCTTGCCGCTCGGGCCAGTGAAGCAATACACCGGCGAGAGAATCGACCAGCCTCTGGGAGTCTCGATTTATCCCGGGGCGGATGGGTCGTTCCTCCTCTACGAAGACGACGGCAAGTCGTTCGATTACCGGAAGGGCGAGTGGATGGGCGTGCAGATGAGCT
>QHXU01000159.1:6696-8827 GCA_003223065.1 Acidobacteriota bacterium | reverse complement strand
AAGCGGTTCGCGGATGCTGGCGCCGTCCGAGCGGAAGATCGAGGTGAAGCTCGGCGCAGCGACTCGTATAGGGGCGTTCACGGGTCGCCCGGTGGAAATTCGATTCTGAGGATCCGTCAGGCGACCTTCGGGCCTGCAAACGTTCCTAATACTTGCGGATGACCACCGGAGCCTGCCCGGTCGACTCGCGAACCATGAACTCGGGGTCGATCACGATCTCCCGGTCGGCCGGGGCGGGTTTTCCGGCTTTCGAAATCAGCCGTTCGCAGATGATGTGCCCAATGCGGTCGCGAGGGATGTGGACGGTGGTGAGGGCGGGGTAACAGTACTCAGACAGCTTGACGTTGTCGAACCCGGTCACAGACATATCCTGCGGCACGCGGAGTCCGCGCTCGCGTAGTTCGCGAAGCGCTCCGACGGCCATCACGTCGTTCACGCAAATGATGGCGGTGGGCGCAAAACCCGAGTCCAGCAGCGCGCGTGTGGCTTCTCTGCCGCCTTGGAGCGTGTCGGTGTCAGCCGAGGTCCGCACCGCCAGCGAAGGAATGCGCGCCACGGCATCCACGACGGTCTTCATGCGCTCGTTTATCGGACCGAGCATGGCGTGGTGTCCCACGAACCCCAGCCGCCGGTGGCCCAGACTGTGCAGGTAATCGACCACCTTTTCGACGCCGCGCCGGTAGTTGACTCGGATATTCGTAATGTTCTGACGCGGCGTGCCGACATCGTAAAACACCACTGGAATGCGGGTCTCAACCAGTTCCTCAATGAGCTCCGGAGCCATCTCTGAAACGATGGCCGCGAGACCCTCGACGCGGCGCCCGATCATCAGGCGGATGCTCGTCACCAGTTGCTCGGAGCGGTAATCCGTGTTCGCCACCAGGACCTCATAACCACGGGCATGCGCGTCAGACTCGACCGCTTTATAGATATCGAAGAAGAACGGGTTCTCCATGTTGGAGGCGATCACGCCGATGGTCCGGCTCTTGCCTCCCGCGAGATTGCGGGCGTGCAGATTGGGATGATATTTCAGCTCCGCGATCGCCTTCATTACGCGGGCACGCGTCGTGTTCTTAACCACGTCCGCATTGTTGAGCACGCGCGACACGGTCGCGGTGGAGACCTTGGCCCGCCGGGCCACTTGTTCGAGGTTCATGCAGACTTTTCCATTTTAGCCCGCGCGCTGATGGACCAATAACGTCAGCGCTTGTACCGGACGAGCGTCTTCGCGCAGCGAAGGGACTGCAACAGCCGAATTCTGATCAGGACACCTGCCAGTAAACGGAGTAGCGCCGGTCGAAAATGCTGTTGAGCGGCACGAGCGTCAGGTCCTTTTGTTGTCCGCTCGTGCGGAAGGCCAGCGGCTTGTCACCCGGCTTGATCCACGACGCCGGATCGAGGCCTGCGGCGCGGAATGTGGGAACGTCGGCGGGGAGGCGCCGGACGGCGGGCGTGTCGGGCCCACGATCATCTGTTCCGTCAAGCCCGACGCTCCGAGATCGCCCGCCAACACCAGCGGGCCGTAGAGCACAGCCTGCATCTTCGGATCGTCGGGCATGACCTCGATATGGAGATGCATGGGGAGCTCCAATTCGACGTGGTCTCCATTCTTCCAGGTTCGCGCGAGTGTCAGATAGCCGCCAGGGCTCCCGAATACGTCTAGCGGTTTGCCGTTGAGTTTCACCGAACCGCCCGACGTGGTCCACTCGGGGATGCGAAGCCGCATTGCCATGTGTACCGGCTTATCGACGCTGACGACAAGCTTGGTGTTTGGCTGCTCCGGGAAATTGGTTTCCTGCCGCAGCCGGAAGCCTTTTTCGGACCAGTTGAGCTCGGAGGCGATGAACAGATTGACGTAGAGCCCTTCCTCGTCGCGCCAGTAAATGCTGTCGTTCAGCTTGGAGTATTCCTCGACGCCGGTGCCGGTGCAGCACCAAAAGGACTGATCTTCCGTATTGAACGTTTTCCAGGCGCCGGGCGTGAGGGAGAGATAATACTGTGTTGCGCCGCTCCGCGGGCGGATGGTTCCCAGCCGGTGGTCGAAGAGTGTGCGCTCGTAATAATCGAAATAGCGCTGGTCCGCGGTCCAGGTGTAGAGCCGCCGCGTCAGCTTGAGCATGTTGTAGGCACA
>QHXU01000159.1:3839-6669 GCA_003223065.1 Acidobacteriota bacterium | reverse complement strand
CTCCGCTTCAACTCGGCGGCAAGCTGACGCGGCTGGGTCAGCCAGCCCTCGCCGTTGCTGGTTCCGCCGGTGACGTACGACCGCGCGCTGGTCACTTCGTACCAGAAGAAATCGGCGACATCGTGGAAACGCACGTCGCCTGAAATATCGTAGCGTTGCGCGGCGCCGATCACTTGGGGGATATGGGTGTTAACGTGAAGCCCGCGGAGCTCGTCCCGCCGGGAGGCCAGGGGATTGAAGAAGCGCTTTTTCGTGAAACGGTCGCCGGCCTTGGCCCAGCGGTCGTCGTTGGTCGCGGCCGTTAGGTTGTACAGCACTTCATTCATGCCGCCGTATTCGGTGTTCAGGATGTCCTGCATGTGCTCTTCGGATTTCGAAGCGCTCCACTGGCCGGCCCAATCGGCCATTCCTTCGAGCACTTGAAGAGCCTGCTTGTTGCCGGCGAGCTGGTACATGTCGAACATTCCGGCCATGATCTTGTGAACCGTGTAGAACGGACACGCCCGGGCGTCGAGGCGATCGAACCACTCGGTGGGGAAGGCGCTCAGATAGCCGCCCCCGAGTTTCTGCTGGCACTTGGCCAGTTCCGCGACCACGAAATCTCCCTTGGCCTTGATGTCCTTGTCGCCCGTGGATGCGTACATCAGCGCCGCCGCAGAAAGATAATGACCGGTGAAGTGGCCGCGCAGTTCTCCAGCGCGACCGGGCGTGTCCTGCTCCCAACCGCCGAGCGGTTGCGCGGACGAAGGCAAGCCGGCGTTCATCAAGAAATTGCGGACCAGCCGGGCGGCGGGCAAGCGCTGCATGTAACCGAGATTCCACTCCTGCGCGTCTTTGAACGGGCCGGCGAGCAGACGGATCTGCGTCATCGGGAATGGATGCACGCGCAGCGGCACGTCCTTGCGCGCGAACGTGAGCGGTTCCTGGAACGGCGGGATTTCCGGGAGCGTCCCGCGGCGCTGCTCCGGAATGGCGGGGTTCTGCGGCGCCGGCTGCTGCTGTGCGCTAGCGGCCCCCGAAGCCGCCAGGAGGGCGGCAAAACGGCGGCGGCTCAGGTCGCCGCGGAGTTTGGTTTTGCTCATGAACACTCTCCTTCTGAAATCGCTTACATTATTCCACTTTTCATTCGTGAGTACCGGCGGGCCAGTCGGCGGCATGAAAGAGCCCGGGTTGCAAACGCTTGCATCGCCAACTATTCTATTGTTTTCCAATATTGATGGCCGCGAGTGTAAGCACGGGCGGCGAGGAGGGTGACTTGCGGAAAGCTTCGACGGTGCTTATCATGATCGCCGGGACGATGGCTGCGGCTACCAAAATAGGCCAGTCCGATTTCGGCAAGACGCGCGACGGCGCGCCGGTCCGGATCTACACGCTGACGAACAAGAACGGCGTGGAGGCAAGGATCATCAATTACGGGGGGATTGTCGTTTCGCTGAAGACGCCGGACCGGAACGGCGCCATGGCGGACGTTGTCCTTGGGTTTGATTCACTGGCCGGGTATCTCGACAACCCGGGCCCGCATTTCGGGGCGCTGGTCGGACGTTACGCGAACCGCATCGGCCACGCACGCTTCACGCTGAATGGGGTCGAGTATAAACTGGCCCAGAATAACGGCGAGAATTCGCTCCACGGGGGCACGCGCGGGTTCGACAAAGTGGTTTGGACTCCGCGCGAGTTGCCGGACGGAGGCCTCGAGCTGACTTACGCGAGCAAGGACGGTGAGGAAGGCTATCCCGGCAACCTGAAGGTCACGGTGACTTATCATCTGACCGATGCCAATGAGCTCCGAATCGATTACGCGGCCTCCACGGATAAAGACACGGTCGTCAACCTGACCAATCATTCGTATTTCAACCTGAAAGGCGCGGGTGCGGGGGACATCCTGGGCCACCTGATGACGCTGAACGCCGACCGGTACACTCCGGTGGACGCAGGCCTGATTCCGACCGGCGAATTGCGGGATGTGACGGGCACTCCGTTCGATTTCCGGAAACCCACCGCGATCGGGGCGCGCATCGGGCAGAACGACGAGCAACTTAAGCTCGGCAAAGGCTACGATCACAACTGGGTGCTGAACAAGCGCGGCAACGCGTTAAGCCTGGCGGCGCGGGTGGAAGAAACTTCGAGCGGCCGCGTGCTGGAGGTGCTCACTACCGAACCGGGAATCCAGTTCTACACCGGCAATTTCCTGGACGGCACGATCAAAGGAAAAGGCGGCAAGACGTACGCGCAGCGTTTCGGATTCTGTCTCGAAACGCAGCACTTTCCGGACTCGCCGAATAAGCCGAAGTTTCCGACTACCGTGCTGAAATCGGGCGCACAATTCCACAGCACCACGGTTTACCGGTTCATGACCAAATGAAGAGCCTTCGAGGTTTTTAAGAATGAAACCAGCGTTCCCAGTATTCTCGTTCCTTCTCCTGTCGGTTTCCCTTCAAGCGCAGCTGACCGAGGCCGATTATCAGCGGGCCAATGGCCTTCGCAACAAGCTCCAGGGGCTCGCCATAAACATCCCGGGTCCGGTCAACTGGGTTAGCGGGACGAACAAGTTCTGGTACAGGAAATCGGTTCCGGGCGGCAACGCATTCGTTCTGGCCAATGCCGAAACGTTATCGAAATCGCCTGCCTTCGATCATGAAAAGCTGGCTGCTTCACTGTCGGCGGCGGCGGCTGAGAAGTACACGGCTGTTACGCTTCCTTTTTCCGAGATCGTGTTTGCCGATCGCGAGAGCGCGATCGAGTTGACGGCCGCAGGGTCGAACTGGCGCTGCGATCTTTCCACATACGAGTGCAAGAAACTGGGACCCGCACGCCAGGATCAGCCAGGCCG